>NZ_MWJN01000001.1:0-321219 GCF_002027145.1 Microbispora sp. GKU 823 | reverse complement strand
GCGGGGCGAGCCGGGCTCCGTGCTCCTGAACCCCGTCGCGGCGCTCGCCGTCAGGCTCCTGGCCGAGACGTGGCGGGGACGCCCGGTCGCCGCGCTGAGGCGGTTCGCCGCCGCGCTGCCCGTGTCACCCGGGCCGGGCGCCGCCGATCGGGGCCGGACCACGGCGGCCGACCGGGCGGCGACGCGCGACATCGCCGTCACGTTCTGGATCGTCGCGGCCCGCGCGTGGCAGGCGACCGCGGCGCTCATGCCGGTCCCCAACGCGGCTGGCGCGCCCCTCGCCGCCGTCGCGTGCCTGGCGGTCCCTGTGGGGCTGCTGCGGCTGCGGACGGCGGGCGTACCCAGGCCGCCGCACGACCGGTGGCTCGCCGTGGCGCTCACCGCCCCGGCCGTCGCCGCCCTCTGCGCCGCCGCCGCGGGTGCGGCGGAGGCCCTCGGGGGGCCGGACCCCGCCGTCGTGGCCCTGTGGCGCTGTGCCTGGGGCGCGCTGGCGCTCGGGGCGGCGGCCTTCGCGGTTCGCGCCGCACGGGCCTGGTTGCGCGGCGGGCCGGGCCCGTGGCGCGCCTCGCTCGTGCCGTCCGAGTCGTGCGGCACACGTATTCCCGGTGACCTGACCCCCTCGACAGGGCTCAGCGAGGAGGTGCGGCACGCCGCGGCCTACTCCCGCAACGTGGTCCTCGCCTGCACCGGGGCGGACGGCCCGCGCGCGCTCGCGGTGAGCGCGGTGACCTCGGTGACCCCGGCGGGCGAGTTCCGCCTCATCGCCGGCGACGAGGCGTGGGACGCGGTGCGGCGCGACCCGCGCGTGGTCCTCTTCGTGGGCGACCCGCGATTCTGGGCAGAGGTACGGGGCGTCGCCGTGCCGGACGACGACGTGCTGCGGGTCACGCCGCGGCAGGTCCTGATGCGCGAGTACCCCGGACGCCACCAGGCCCGCACCACCCGGTAGCCGCGAAGCGCGCGACTCGGGCGGCCGGCCCGTTCCGGCGACGTGCGTCGTCCACCGCGCCGCATGGGTCCACCCATTCCGTTCGCACGTGCGGTATAACCGGGGTCGAAGCGGGGAGGCGTCGATGCGGGACTCCGACAGGGCACGGGCGGCGAGCCTCTTAAGCCGGACTGCGGCACGTGATCTGTTCGAACAGGTGCGTTTCCGCTATTTCCAACTTCCGCCGTTCGCGCGACGCGCGCTGTTCGTGGTGCTGCTCGTCGCCACCATGGGAGTGGCCGCGGCGCTCAACTGGTCGCTCGCGCCCACGTTCATCTACACGTTCCTGGCGCTGTGCTTCCTCGCGCTGGCGCTCAGCTATCCGCGCGCCGCCGCGACCGTGCTCGTGCTCGCCGGGTGGGGCCTGCTGCTGCCGCTGTTCATGGGCGTGTTCGGCGGGCAGTCGATCGTGCCCGGCCTGCTGATGCTGCTGGGCGCGCTGGCCGGCGGCGCGGCCCACCTGATCCGGTGGGTGCCGCCGTGGCTGACGACGCTGATGTCCCTCGCGCCCGCCGGGGTCGTCGCGCTGTCGCTGTCGCCGCTGTCGCCGTCCGCCGCCCTGTGGGGCGCGTACGGCGTGGCCGCCGCGGTGCTCCTCTACCGCCTGGTGCTGGCCCGCAGGGTGCGCGCGGAGGCGGAGCGGGAGGCGGCGGGCGCGGAGACCCAGGTGCAGGTGCGCGCCAGGGCGGGAGGTCACCAGGCCGCCGCGGCCGAGACCGGCGCTCCGCCGCCCATCACGGTCGAGCAGGCGCTCACGGAACTGGAGTCCATGATCGGGCTCGAACCGGTCAAGGAGCAGGTGCGCGCCATCGCCGCGTCCATCGAGGCGGCCCGGCTGCGCAGGGAGGCGGGCTACGCCAACGAGCGGCCGATGCGCCACTTCGTGTTCGTCGGCCCTCCCGGCACCGGCAAGACCAGCGTCGCCAGGTCGCTCGCCAAGATCTTCTACGCGTTCGGGCTGCTGGAGACGCCGTTCGTGGTCGAGGCGCAGCGGGCCGACCTCGTGGGGGAGTACCTGGGCGCCACGGCGATCAAGACCAACGAGCTGATCGACCGCGCGCTCGGCGGCGTCCTGTTCGTGGACGAGGCGTACGGCCTCATCAACTCGGGCGACGGCCAGCCCGACCGGTTCGGCGCGGAGGCCGTGCAGACGCTGCTCAAGCGGGCCGAGGACGACCGCGACCGGCTCATCGTCATCCTGGCCGGCTACGAGCGGGAGATGAACGACTTCCTGGCGTCCAACCCGGGGCTGTCGAGCCGCTTCGCCACCCGGGTGCGCTTCCCCAGCTACAGCCCGGCGGAACTGCTGGAGATCACCGAGGCGCTGCAGCAGCGCCGGGGGGACCGGCTCGCCCCCGAGGCCCGTCCCGTGCTGCGCCGGCTGTTCGAGGACGTGGAGCGCCGGGGGCTCGTCGACGACCTCGGCAACGCCCGCTTCGCCCGCAGCCTCGCCGAGGCCGCCGCACAGGCCCGTGACGTGCGCGTGGTGAGCGCGGGCGGGGCGCCGCGCGGTGAGGACCTCGTCACCACCACCGCGGACGACGTGACCAAGGCGTTCAACGAGATCACCGCGCGATACCGCGGCTACCAGGTCACCCCGACCCTGGACGAGGCGCTCGCGGACCTCGACAGGATGGCCGGCCTCGAACCGGTCAAGCGGCAGGTCCACGCGATCGCCGCCCAGCTCAAGGTGGCCAGGATGCGCCAGGAGCAGGGCCTGCCGGTCCAGTCGCAGATGCGGCATTTCGTGTTCGTCGGCCCTCCGGGCACCGGAAAGACGACCGTCGCGCGGATCCTCGGCCGGATCTTCTCCGCGCTGGGCCTGCTGGCCGGCCCGACGTGGTCGAGGCGTCGCGGGCCGACCTGGTCGGGCAGCACCTCGGCGCCACCGCGATCAAGACCAACGAGCTGGTCGACCGGGCGCTCGGCGGCGTGCTGTTCATCGACGAGGCCTACAGCCTGGTCAACACCGGCTACTCCGGGGGCGACGCCTTCGGGGCCGAGGCGGTGCAGACCCTGCTGAAGCGCGCCGAGGACGACCGCGACCGCGTGGTCATCATCCTGGCCGGCTACGAGCGCGAGATGGATGCGTTCCTGGCGACCAACCCCGGCCTGGCCTCCCGGTTCAACCAGCGCGTGTCGTTCCCCTCCTACCGGCCGTCGGAGCTGACCGAGATCGCGGAGCTGCTGGCCGCAGGGAGCGGGGACAGGTTCGACGCCTCGGCCGCGCGCGACCTCGCCGACGTCTTCGACTGGGTCTGCCGGGAGAGGCTCATCGACGGGCTGGGCAACGGCCGCTTCGCGCGCTCCCTGTACGAGCGGGCCGCGCTGCGGCGGGACGTCCGTCTCGCCGAGCAGGGATCGGCGAACGCCGCCGAGCTGACGACGATCACCAGCGAGGACGTCCGCAGCGCGGTAGACGAGTTGTCCTGATGTCGTAGGGAAACCCCCGGACGCGTGTCCCGATGGCCGCATGCCGTCACTTCCTGCTACTAATCGACTGCGCAAGGTAGCTGGAGGATCGGAGAAGCACGTGAGAGCACGATGGCCGGTTGCCCTGGCCGCACTGGCCGCTCTGTGGGCCGCCGGTGCCTGCGGCGTGCAGCGGGGGCCGGGTGAACCGGACAGCGGGCTCGCCCCCTCCCCGGTCAAGGCGTACGACATCAATCCGCTGGCCCGGGACAAGGTCAAGGACGGCGGCACGCTCCGGTGGGGGCTCACCGACTTCCCGACCCAGTGGAACCGCAACCACGTCGACGGCGACAGCACCGCCGTCAAGGCGGTGACGGACGCACTGATGCCCCGCACGTTCCGGTCGGACGAGCGTGGGCGGCTGACCCTCGACACCGACTACGTCACCAACGCCAGGATCACCGCGACCTCCCCCCGGCAGGTCATCACCTACTCCATCAACCCCAAGGCGAAGTGGTCGGACGGCAGGCCGATCACCTGGACGGACTTCGCCGCGCAGTGGAAGGCCATGAGCGGCCGCGACCGGGACTACCGGGTCGACTCGACCATCGCGTACGAGAACATCCAGAGCGTGGCCAGGGGGGCGAGCGACCGCGAGGTGGTGGTCACCCTCGCCCAGCCGTTCAACGAGTGGCAGTCCCTGTTCACGCCGCTGTATCCCAGCACCACCAACGCGACCGCGGCGGCGTTCGGCGCCGACTGGATCAACCGCATCCCGGTGACCGCGGGGCCGTTCCGCGTGGAGCGCCTCGACGTCAAGGGCAGGACGGTCACGCTCACCCGCAACCCCGCCTGGTGGGGCAACCGGGCCAAGCTGGACAGCATCCTGTTCCGGGCCGTGCGTCCCGACCAGATGGTGCACGCGTTCACCAAGGGGGACGTGGACGTCTTCGAGGTGGGCCCGTCCTCCGACGACTACGCGCGGGTCAGGGAGGCGTGGGACGCCGTGGTCCGGCAGGCCGCGGGCACGCAGTACCGGCAGCTCACCTTCAACGGGGAGAGCCCGGTCCTGGCCGACGCGAGGGTGCGCGAGGCCGTCGCGGCGGCGCTCGACCGCCGCGGTCTCATGCAGGTGGACCTCAAGGGCCTCGGCTGGCCGACCGTGACGCTGGACAACCACTTCCTCATGAACAGCCAGTACGGCTACCACGCCAACGCCGGGTCGATCGGCGCGTACGACCCTAAGCGGGCCGGGCGGCTGCTCGACCAGGCGGGCTGGAAGCTGTCGGGCAAGACCCGCGTGAAGAACGGCAAACCGCTCACGCTGCGCTTCGTCGTCCCCGACGGCATCGTCATGAGCGGCGTCGAGGCCGACGTCGCCCGGCAGATGCTCCAGCGCGTCGGCATCCGGGTCGACGTGCGCAAGGTGCCCTTCGACGACTTCTTCGGCAAGCACCTCATCCCTGGCGACTTCGACATCGCCGCCTTCGCCTACCCGAGCACGCCGTTCCCGGTGTCGAGCGCCTTCGACATCTACGCGGACGGCGAGAGCGGCGGCCGGGGTGACGACGTCGAGTGGTACTCCAACCTCGGGCGCAGCGGAAGCAAGCAGATCGACGAGGCCATGTACCGCGCCGGCAGCACCCTCGACCTCGACAAGGTGCCCGGCCTGCTGAACGAGGCCGACCGGCTGGTCTGGAAGAAGGTCAACGTGCTGCCGCTCTACCAGTGCCCGCAGGGCGTGGCCGTGCGGTCCGCGCTGGCCAACATCGGCGCCAACGGGTTCTTCGACCTCAGGTATGAGGACATCGGCTACGCCTCCTGAACGGCCGCAGGCGGGCCGCGTCCGGCGAGCCGGCCGGGGACCGGCGGCGCGTGCCCGCCCTCGTCCCTGAGGGTCACGTGAACGGCTCAGGAGACATGCGCGCCGATCGCCACGCCGCGGTCCGCCGCCGCGCACGGTGCGGCGGATGATCAGAGGCGCCCCGGCGTCAGGCCGGAGGTTCGTCCGGGATGTCGGCGATGTCGTCCAGGGCGGCGGCCAGCTCGTCCGGATGGTCGCCGATCCGTTCGGCGATCTCGATGAGGACGTGCAGCACGTCGTGCCGGTCGTGCCCCAGGTCGATCAGGCGCTGGGCGGCCTCCCACAGCTGCGGCGGGTCGCCGACCCACAGCCGGCCCGCGATCTCCTCGTGCCAGGCGAGGTGCTCCTCCAGGTCCGGGCGGCCCAGCTCGTCGGCGTGGTCGATCTCCAGCAGGATGCGCCGGTCGGCCTCGTCCGCCGGGTTCAGCAGGTCGAGGTTGGTCGAGCCGCGCATGCCCTGCAGCAGGGGGAACGCGAACGCGCGCCGGGCCAGCGCGGACAGGTCGCCGTCGGGCAGCAGCCGTTCCACGAGAGAGCGGTCGAGCCCGAAGGTGGCCGGGTCCCGGTAGGCCTCGGTGAAGCGGGCCGTCGCCTCCCAGACCGCGTCGAGCGTCGCCCGTACGCCCTCGTCGGGCAGATCGATCCGAGGGCCGGCGAAACGCACCCACGCCGACAGCACGTGCGGCATGGCGTCCTGCTCCGCCGGGGTGAGCAGGACCTTGCGCGGCAGCCAGTCGAGCAGGAACGTCTCGCACTTGGTCGGGCTCACCCGCATCGGCCGGCCGAAGTCCTGGTCGCAGCCGTAGTCGATGATGTGGTCGGCGCACCGGGAGGCGGCCGAGGGGTCCGACAGGTTCTCCGCCGCGTCCGAGGCGAGGAACTCGGCCGCCAGCATCGCCCGGCGGTCGCGGCTGTAGGGGGCCTCGGTGTGCGCGGGGGCGGGCCGCATCCGCCCGGGCGGCAGCGCCTTCACGCGCGCCCGCGCGAACGCGTGGTAGGCGCTGTAGCTGTCGCTCACCAGCTTCGGGCCCGTGCGGCCGTGCGCGGCGGCCCGGGTCGCCTTCATCGCGAACTCCAGCAGCGCCCGCGCCTGCTGCGGCTCCAGCTCCTCGAACCGCAGCAGCGCGTTGCCCGCCGCCTCCAGCCTGGCCTGCTCCAGCAGCTTGTCGACCTGTGACGACACCCAGGCGTCGCGGGCCATGCCGCCCATGTTGTAGTCGACCACCACGACCAGCGCGTGCCTGTCCTCGCCGTTGTAGGCGAACGTGCACACGACCGTGTCCTGGTCGCCGTACACGTCCCTGGAGACGTAGCAGCCGGTCGGCTTGACGGCGCCGACGCGGTCCGCCCAGCGGGGCCGGGCGACGTCGGACTCCATCAGCGCGAGCGCCGCGCCCTCCGCCTTGGCCGCCTGGCGGGCGGTGCCGAGGTAGGCGACGGAGATGAGCAGGGTGAGCGCGGCCGGCGTGCCGGCCTTGGCCGCGTAGTCCACCAGGCCCTCGCCGAGGATCTGCTCGACGT
Source organism: Microbispora sp. GKU 823 (assembly GCF_002027145.1). Classification (NCBI taxonomy): domain Bacteria; kingdom Bacillati; phylum Actinomycetota; class Actinomycetes; order Streptosporangiales; family Streptosporangiaceae; genus Microbispora; species Microbispora sp. GKU 823. The sequence continues at coordinate 314,434 of NZ_MWJN01000001.1, read as the reverse complement.
CGCCGCCGCGCAGCCGCCTGCCCCACCACGCGCCGAGCATGTCGGAGACCATGAGCTCGGCGTCGAGCGGGCTGCGCACGGCGAGCAGTTCCCTGGCCGCCAGCAGCATCTCCGCGAACACGTCGTCCGGCGGCCGGGTCTCCCGGGGGTCACGTCGGCGCCGACGACTCACGAGATCTCGCTCCGCTCGCTCACGGTGACCACCTTCTCGCATTCCCGCCGCGAAGGGCATCAGGAACACGGCCCGGTGACTTCCCCGTTATCTGCCGCCCCAACCTCTCCCGCCGTACGGCGGCGGGCCGGGGCGACGGCCGCGCGAGCGCCGCGGGGCGCCTCACCTCCGGGAAGGCGGCGCCGAGTTGACCAGAGCCAGGAGGCGTTCCCGGGCGACCCGCTCGACGATCTCCGGAGTGACGTCGAGCCCCAGGTGCTCGCCGCAGGCCCAGGCGTCGGCGACGCAGCGGGCGACTGCGGAAAGGGGGACGGTCAGGAATTCCGCGGCCAGCCGGTGGGTCACGAGTTCCGCCGGTTCACGAAGACCCGGCTCCGGTGATGGGCCGCCACTGATCAGTGCTGCGAGTACGGGCATGGACTGCATTCCTCGCTGAATGGGGACCTGCCGCCCCTTATTCCACCTCTTTCCCCGGCGGTGTCAACCCTTCGCGGGCCGCCGCGTGGGAAGCTGAACCCATGCGTATCCGGCTCGCCCAGGATCCCGAGGCCGACGAGCTGCTCGGCCGCAGCCCCCTCGCACTGCTCATCGGCATGCTGCTCGACCAGCAGGTGCCGCTCGAGCGGGCCTTCGCGGGCCCCCGCGCGATCGCCGACCGGCTCGGCCGCGACCTGGACGCGCGTGAGATCGCCTCCTATGATCCTGACCAGTTCGCGGCCCTGCTCGCGGCGACGCCCGCCGTCCACCGCTATCCGAAGGCGATGGCGGCCCGCGTCCAGGCGCTCGCGACCTATCTCGTCGAGCACTACGATGGCTCGGCCGAGAAGGTATGGGAGGATGTCCGCGACGGCGCCGAGCTCCTGCGCCGGCTGCTGGCCCTCCCCGGATTCGGCCGGCAGAAGGCCCAGATCTTCCTGGCCCTGCTGGGCAAGCAGTGCGGCGTGCGCCCGGACGGCTGGCGCGAGGCGGCCGGGCCGTACGGCGAGGAGGGGGTGCACCGGTCGGTGGCCGACGTCGTGGACGCCGAGAGCCTGCAGCTGGTCCGCGCGACCAAGCAGGAAGCGAAGCGGGCGGCCAAGAAGTAGGCCGGATCTTCCTGCGCGAGACGCCGGTCTTTTGACAGGATGCGTTGACCGCATGGCGGGCGGGGCTTCCGTCCGCGCATGCCGATCGCCCATGATGTAGGGCAGATCTGCGCTACCAATCACAGTTATGGAGATGTGCCTCGTGGGAGACGCTGGCACGCGACGGAGGTGCCGACCATGAGCGCCGAAACCTCCGTGCCCCGGCCCCGGGAGCCCGGTTTGGACATATCAGACTCCGACCTCTTCAGAGGCCTGATGTCGGAGGCGCCGTTTGCCTTCGCGTTTTTCGACCCGGATGGGCGTTTCGTCCGGGTCAACTCCACCTTTACCGAGCTGACCGGCCACCCTGTCGAGTTGCATCTTGACCGCCAACCGGCCGAGCTGCTGCCGGCCGACCTGACCGCCCTGATCGAGGCGGCGCTGCGCCGGATCGCCGACGAGGCGCTGCCGGTCACCGACCAGCGGATCAGGACCCGCGCCGAGAACGGCGACACCCGTCACTGGACGGTGTCGTTCTTCCCGATGCACGGCGACGACGGCGTCGTCGGGACGGCGCTCTTCGGGGTCGACGTGACCGAGCGGCAGCTGAACGAGGAGGTGCTGGAGCGCAGCGAGGAGCGCTACCGCTCGCTCGTGGAGTCGCAGCAGCAGCTCGTGTGGATCACCTCGCCCAGCGGCGCGGTGGCCGAGGACGCGCCCCAGTGGCGGGCCATCACCGGCCAGGGCCTGGAGGAGTACCTCGCGCACGGCTGGCTGGACGCGGTGCACCCCGACGACCGTCCCGGCACCGAGGAGGCGTGGCGCGAGGCGCTGCGCGGCCGGACGATGTTCGAGTGGAGCTACCGGGTGCGCACCCGGGCCAGCGGCTACCGGCACTTCGAGGTCCGGGCCGTGCCGATCATCAGGCACGGCCGTGTGGTGGAGTGGGTCGGGGCGAACACGGACGTCACGCCGCAGCGTGAGGCCGAGGAGATGCGCGGGCGCCTCACCGACCAGCTCGGCGCCGCCGCGCTGCGCACCGCCCGCCTCCAGGGCGCGACCGCCCAGCTCGCCGAGGCGCTCACGGTCGAGCAGGTGGTGCAGGTCATCATCGACGTCGGCCGTACGGCCCTCGCCGCCGACCACTCGTCCGTGGCCCTGCTCGACCTGGACCGGGCCACGCTGAAGCTGATCAGCAGCGGCGGCACCCCGGACACCCGGGGCGAGGAGATCGACCTCGCGAACCCCAACGTGATGACGATGGCGGTCAACAGCCGCCGCCCGGTCTTCGCCGAGTCGCCCGACAGCCTGCGCGCCCAGCTCGTGGACGCCGGCGCCGACGAGGCGCAGATCTCCGGCTTCCTCGCGCAGACGGACGAGCGGGCCTGGGTGGGCCTGCCGCTGCTGGCGGCCGGGCGGGCGCTCGGCGCGTTGCGGTTCTCGTTCACGCGGACCCAGAAGATCTCCCAGGAGGACGGCGTCTTCCTGGAGGCCCTCGCCGGACAGTGCGCCCTCGCGGTCGAGCGGGCCACGCTGTTCGAGCGCGAGCACAAGACGGCCGAGACGCTGCAGCGCAGCCTGCTGCCCGACCGCCTGCCGGTGGTGCGGGGCCTGATGCTGGCCCACCGCTTCCGCAGCGGTTCGCGTCACGTGCAGGTGGGCGGCGACTGGTACGACGCGTTCGTCCTGCAGGACGGCCGGGTGGCGGCCGTGGTGGGCGACGTCATGGGCAAGGGCGTCAAGGCCGCCGCCGGCATGGGCCGGATCCGCAACGCGATGCGGGCCCTCGCGCTGACCAACCCGCCCCCGGCCGCGGTGCTGACGGGGCTCGACCGCGTCTTCGAGGCGACCGAGGAGGAGGAGCAGGTCACCACCCTGGCGTACATGGTCGTCGAACCCGGGACCGGGGAGGGCACGCTGGCCCTGGCCGGTCACCCGCCGCCGCTGCTGGTCTCGCCGCAGGGCGTCGGGCTGCTGCACGAGACCGAGCCGGGCACCCCGCTCGGCTGGGCCACGAGCCGCAAGCAGTTCCGGTTCTGCGTGCCGCCGGGTCACACCGCCGTTCTGTACTCGGACGGTCTGGTGGAGAACCGCAAGCGCGGGCTGGACGCCGGACTCAGGGAGCTTTCGTCCGTCGTGGCCGAAGCGCCCCCGGAGGTCCTGAGCAGCCCGAATATGCTGCTCGATTTCCTGGTGGACCACATGCTGTCCGGGTATGAACAGGACGATGACGTAACGGTACTCGCGGTCCACGTTCCACCGGCCACGAAGAGTGACTGAATGAAACAGTCATAACGGTTGCTTTCGGGTATCAGTGACCTCCTTCCGTACGCACTAGTGTCTCGGTCGGCCTAGGGTGGAGGAGCAACCGGCGGGACGCGGCCGTATCACGTACCGTGGCGTGCCACAATGGCATGTCGCGGTCTGCGCGACCTCACCACCGGAAAAGAAGAAGCACCTGGGTCCATTCTCGCCATGCGTTCGTTCGAGAGGTGTTCGTGTCGCCTGCAAGTTCGACTCGCTCGAAGCCGTCGGAGCTGAACGAGCCAGTGATTCAGCAGCTCCTCGAGCGTGGGCGCTCGCAGGGTTTCCTCGAGTCCGAGGATGTCCGCAAGGCCTTCGAGGAAGCGGACATCCCGATGTCGCAAGCCGCTGGATTCCTGCGCAGCCTCAGCAAGGAGGGTGTGACCGTCGTGGTGACGGCCGCCGACTCCGCGGCTCCCAAGCGTTCTCGAGGTCAAGCCAAGCGCCGCACCACCGCGCCCGTCAAGAAGACCACCAAATCCGCAGCGGCCAAGGAGTCGCAGCCGGAGACCGTGACCGCCGTGGTGACCGACTCCGCGCCGGCCGCCAAGCCGGCGCCGAAGAAGCCCGCCCCGGCCAAGCCCGCGCCGCCCGCCGCCAAGCCGGCCGCGGCCAAGGCTCCGGCCAAGCCCGCTCCGCCGAAGAAGGCCGCGCCCGTCAAGCCGGAGGCCCCCACCACGGGTCCCGAGGCCAAGGCGCCCAAGGCCGACACCAAGCCGAAGTCCGCCGACCTCGCCGAGGACGACGAGGACATCGACCTCGAAGGTGACGTCGACATCGAGGACTTCGACATCGAGGTCGAGGACGTCGAGATCGACGCCGAGGTGGAGACCGAGGACTCCGACACCGACGCCGAAGGGGAGGCCGACGGCGACGAGCCCAAGGCCGAGGCGCTCGCCCAGTCCGAGGATGAGGTGCTGATCCTCACCGACGACGATGACGACGCGCCCGTCGCCCAGGTCGCGGCGGCCGGCGCCACCGCCGACCCGGTGAAGGACTACCTCAAGCAGATCGGCAAGGTGCCGCTCCTCAACGCCGAGCAGGAGGTCGAGCTCGCCAAGCGGATCGAGGCCGGCCTGTTCGCCGAGGAGCAGCTCGCCCAGGAGGCCGACAGCCTGCCCGTCGACGTCCGCGCCGAGCTGGAGTGGATCGCCGAGGACGGCCACCGTGCCAAGAACCACCTGCTGGAGGCCAACCTCCGCCTCGTGGTCTCGCTGGCCAAGCGGTACACCGGCCGCGGCATGCTGTTCCTGGACCTGATCCAGGAGGGCAACCTGGGCCTGATCCGCGCGGTCGAGAAGTTCGACTACACCAAGGGCTACAAGTTCTCCACGTACGCCACCTGGTGGATCCGGCAGGCGATCACCCGGGCCATGGCCGACCAGGCGCGGACCATCCGCATCCCGGTCCACATGGTCGAGGTGATCAACAAGCTGGCCCGCGTCCAGCGGCAGATGCTGCAGGACCTCGGCCGCGAGCCCACGCCGGAGGAGCTGGCCCGCGAGCTCGACATGACCCCCGAGAAGGTCATCGAGGTGCAGAAGTACGGCCGCGAGCCGATCTCCCTGCACACTCCGCTGGGCGAGGAGGGCGACAGCGAGTTCGGCGACCTCATCGAGGACTCCGAGGCCATCGTCCCGGCCGACGCCGTCAGCTTCACGCTGCTGCAGGAGCAGCTGCACTCCGTTCTCGACACGCTGTCGGAGCGGGAGGCGGGCGTGGTGTCGATGCGGTTCGGCCTCACCGACGGGCAGCCGAAGACTCTGGACGAGATCGGGAAGGTCTACGGCGTGACCCGCGAGCGGATCCGCCAGATCGAGTCCAAGACCATGTCGAAGCTGCGCCACCCCTCCCGTTCCCAGGTGCTGCGCGACTACCTGGACTGACGCACGAGTCGATCGTCCCCCCGGCCACGCACCACGGCCGGGGGGACGACGACGTTGGAGGACGACTTAACACCGACGTAACCTCGTGGTAGCGCCGCGGGCACGTCGACGCTCCTAGGCTCGCGCCTCATGGGAGTGATCGAAGTGGATCGGGCGCGTGCTCGGGGGCCACGAGTGATCCCGGACCGCCCGTGGGCGGACACCATGCTCGACGAGGCGGTCGAGGCCGCCTCTCGGGGGGACCTCAGACCGGCGGCGGCCGTCCTCGCGGACAGCAGGGGCGACCCGGAGACGCGGTCGCTGCGGGTGGAGGCGCTGTCGCGGGCCGTCATCGGGGCGAGCCGGTCGATCGAGGCGCTGCTCGCCCACGACCAGGGCAATCCCGACCTCTGGCTGTGGCTCGGCCGGGCCCGCCTGGAGGAGGCCTGGGAGCTGCGGCCCGACGTACGGGCCAGGGCGGTGCAGGCGGACCGGCTGCACGCCTACCGGTCGGCGATGGAACGGGCCAGGCAGCCGCTGCTGACGGCGGCCGGGCTCGCGCAGGGCGACCCCGTGCCGTGGGAGTGCCTGATGTGGCTGGCCATCGGCCTGGACCGGCCGCGCACCGACAAGGACGCCGTCTGGTACGAATGCTCCCGCCGGTGGCCGACTCTGTATTCGGGGGCGCTGGCCCGCCTGATCACCCTGTCGCCCGGCTGGGGCGGCACCGCCCAGGAGATGCTCGGCTTCGCCCGCTCGGCCGCGGCGCACGCCCCGGAGGGCAGCCCGCTCCCGGCGCTCGTGCCGCTGGCCCACTTCGAGATCGTCGCCGCCGGGCGCACCCCCATGTCCCGGGGCGGCTGGTTCTCCTTCGAGGCGCAGCGCGAGATCGTCTCGGCCGCCGGTCACTGGGCGGAGCGGCGCCTCGGCGGGGCGCACCCGCGCTCGGTCGAGGCGCACAACGTCTTCGGCGCCGCCTTCTACCTGTCCGACCTCCGGCGACCGGCGCGCGGGCACCTCGCCAGGACGGGCGGCCGTTTCAGCCGGCTGCCCTGGTCGCACCTCGGCGATCCGGCGCAGCAGTACCGCCGGGCCTGCGCCCGGCTCAACCTCTGACTCACTCGCTCACGATCACGTCGAGGGTCCGCGGCCTTCCCCGCCCGGCCGGCGCGGCCAGTTCCACCCGATGCCCCAGGCCGGTCAGCAAATCGGCCAGATCCCCGGCCGTGCGGGGCCGGTCGGGGGTCTCGACGAGCGAGCGGGCCACCACGCCCCGGGTGGCCTTGGCCATGTGGCTGACGACGTCCGCTTCCCTGCCGGCCTCCCGCAGCACCCGTACGGCCACGCCGCGTTCGCCGGGCTGCCAGGCGGCGGCGTACGTCGCGGACCGCATGTCCACCACGAGTCCCTTCGTCGCGTCGAGCACCGCGCTGATCGACGGCCGCCAGAACGCGGCCAGGCCGCCCATCGGCGGCAGCCGTACGCCCATGGACAGCCGGTAGGGCGGCACGCGGTCGGACGGGCGCAGCAGGCCCCACAGCGCCGAGAACACGACGATCCTCCGGTCGGCCCGCCGCCGGGCCTCGGGGGAGAGGGTGGCCAGGCCCAGGTTGTCGTACAGCACGCCCGTGTAGAGGGCGGCGACGGGCAGCGTGCGCGCCGTGGGGAGGGCCAGGTTGCGCTCGATCTCGCCGGCCTGCCCGTCCGACAGGCCGAGCACGTCGCGCGCCTCGGGCGTGTGGCAGAGCGAGACGAGGGCGTCGAGGACCTTCTCGCGCGGGGAGGCGAGTTCGGGGAAGCCGAGCCGGCGGACGGCGGAGGTGCCCCGCTCGGCCTTCCCCTCCGACGGCGGAAGCAGGATGAGCACGGTTTCGCAGCCTACTGTGCCCCGACCGGAGAGTTTCCCCGATCGGGGCGCTCCCCCCAAGGCGGCGCGACGCTCAGTCCCGGCCGGTCTCCACCGCTTTGAGCACGGCCTCCGCGATGGAGCGCGGATCCACGCCGAAATGCCTGCGGACCGCCTCGCGGGTGCCCGACAGCCCGAACCCGTCGGTGCCGAGCGAGGTCCACGGCCGGTCGATCCACGGGCTGATCTGGTCCGGCACGGCGCGCATCCAGTCGCTGACCGCGATCAGCGGCCCCGCGGTCCCGGCCAGGGCCTGCCGGATGTACGGCACGCCCGTGGTGGTCATGGCGTCGCGGCGCAGCTCGCTCCAGGAGGTGACCGACCACACGTCCACGCCCACGCCGTACTCCTCCCGGAGCAGCCGCTGCGCGTCCAGCGCCCAGTGGATCGCGGTGCCGCTGGCCAGCAGGTGGGCCTGGCCGCCTCCGGCGGCGTACCGGTAGATCCCCCGGAGGATGCCCTCCTCGACTCCCTCGGGCATCGAGGGCTGGGGCAGCGGCTCGTTGTAGACGGTCAGGTAGTAGAACACGTCCTCGCCGTCGGGGCCGTACATGCGCCGGAGCCCCTCACGCACGATCGTCCCCACCTCGTAGGCGAAGGCGGGGTCGTAGGCCAGGCACGCCGGGTTGGCGGAGGCGAGGAGCTGTGAGTGACCGTCCGCGTGCTGCAGGCCCTCCCCGGTCATCGTGGTCCGCCCGGCGGTGGCGCCGACGAGGAACCCGCGGCCGAGCTGGTCGGCCAGCGCCCACATCTGGTCGCCGGTGCGCTGCCAGCCGAACATCGAGTAGAAGATGTAGAAGGGGATCATGACTTCGCCGTGGGTGGCGTAGCTGGAGGCCGCGGCCGTGAACGACGCCATCGACCCGGCCTCGGTGATGCCCTCCAGCAGGATCTGCCCGTCGGCCGCCTCCTTGTACGACAGCAGCAGGTCCCGGTCGACGGACTCGTAGCGCTGGCCGAGCGGCGAGTAGATCTTGGCGGTGGGGAACAGCGACTCCATGCCGAACGTCCTGGCCTCATCGGGCACGATCGGCACCCAGCGGCGTCCCGTCTCCGGCTCCCTCATCAGGTCCTTGACCAGGCGGACGAAGGCCATCGTCGTGGCCACCGGCTGCTTGGAGCCCTTCTCCAGCGCCCGGAACGGCGCCTCGCCCGGGGCCGGCAGCGGGCGGTGGGAGACCGTGCGGCGGGGGGACGGGCCCGCCCAGCTCGCGGCGCCGCTCGGCGGCGTACCGCGCCTCGGGGGAGTCCGGCCCGGGATGCAGGTAGGGCGGCAGGTCGCCGTCGAGCGCCTCGTCCGGCACCGGCAGGCCGAGCCGGTCGCGCAGCGCGCGGAACTCGTCCTGGGTGAGCTTCTTCATCTGGTGGTTGGCGTTGCGCGCCTCGATCCCCGCGCCGAGGGTCCAGCCCTTCACGGTCTGCACGAGGATCACCGTGGGCGCGCCCCGGTTGTCCAGGGCCCTGCGGTAGGCCGCGTACACCTTCCGCGGCTCGTGGCCCGCCCGCGACCCGCCGACGATCCGCCGCAGGTCCTCGTCCGAGTACGGCACGTCCAGTCCCCGGAACAGCCGCTCCCTGATATAGGCGCCCGTCGAGGCGGCGAACGTCTGGAACTGCCCGTCCGGCACCTCGCCCAGCCGGGCCACCAGCTCGTCCGAGTGGAGCAGCCCGTCCCAGTCGCGGCCCCACAGCGCCTTGACGACGTGCCAGCCCGCGCCCCTGAAGACGCCCTCGAGCTCCTGCACGATACGGGTGTTGCCCCGCACCGGCCCGTCGAGCCGCTGCAGGTTGCAGTTGATCACGAAGGTGAGGTTGTCGAGCCCCTCGCGGGCGGCCAGGGTGAGGGCGGCCGTGGACTCCGGCTCGTCCATCTCGCCGTCCCCGAGGAAGGCCCACACGTGGCTGCGCGAGGTGTCCTTGATGCCGCGGTTGTGCAGATAGCGGTTGAACCTGGCCTGGTAGATCGCGTTGAGCGGGCCGAGGCCCATGGAAACAGTGGGGAACTGCCAGAAGTCCGGCATGGACCGCGGGTGCGGGTACGACGGCAGCCCGCCCTCGGGCTCGCGCCTGAACAGGTCGAGCCGGGCTTCGCTCAGCCTGCCCTCCAGGAAGGCCCGGGCGTAGATGCCCGGGGAGGCGTGGCCCTGGAAGTAGACCTGGTCGCGGCCGGCGTGGAAGAAGTGGTTGAAGCCCACCTCGTACAGCCAGGCGGCCGAGGCGTAGGTCGCCAGGTGGCCGCCGAGCCCCAGCCGGCTCCCCCTGGTGATCATCGCTGCGGCGTTCCACCGGTCGTACGCCGCGATGCGTTCCTCCAGCTCCAGGTCACCCGGGTAACGGGGCTCCTCGGAGGTCGGGACGGTGTTGATGTAGCGGGTGGTCGTGGCCAGCCGCCTCAGCAGGTAGTCGGCCCGTTCGGGGCCGGCTGCACGGCGGACCGCCTCGAGGGATTCGAGCCACTCGGCGGTCTCCTGCGGGTCCAGGTCTTCGTCCATGCATTCATTAAACACCCTATGATCGATCATCGGATGTCTGTGGTGCCGCCCTATCATCGGTGTCGTGGAACCCGTCGTGCGGTCGCCGCTTCGCGACCAGATCCGGCAGGCCGTGCTCGACGGCCTGATCAACGGGCGATGGAAGCCCGGCGACCGCCTCGTCGAGCGGCGCATGGCGGCCGAGCTGAGCGTCAGCCAGGCCCCGGTGCGTGAGGCGCTGCGCGAGCTTGAGGCGCTCAGGCTCATCGAGTCCGCGCCCAACAAGGGCGCGCGGGTCCGCAGGCTCACCCGGGAGGATCTCCGGGAGGTGTACCAGGTGCGGGCGGGCCTGGAGGAGACGGCCGTCCGGCTGGGCAGGCCCCGCGTGGAGGCGCTGCGTACGCACCTCGGCCGCCTGCACGAGGCGGCGGCCGCCGGTTCCCTGCACGATCAGGTGCGGCACGGCGTCGCCTTCCACCGGGAGATCGTGAAGGCCTCGGGCAACGAGGTGCTGCTGTCGGTGTGGGAGTCGCTCGGCATCGAGGTGTGGACCCACCTGTCGATCCGCCTGTTCCGGATGCGCCCGCACGAGAACGCCGCCGACCACGAACCTCTCGTGGAGGCGTTCGAGCGGAACGACCCCGAGGTGGGCGTGATGCTCCGCGAGCACGTGCTCGGCTACGCCCCGATAGAGCCGGACACGGCCGAGCCCGGGGGAACGAGCTAGCCCTTCTGGCCGGTCGTGGCGATGCCCTGCACGAAGTAGCGCTGACCGGCGAAGAAGACGACGACCAGCGGCAGCGTGGTGATCACGCTCGCGGCCAGGACGATCTCCCACTTGGGGTCGCCGCCCTGGTAGAACTGGTCGACCACGGCCTTGAGCCCGCGCGGCAGCGTGAACAGCGCGGGATCCTGCAGGTAGATCAGCGGCTTCATCAGGTCGAACCAGCTCGCCTTGAGCTCGAAGACGAACGCGATGATCAGGGCCGGGCGGCCGAGGGGCAGCGCGATCCGCCAGAACAGGTCGAGGTAGGACGCGCCGTCCACCCTGGCGGCCTCGAAGACGTAGCGCGGGATGCCGAGGAAGAACTGGCGCAGCAGGAAGATGTAGAACGCCGACCCGAAGAGGTTGCCCGCCCACAGCGGCACCTGCGTGCCGGTGAGGCCGACCGAGTTCCAGATCAGGTACGTCGGCACGAGCGTGACGGCCGCCGGCAGCATCATCGTGGCGAGCACGCTGCCGAACAGCACGCCGCGCCCAGGAAAGCGGAAGTAGGCGAACCCGAAGGCGACGAACGCGCTCGACACGGTCACCGTGAGGGCCGCCATGACCCCCACGACGACCGTGTTGAACAACCAGGCCAGCATCGGCGCGGCGTCCCACACGTTCGCGTAGTTCTCCGGGGCGAACGGGTGCGGCCAGGGGAGGAACGGGTCGGCGAACGTCCGGTCGCGCGGCTTGAGCGAGGCCACGACCAGCCACACGAACGGGTAGAGGAACACCGCCGCGGCGGCGGAGAGCATGACGAGGAAGAACGCTCTGCGGGTGCCCGCCGTGCCCGGGCGGTCGTCGCGCGCCGCCTCCCGCATCCGCGCGGCCACGCCGGCGCGCTCCGGCAGCGTACGGCCGGCCGTGGCGGTCATCGCGTCCCTCCCGGAGGCTCGGCCTCGTAGTAGACGAACCGGTTGCCGACCTTGACCTGCACGATCGTGATGATCCCGATGATCGCGAAAAGCAGCCAGGCGAGCGCCGACGCGTAGCCCATGTGCAGGAACTGGAAGCCCTGCTGGAACAGATAGACGACGTAGAACAGGGCCGAGTCGCCGTAGGAGTGCTGGGCGGTCTGGTTGCCGAAGAACATCGTGTAGACCTGGTCGAACATCTGCAGCGCCGCGATCGTGTTGATGATCACCACGAAGAACAGCGCGGAGCTGATCATCGGCAGCGTGACCGAGCGGAACCGCTGCCAGGGGCCCGCGCCGTCGATCATCGCGGCCTCGTACAGGTCGCGCGGCACGTTGCGCAGGGCGGCGAACAGGATGATCGTCGTCGAGCCCAGGTTCCACAGCGACATGAGCACGATGCCGGGCTTGACCCACGCCGGGTCGGTCGTCCACTGCGGCCCGTCCACGCCGAACAGCCCGAGGAACTGGTTGACCAGCCCCGCCTGGCCGTTCAGCAGGAACAGGAACAGCACGCCCACCGCGACGTACGGCGTCATCGACGGCAGGTAGAACACCGTGCGGAAGAACCCGGCGGCCCGGCCGGTGACGCGGTTGAGCATGAGCGCGAGCAGCACTGAGATCACCAGCGCCAGCGGCACGTGCAGGACCGTGTAGAAGGCCGTGTTGCCGATCGCCCTGGCGACCTTCGGGTCCTCCAGCATCGCGGCGTAGTTGCCGAGGCCGGCGAACTTCGGCCTGGAGATCAGGTCGTAGTCGGTCAGCGAGAGCACGAAACTCGCGACCATGGGTCCGGCCTGGAAGACCACCAGGCCGATCAGCCACGGCAGCAGGAACACGTAGGCCCAGCGGGCCTCGTGGCGGGCCAGTCCGGAAAGCGGGCGGGCCACGTCAGCCCGCCACGGCCTGGAGGGCCTTGGTGGCCTCCTGATGCGCCTGGGCGAGCGCGGCCTTCGCGTCCTGGCGTCCCTGCATCACCCGGGTCGCCGCGTCGAGCCAGGCGGTGCGGAACTCCGCCGCGGCGGGCGACTGCGGGACGACGAATCCCTTGTCCTGCACGCCCAGGATCGTCGTGGTCGCGTCGTCGTACGGCCTGTGCCCGCTCGGCTTGACGATCTGGGAGAAGATCGCCTGGTCGGCCTTGGCGTTGGCCGTGAACGTGCCCGGGTAGGGCTTGCCCTCCTGGGCCCGCTTGGCCGCCCGCGCCTTCGCCGCCGCGATCCAGGTGTCGGCCGAGGTCATCGTCTTGATCCACTGGCAGGCGACGTCCGGGTGCTTGGCCCCCTTGGGGATGACCCAGCCGTTGCCGCCGACCATGGTGAGCGGATCGCCCTGCCTGTCCTTGAACGGCAGCACGGTGATCTTCGCGTCGGGGGAGGTGCTCGCCATGGAGGTGACCAGGAACTGCTCGGTGAGCATCATCCCGATCTGGTCCTCGGCGATCGGGTTCTTCTCGCCGAAGTAGTCGAAGGTGTCGGTGAAGGCCTTGAGCTTGGTCCAGCCGCCCTGGTCGTCGAGCAGCCCGTTGGCGTAATCGAGCGCCTCCGCGACCTTCGGGTCGTCGAGGCGGGAGGTCTTCCCGTCCGCCGACAGCAGGTCGGCGCCGTTGGCCTTGGTCCACAGGGGGAGGAACTCCGGCAGCTTGGGATAGAAGCCGAAACGCTCGATCCTGCCGCCGGAGACCTTGTTCATCTTCCTGGCCAGGGCGGCCAGAGCGTCCCAGTCGGAGGTGTCGATGCTCGCCGGGTCCACCCCGGCTTCCTTGGCGGCCTTGTCGTTCACCAGCAGGATGATCGAGGTGTAGAACTCCGGCACGCCGTACCACCTGCCGTTCAGCTTCACCTGCTGCTGGGCGGCGGGGTAGAAGTCGGACATCGCGATGCCCTCTTTGGCGACGCAGTCGTCCAACGGCTGGATCGCGCCCCTGGCGGCGTACGTGCCGATCAGTTCGCGGCCGAGATAGACGACGTCCGGCGGGTTGCCGCTCGCCACCGCCGACAGGAAGGCCTGCTCGTCGAACTGACCCTGGTTGACGGTGAGCCTCACCTCGGGATGCGCCTTCTTGAAGGCGTCCACCCGGGTCGTGGCGATCTCGTCGGGGAAGCCGAAACCCATGGTGGTCAGGGCGGAACCGCCGCCCGGCGACGCGCCGTCCTTGGCTCCCACGCCGCCGCACGCGGACAGGGCCGATACGCCTGCCAGGGCTGCGGCCAGCACGACGATGCCGGTACGGTTCCTGCGCGATGGGGACACCGCCGCTCCTTCGAGGGGGTCCGAGGGATCGAAGGTCCTCCCACTGCCCCTGAGGCAAGATCTAAACCCGAGCAGTGCAGGTCAGCTAGGCTGCGGCGGTGGATCGGGAAATTTCACAGTTCGACCTGCTGGTCGATGCGGCCTGGCCGGCGCCGGGACGGGCCGAGGACGGCGGATGGGTCTACCGGCATGCGGGCGGTGTGACGAAACGGGCCAACTCGGTGCTGGCCCTGGGAGAGCGCGCGGACCTGCCGGAGGCGGTCGACCGGGCCGAGCGGTTCTACGCCGGCATCGGGCAGCCCTGCGTGTTCTCGGTCGGCATGGGCGCGCCTCCCGGGCTCGACGACGAACTCGGCCGCCGGGGCTACCGGCTCGTGGATCCCACCCTGGTGATGACAAGGCCGCTCACCGGCGACGAGCCCGCCGCCGGCGCGGTGGTGGAGGACAGGCCGTCCGAACGGTGGCTGCGCACCTGGTGGAGCGTGGACGGCGGGCGCCACGGCGACACCGGGGAGGTTCCGGCGCGGACGTGGGGCGAGCGGATCCTCGGCGGGGTCCCCGCCGGGTACGTCCTCCTCGACGAGGGCGCGGTGGGCAGGGGCGTGCCGCAGGGGCGCTGGCTCGGGGTCTACTGCATGGCGGTCGAACTGCACGCCAGGAGGCGGGGGCTGGGCGCGGCCGTGCTGCGCACCCTGCTCGCCTGGGGGCGGCGACGTGGCGCCGACAGCGCCTACCTGGTGGTGACCGAGGCCAACGCCGGTGCCCGCGCGCTCTACGAGCGCGAGGGCTTCACCGTCGCCGGCCGCTATCACTACCGGGTGCGGGCCTGACCCACCGGGCCGTCCGCCGCGAGCCCCGGGGGAAGCGGGGAACGGCGGTCGCGCCCGAGGGGTCGCCCGGGTCGATGGCTTGTGCCGATGGCTTATATGGCGACGGCGCGCGGAGCCGACATCGTCGTCTGACGCTCCGGCACGCCGTCTATAGGGTCAGCGCTCGCCGTCAGGGGCGGTCGCGGGGGATTCACTGAGTCGGGCCGACTCGTCCTGGATCTCAGCACCTTTGTCGCGCAGCACAGCCACGTGCTGACGCCCGTGGTGGGCGCAGAACAGCAACTCCCCACCCACGGGCAGGGTCGCGCGGATGTAGGCCTGAGCACCGCACCGGTCGCACCGGTCCAGGGCCGTCAGCGGCTTGATGGGGGCGAGAGCTCCAGTCACGTATCGCCTTTCGGGTCGCCCCACGCTGTGGGGACGTTGGCGTCAGTCACTTGGGACAACATCTAACCGGATACGGGCCTTCCCAATCATGCTCCGACTACGCCCAGAGCAGAATGATCCGTAAAGTGACGGGGATCACAGCGAAAGTGCCGGTCATTGTGCTGCGCCTGGCAAGCTTGTGCGCGTACAAACATGAGTGGCGTTAAGCTGCGTACGCGTGTTCGATTGATAAGTAGGAGCTGGGTGTGACTGCGGTTCGCGCGGAGACGGGGTACACCGCCCGTCATCTCTCTGTGCTGGAAGGCCTGGAGGCCGTCCGCAAGCGCCCGGGGATGTACATCGGCTCCACGGACACGCGCGGCCTCATGCACTGCCTGTGGGAGATCGTGGACAACGCGGTCGACGAGGCGCTCGGAGGCCACTGCACGCGGATCGAGGTCGAGCTGCACGCGGACGGCTCGATCGAGGTGCGTGACAACGGGCGCGGCATTCCCGTCGACATCGAGCCCAAGAGCGGCCTGGCCGGCGTCGAGCTCGTCTACACGAAGCTCCACGCGGGCGGCAAGTTCGGCGGCGGTTCCTACGGCGCCTCCGGCGGCCTGCACGGCGTCGGCGCCTCGGTGGTCAACGCGCTGTCCTCCCGCGTCGACGTGGAGGTCGACCGCGACGGCAAGGTCCACCAGATCAGCTTCCGCCGGGGCGTGCCCGGCGTTTTCGACGGCGACGGCCCGACCGCCAAGTTCCGCAAGAAGTCCGGCCTGCGCGACGGCGGCCCGGCCCCGCGCAACACGACCGGCACCCGGGTGCGCTTCTGGGCCGACCGGCAGATCTTCCTGCCCGAGGCGGAGGTCTCGCTCGACGAGATCCACGTGCGGCTGCGCCAGACGGCCTTCCTGGTGCCGGGGCTCACGCTCGTGGTGCGCGACGCCCGCGGCGAGGAGCCGGTCGAGGAGACGTTCCGCTTCGACGGCGGCATCAGCGAGTTCACCGAGTTCCTGTCCCGTGACGAGGCCGTCTGCGACGTGCTGCGGCTGCAGGGGGAGGGCCACTTCCACGAGACGGTCCCCGTGCTCGACGAGCAGGGCCACATGACGCCGACGGAGATCGAGCGGGAGCTCACCGTCGACGTCGCGATCCGCTGGGGGAAGGGCTACGAGACGACCGTACGCTCGTTCGTGAACGTGATCGCCACGCCGAAGGGCGGCACCCACGTCGCGGGCTTCGAGCGGGCGCTGGTCCGCACGGTCAACGAGCAGCTCAGGGAGACCCGGCTGCTGAAGAACGGCGACGAGCCGGTGACCAAGGAGGACATCCTCGAAGGGCTGACCGCGGTGGTCACCGTGCGGGTTCCCGAGCCGCAGTTCGAGGGCCAGACCAAGGAGGTGCTCGGCACCTCCGCGGCCAGCCGCATCGTCGCCCACGTGGTCGCCCGGGAGCTCAAGGCGCTGTTCGCCAACCCCAAGCGGGGGCAGAAGCAGCAGCTGCGCGCGGTGCTGGAGAAGGTCGTCGCCGCGGCCAAGGCCCGCATCGCCGCCCGCGAGCACCGCGACAACCAGCGGCGCAAGTCCGCCCTGGAGAACTCGGCGCTGCCCGCCAAGCTGGTCGACTGCCGCAGCGACGACGTGGACCGCAGCGAGCTGTTCATCGTCGAGGGTGACTCCGCGCTGGGCACGGCCAAGCTCGCCCGCGACTCGGAGTTCCAGGCGCTGCTGCCGATCCGGGGCAAGATCCTGAACGTGCAGAAGGCCTCGGTCGCCGACATGCTCAAGAACGCCGAGTGCGCCGCGATCATCCAGGTGGTCGGCGCCGGGTCCGGCCGCTCGTTCGACATCGAGTCGGCCCGCTACGGCAAGATCATCTTAATGGCCGACGCGGACGTGGACGGCGCGCACATCCGCTGCCTGCTGCTCACGCTCTTCCATCGCTACATGAAGCCGATGGTCGAGGCCGGGCGGGTGTTCGCCGCGGTTCCGCCGCTGCACCGCATCGAGGTCACCAACCCCGGGCGTGGCCAGGACAAGTACATCTACACCTACAGCGACGCCGAGCTGCACAAGGTCCTGCGCGACCTGGAGCGGCGCGGCAAGCGCTGGAAGGACCCCGTGCAGCGTTACAAGGGCCTCGGCGAGATGGACGCCGACCAGCTCGCCGAGACGACCATGGACCCCCGCCACCGCGTCCTGCGCCGCGTGCGGATCGAGGACGTGGAGGATGCCGAGCACATCTTCAACCTCCTCATGGGCAGCGACGTGGGCCCGCGCCGCGAGTTCATCATCGGCAGCGCCGCCGAGGTGGACCGCGACCACATCGACGCCTGACCGGCGCCCGGCGCCACGCCGGGCACCGGCTCACCGTCGTGAGTTCGGCATCGCCGGCCGTTGGCGTAGTCGATCTCCGGGTAGTAGGCCACCCTCTGGCAGAAGCGGCTCCCGGAGGGGATGGTGATCGTTCCCCGGGTGCCGCTGCAGCCCCCGGCCGGGGGCCGCGTCAGGGCTTGACCTCGCGCAGGCGCCCGGTCTCGACCTCGTAGACGAATCCCCGCACCGAGTCCTTGTGCGGGATGAACGGGTCGGCCTTGATCCTGTTGATCGACTGGATGACGTCCGCGTCGAGGTCGGAGAACGCCTCGGCGGCCCAGTCGGGCCTGATCCCGACCTCGGCCTCGATTCCCCGGCGGAAGTCGTCGTCGGTGAAGGTCAGCATGCCGCAGTCCGTGTGGTGGATGAGGATGATCTCCCGCGTGCCGAGCAGGCGCTGGCTGATGGCGAGGCTGCGCCGCTCGTCCGCGGTCACCACGCCGCCGGCGTTGCGGATGACGTGAGCGTCGCCCTCGGTCAGCCCGAGCAGGCCGTACACATTCAGCCGCGCGTCCATGCAGGCGACGACGGCCACCCCGCGCGCCGGGGGCAGCGGCAGGTGTCCCTTGTCGAAGCCCGCGGCGTACCGCTCGGCGTTGGCGAGGAGTTCGTCGGTGACGCTCATGTGATGGTGGCCTTTCTGGTCGCGGGAGTCGCTGGCCCCACCTTTACCTCTTATTCCTACCAAGTCAATAGGTATCGTGACCGTCCGTGAGCTGAAGGTTTCCGGCGGTCATCTGTGATCATGGACTCATGGCATTTCTTGAACACGACCAGAAGAGCCGGGTGACCGTGCGGCCGCTCACCGCCGAGGACGTCACCTGGGTGCGGGAGTTGTTCACCGAGCGGTGGGGAGGGGTCATATCGGTCAGCCGAGGCGTCGCCCACGAAACGACCGCGCTTCCCGGATTCGTCGCGCTGCTCGACGGGGAACGCGCGGGCGTCGCCACCTACACGATCACCGGCCGGGAGTGCGAACTCGTCACGCTCGACTCCGTACGCGAAGGCGCCGGAGTGGGCATCGCCCTCGTGGACGCGGTGGCCGGAGCGGCGCGCGCCGGGGGTGCCGTTCGACTGTGGCTGGTCACGACGAACGACAACCTGCGGGCGCTGCGTTTCTACCAGCGATACGGCTTCGACCTCGTCGCCGTGCACCGCGACGCCGTCGCCCGGTCGCGTGAGCTCAAGCCGTCGATCCCCGAGATCGGTCTCGACGGCATCCCGCTCCGCCACGAACTCGAACTCGAACTGCCCGCGAGCCTGCTCGGGGTCAGCCCGACTCGATCTCCAGGGTGCTGACCCGGTTGCGGGCCTCCAGCATGCCCTCCCGGTAGCGCTCGTCCCAGTCCGGGTCGTCGTCGCGGATGGCCCTGACCGTCTGCCTGGCGAGCTCCACCGGCCCGTTGGGGCCGGGAGCGACCTTGCGTACGACGATCAGGGTCCACCCGTTCTCCATGACCGTGTCGGCCTCCCAGCGGGGTGCGCCGGCCGCTTCCCGCTGGGACGCCGGCTTCCCGCCGCGTACGAGCGTCACGAGCAGATACACGAGCACGGCGATGACGATGAGCGTCACCGGAAGGGCGAGCAGGCGCATCGGGGTCCCGGCTCCCTACTTGGTGGGCAGAGCGACGCCTCCAGTATTGCCTGGCGCGTACACCGTGATGCCCTGGGGCAGGGCCTTCAGCTTCTCGATCTCCGCGCACGTGGGGCACTTGTTGTAGCCGTCCTGCCGGGCCTTGTTGGCCTCCGCCTCGGCGCGCGCCTGGGCGACCTTCGCCTGCGCCTCGGTGACCTTCGCGAACGCGGCCTGCGCCTGGTTGACCGCCTCCTGGACCTCCGTGGGCAGGGTGACCCGCGAGAGGTTGAAGTGGATGCCGGTGAGGTAGTCGGCGCCGAGGGTCGACTTGAGGTCCTCGGCCAGGCTCGTGTTGACCGCGTTCTGGATCTTGGCGATGTTGGCGTTGTTGCCCTGCTGCGGCGTGCCCGCGTTCTGCTGGCCGGCGCTGTTGTTCTGCACAAGTGCGCAGGAGGAGACCAGTTCCGCGCAGCGGAAGTTGTTGATCTGGGTGCGCAGGTCGTTGTCGATCACCGGCCGGATGATCTGGTCGAGGAAGGCGGACCAGCCCTCGTCGCCCTCCCAGGGGTAGAAGGTCCCGCCGTTGGTGCTGCGGAACTTGCGCGTGCCGAACTTGTCGTCGAACGACTTCAGCGTCTGGTGGTCGAGGTTGAGGCCGAAGTAGAGCGTGCCCTCGATGCCCATGTTGACGCCGTCGCCGCTCGGCACGTTGACGACGTCGACACCGGACCTCTCGCCGTGTCCGGAGTCGGAGGTGATCGTGTAGAACCGCTGCTGGGCCGGATAGCGGTGCATCTGGGACCACCAGCCGATCCAGGTGACCCCGGAGCCCGGGTCGATGACCTGGCGGACCTTGTTGTCGTCCAGCGGGCCGCCGTCGCGGACGACGGCCACCTCGCCGCCGCTGGTGCGCTCGAACCCGCTGAACGCGCCGATCAGGGTCGGCGCCCCGACGACGATGAGCGCGAGGATCACCAGGATGGCGATGCCACGATAGGACCTGCGCGACGTGCCGCCGGAGGCGGAGGAAGAGCGGCTGGGCATACGGGCTCCTTGGGGGGCGCCTCGGGACCGGTCACGGTACCGGGGGATGGCTCACGTGTCGTCGGCAGGAAAACGTAGCAGCCGGGTGCCCCGGTTCCGGGAGGGCCGGCATCCCGGGGCCGTCATCGGGTCGCCGCAGTCGATGGCGGAGGCGCCGGCGGTCAGGGCGCGCGGGTGGCCACGGCGACGACAGCGTCGGTGAGCGCGGCGGCGTAGGCGTCGGTGAGCCTGCCGGCGTCGAACAGCAGCGCGTACCACATCGGACCGAAGACCAGGTCGATGAGCACCTCGTCGTCGGGGTGGGCGACCTGTCCCCGCTCCCGGGCCCGGCTGAGGATCTGGCGGACGGCGTCGCGGCGCGCCGCGATCAGTTCGCTCCTCACCCGCTGGGCGAAGGCGGGGGCCTGTAGCGCCTCGGCGGCCAGGGCCTGGTTGAGCGTGCCGGGCACGCCGCGCTGGGCGGCGAAGGTCTCCTTCAGCAGGGTCAGCAGGTCCTCGCCCAGGTCGCCGGTGTCGGGCGTGGGCAGCCGGGTGCGGGCGTAGGCGGCCAGCACGTCCAGGATCACCTCGCGGCGGGCCGGCCCCCACCGCGCGGGCGTTCGCCGGGGTGCTGCGCACCCCCGGAGCCGCATCGATGATCGCGACCACGCTGCTGGTGCTGACCTCCCAGTTCACCGTCTACGGGGTCGCCGGGGCCTACCTGGACACCCGGTTCGGCGCAGGTCCCGGTCTGGTGTCGTTGACCCTGCTGGTCTTCGGCGCCCTGGGCATGGTGGGCATCGCCGCCGGGGCCCGCGTCTACACCCGTCTGGGCGGCGGGCGCACCATCGCACTGGCGCTGGCCGGGCTGACCGCCACCTTCCTGGCGCTGGCCGGCGTGCCCGCCCTGCCCGCGGCCGGTGTCGCCGTGTTCGCCTTCTGGGCCGTCTTCAACACCTTGTTCATGGCCCCGCAGCAGGCACGCCTGGTGGAATTGCTGCCCGAGCAGCGCGGCATCCTGCTGGCCCTGAACGCCTCGGCCCTGTATCTGGGCATGAGCCTGGGCAGCCTGCTGGGCAGCGGCCTGCTGCCCGCCCTGGGCGGCCGCTGGCTCCCGGCCCTGGCGCTGCTGCCGCTGGCCCTGGCCGCCGGCGCACGCCGCCTCGCTGCGGCCGCACTCCACCCGCCCGGCGATCGCCGACCAGCGGGACCTGCGCGAGGACGTCCCCGGAGCCACCGTCAGCGGCAACCCGGCCGTCTGACCCCGCCCACCCCTCTTCTCATGACTCTTCTCACGACCGGACTGCGAGGTCGAACCTTATGACCACCCACGACGCCCGCACGCTGCACGACCAGACCGTCCTGATCACCGGCGCCCTCCCGGGCCTCTGACCCTGCAGACGCCGGGGGCGGCCTGCCGTACGGGGGGTGGATCAGAGCTCGACGGGCTGAAGCCGTCCCGTGTGCACGTCGTACAGCGCGCCGCCCACGACGAGGTCCTTGGGCAGGTAGGGGCTGGACTTGATGCGGGTGATGTCGTGCCGCAGCGTGGCCCGCTGGTCGGGGACGGTCTGGAACTCGAGGCTGCGGGTGTCGACGCCGTACTGGTCGGCGATGAGGTTGTGCACGTCCTCGTCGGTCGACTTGGACATCCGGCAGTCGGTGTGCGGCATGACCAGCACACGGTCGACTCCGAGCAGGTAGACGGCGAGGACAAGGGTCCGCAGGACGTCGTCGGTCACCCGCGCGCCCGCGTTGCGCAGGATCTTCGCGTCGCCCGCGGCCAGGCCGAGCAGCCCGAGCGGGTCGATGCGGGAGTCCATGCACGTCACCACCGCGAGCCCGCGCGCCGCGCGGCCACTGAGGCCGGAGTGGGTGAACGCGCTCGCGTACTTCTCGTTGGCGTCCAGCAGGTCGTCGAAAGCACCGGTCATGTCACAGATGTTGCCCGATGCCCCTAAATCGGTCATCGCGGGGCCGGTCTTTCGCCCACATCTCGCGGGTGGCCATCAGATCGACACCGGTATAAGTTCTTCACTGGTGTTGAATTCGAGGGAGAGGGGTCACCATGAGCGGTGTCGCGCGCATGCACTCGGTCGTGCTCGACTGCCCGGAGCCGAAGGCCCTGGCGGACTTCTACGCCGGGCTGCTCGGCTGGAAGGTCGCCTACGAGGAGGAGGACTGGGTCACGCTCGCGGGCGACGACCAGGCCCGCCTCGCCTTCCAGCGGGTCCCCGAGTACGCGCCTCCGGTCTGGCCGTCCGCCGAGCACCCGCAGCAGTTCCACCTCGACCTGACCGTGGACGACATGGCCGAGGCGGAGAAACAGGTGCTCGCCCTGGGAGCCGTCAGGCACGAGCACCAGCCCGACGAGGGACGCGGCTGGACCGTCTTCCTCGACCCCGCCGGGCACCCGTTCTGCCTGGTCGCCGGGTCGACTGACGCGTCAGCCCAGGGAGCCGGAGGCGGCCTTCTCCCGCGGCGTACGGGCGAGGCGCCGCAGGACGAGAAGGCCGCCGATTCCCGGCAGCCAGGCCAGCGCCTTGCCGGTCAGGTCGCATTCGGCGTCGCGGGCGGCGGCCACGACGACGAACAGGTACGCGCAGCCGTGCAGGGGTCCGACGAGCGAGGAGACGGGCGGCAGGTGCACGGTGGCCAGATTGGCCAGCAGGACGGCCAGGGATCCCAGCTCGACGGCGGCGGCGGCGCGCAGGGCGGAACGAGGGCGCGACATGGTCAGACTCCCGTGGTCGAGCCGGGACGGACGATCATCAGCACCGTGACGGCCGCCCACAGCAGGTTGAAGACGCCGGTCAGCATGGCGAGCCGCGCCACCCCGCCGCCGGCGTCGGCGGGCGCGGGATCCGCGGCGGTCAGCCGGGCGAGGACGGCGTCCTGACGCGGCAGGACCGCCAGGGCAAGGATCGCGGCCGCCGCGGCGGTGAGCAGGATGGACGCGATCACCCACGCGTCGCGCAGCACGCCGAGGCCGCTCGCCGTGGCGAACCCGAAAACCGGTACGGCCAGGCCCGCGACGGCGTAGACGCGGCAGATTCGGTGCAGGACGCGGAGCGTGGCCACCCCGCCGGCCTGCGTGCCCTGCTCCGCGAGGCGACGAGCGGCGGAGGGGAACATGCTCGCCGCCACGGCGACCGGGCCGACCGCGAGGATCGCGGCGAGGACGTGAACGGCCAGGAAGAACTTGGTCATCGTGCGTGGCCCCGATCAGCGGGCGGCGGGCGCGGCCGGACGGAGCAGCGCCCCCGCCGCTCCGGGAAGGACGATGTCGAACAGTACGAACTGGGCCGGCATCGGCATGTCTCCTCGTCGTCGGCAGTGCGGTCACCCACCGTAGGAGTACGGCCCGGCCTGGTCCCAGAGGCGAGAACGACAAAGACCAACGGATTCTCGCCAGCCGTCCTCACCTGAGGGTTCGTGAAAAAGCACTGGACCCACCAGTGGCGGGATTCCGTCTATCGTGGCGATCGTGCACACCGTCGCGATCCTGGCGCTGGACCATGTCGTGCCGTTCGACCTGGCGACCCCCATCGAGGTGTTCGGGCGCACCCGCCTGCCGGACGGCCGGCAGCCCTACCGGGTGCGGGTGTGCGGACCCGCCACCGAAGTGGAGACCGATACGTTCGCCCTGCGGGTGCCGTACGGCGTGGACGCGCTGGCCGAGGCCGACACGGTCATCATCCCCGGCTGTTCGGAGCGGGCGGGGCCGCCCCCGCCCGAGGCGCTGGAGGCGCTGCGCGAGGCGGCCGCGCGGGGCACCCGCCTCGCCTCGATCTGCGTGGGCGCGTTCACGCTCGCGGCGGCCGGGCTGCTGGACGGCCTGCGGGCGACCACGCACTGGGCGGCGGCGCCCGCGTTGGCCCGCCGGTTCCCGCTGGTGGACGTGCGGCCGGACGTGCTCTACGTCGACAACGGGCAGGTGCTCACCTCCACGGGCGCGGCCGCCGGGCTCGACCTGTGCCTGCACATGATCCGGCGCGACCACGGCTCGGCCGTCGCGGCCGACGCCGCCCGCCTGTCGGTGATGCCGCTGGAACGGGAGGGCGGTCAGGCCCAGTTCATCGTCCACGAGCACCCGCCGGTGCCCAGCGGTTCGCTGCTGGAGCCGGTGCTGGCGTGGATCGAGGACAACCTCGGCCGCGACCTCACCCTGCGGGAGATGGCGGCCCGCGGCGGGATGAGCGAGCGGACGTTCAGCAGGCGCTTCCGCCAGCAGACCGGCACCACTCCGCTGCAGTGGCTGCTGCGCGCCCGGGTCAGGCGAGCGCAGTATCTGCTGGAGAACACCGACCACGGCATCGAGCGCATCGCCGCACAGGCCGGCTTCGGGTCGCCGACCGCGTTCAGGGAGCGGTTCAAGCGGGTCGTGGGGACCACGCCGCAGGCGTACCGCTCCTCGTTCCACTCCCCACTCCACGGGGGCTCCGCCGCCACCTGAGCGCCACAGGCATGCACCGGGACGCGACGCGGAGCTAGGAGACCCGCTCCGCGCCGCCTGTGTCACTTCGGCGGCTCTTCGCCGCCTGTCACATGGGCGGCTCTTCGCCGCCGGTGTCGCCCGTGGTGGCCATGCCGCCCTCCGTCGCGGCGGCCACCTCACCGCCGTCCGCGCCGAGCGCGCCGCCGATCGCGGCGATGGCGTGCACGAGGCGCACACCCGAGCCGTCGCGGCGGCCGAGCTCCTCCGGCAGCGGCACCGGCTTGCCGGTCGAGGAGACCGCCTTGACCGGCGCCGGGCCGGCGTAGGCGAGCAGCAGGACGTCCTCGCCCTTCAGGAAGCGCTGGGCGCGCACGCCGCCGGTCGCCCGTCCCTTCGGCGGGAAGTCGGCGTAGTCGGAGACCTTGCCCGCGCCCATCTGGGTGCCGGGCAGGGCGGTGGAGGAGCCGGCGATCGTCACCACACGCGCCTCCCGCGTGGGATCGACCACGCCGAAGAAGACCACCTTCGCGTCACCGTCGAGGCGCACGCCGGCCATGCCGCCCGCCGGACGTCCCTGGGGCCGTACGACGGAGGCGGGGAAGCGCAGGAGCTGCGCGTCGCTGGTGATGAAGACCAGGTCGTGGTCGGCGGAGGTCAGCTCCACGGCGCCGACCACCACGTCGCCGTCCCGCAGTCCGATCACTTCGAACTCGTCGCGGTTGACGGGGTATTCGGGCACGACCCGCTTGACCACACCCTGGCTGGTGCCGAGCGCGAGCCCCGGCCCGTCCGGATCGAGCGAGCCCAGCCCGACGACCTTCTCGTCCGGTTCGAGTGCGACGTACTCCGACACCGGATGCCCGCCGGCGAGCGAGGGCGGGTTGGCCGAGGGCGGCAGCGCGGGCAGGTCGAGCACCGAGACCCGGATCATCCGGCCCGCGGAGGTGACCACGCCCACCTCGCCGCGCACGGTCGAGCGGACCACCGAGACCAGCACGTCGTGCGCCGTGCGGTCGCCCTCGCCGGAGACCGGCGAGGCGTCGGTCGTACGGGCGAGCAGGCCGGTGGACGACAGCAGCACCAGGCAGGGATCGTCGGCCACCTCCAGCGGCACGACGGCGGTCCTGGCGGCCTCCGACGACTCCAGCAGGACCGTGCGGCGCGGCGTTCCGTACGTCTTGGCCACCTCGGCGAGCTCGGACGACACGACCTTGCGCAGCCGGTCCTCCGAGCCGAGGATCTCGTTGAGCTCGGCGATGTCGGCCTGGAGCTGCTCCTTCTCCCGGTCGAGCTCCAGCTTGTCGTAGCGGGTGAGGCGGCGCAGCGGGGTGTCGAGGATGTAGTTCGCCTGGATCTCGCTCAGCTCGAAGGTCTCCATGAGCCGCGCGCGGGCCTGCGCCGAGTCGTCGGAGCCGCGGATCACCTGGATGACCTGGTCGATGTTGAGCAGCGCGATGATGAGGCCGTCGACCAGGTGGAGCCGTTCCTCGCGCTTGCGCAGCCGATAGCGCGACCGCCTGCGCACGACGTCGAGCCGGTGGTCCACGTAGACCGACAGCAGTTCACGCAGGCCGAGCGTGCGCGGCTGGCCGTCGACGAGGGCGACGTTGTTGATGCCGAAGGTCTCCTCCATCGGCGTCAGCCGGTAGAGCTCCTCCAGCACGGCCTCCGGGTTGAAGCCGTTCTTGACCTCGATGACCAGGCGCAGGCCCTTGTGCCGGTCGGTCAGGTCCTTGAGGTCGGCGATGCCGGTGAGCTTCTTCGCGTTCACCAGCTCTTTGATCTTCGTGACCACCCGCTCGGGGCCCACGTTGAACGGCAGCTCGGTGACGACGATGCCCTTACGGCGCGGCGTGGCCTGCTCGATCGTCGCCTTGGCCCGCATCTTGAAGGTGCCGCGGCCGGTCTCGTACGCGTCCCTGACGCCGTTGAGGCCGATGATCGTGCCGCCGGTCGGCAGGTCGGGGCCGGGGACGAAGCGCATGAGCTCGTCGAGCGTCGCGTTCGGCTTCCTGATCAGGTAGCGGGCCGCCGCGATGACCTCGCCGAGGTTGTGCGGGGCCATGTTGGTGGCCATGCCGACCGCGATGCCGGAGGCGCCGTTGACCAGCAGGTTGGGAAACGCCGACGGCATGACCGACGGCTCGGTCTCCTGGCCGTCGTAGTTGGGCTTGAAGTCGACGGTGTCCTCGTCGATCGACTGCACCATGAGCATGGCGGCCGGGGCGAGGCGGGCCTCGGTGTACCGCATCGCGGCGGGCAGGTCGTCGGGAGAGCCGAAGTTGCCGTGCCCGTCCACCAGCGGCAGGCGCATCGAGAACGGCTGCGCGAGCCGTACGAGCGCGTCGTAGATGGCCGAGTCGCCGTGCGGGTGGAGCTTGCCCATCACCTCGCCGACGACGCGGGAGGACTTGACGTGCCCGCGGTCGGGCCGCAGGCCCATCTCGCTCATCGAGTAGAGGATGCGGCGCTGGACGGGCTTGAGTCCGTCGCGCGCGTCGGGCAGCGCGCGCTGGTAGATCACCGAGTAGGCGTACTCAAGGAAGCTCGTCCGCATCTCCGCGGAGACGTCGATGTCGACGATCCGCTCCTCGAAGTCCTCGTCCGGCGGGGGTGTCGTCGTGCGTCGGGCCATGTCGTGGTTTCCTGCGTGTCGAGGAGCCGGACCCCGGCCGTCGGGACCGGGGAGGGCGAACGTGGGTGGTGGACATCAGCGGTGGTCATCCAGTGGTGGTCATCGAACATTCTGCCGAGAGTTCACCCTGTTCGCGACTCACCACCATACTGCCGGGCTCGTGCCCGCCGTCCCGGCTTCCCCGACGGGACAGCCTTTTCGGCCCCGGAACGGTCAGTCGCGGGGGCCGGCGCCGGGCCAGGGGCCGGGCGTCTCGCCCTCGTCCTCGTCGCCCGGCACGTTCAGCTTCTCGTCGTAGATCCGGAAGCCCCGGGCCTGGTAGTTCGCCAGCGCGGCGGGCCCGTCGAGGGAACAGGTGTGCACCCAGACCCGCCGGGTGGACTCCCGTCCCGGCCAGCGCTCGGCGAGGTCCCAGGCGCGGGCCACGGCCTCGCCCAGCAGCCACCCGCCGAGGCCCTGCCCGATCGCGTACGGCAGCAGCCCGAAGTTGACGATCTCGACGGTGCCGCCGTCCTGGGCCACCAGTTCGGCGTACCCGGCGGGGGTGCCGCGCACCCAGGCCACCCAGGTCTCGACGCCCGGCCGGTCGAGCCAGTCCTTCCACTGCTTCCAGGTCCACGGCAGCCGGTTGGTCCACTGCCAGTCGCCGCCCACGGCGGTGTAGAGGAAGCGGCTGAACTCCGGGCTGGGGATCTCGGCGCGGACGACCTGCGCGGGGACCGCGGGCGGCCGTCCCGGCCGCAGGTCGGCGGGGCTGGTCTGTTCGAGATACCAGGTGGTCACGTCCATAACGGGACACATCAAACCACGACGCCCGCCCGGGTCCGTCCGGTCGCGGCGGCCGGCACCGTCACACGGGCGAGGCGAACCTGCCCGTATGCGCTGTTTGTCCGGTTATAGCCGCTCCTTCGGTACCCTCCCCCCAGGAGAGGGAGGTGCTTCCGCGATGTACGACGTCGTGGACCGGATGCTTAACGCGATGAACGCGCACGACCTGCCCGCGCTGTTGCGGTGCTACGCGCCGGGCGCGGTGGTGGTCGGACCGGAGATGGAGGCGGGGGAGCCCGCGGAGATCGGCTCCTACATGCTGCAGATGTGGGAGGGCTTTCCCGATCTGCACTTCACCGTCTGGGAGACGATCACCTTCGCGGACGCGGTCGCGACGGAGATGACGGCGGTGGGCACCCACACCGGGCCCTACCTGGTCGCCGGGGGTGACCTCCTCGCCCCGACCGGCCGTGGCATCAACGTGCGCGTCTCCTGGTTCTGGCACCTGAAGGACGACCTCATCCTGAGCCAGCGCTTCTACTACGACCAGCTCCAGATCTACTCGCAGCTCGGCCTGCGGTTGCCCCTGTCCTTCGGAGACGACGACGCGGGAAGCGGCGCGCCCCGGGATCGCGGCTAGTTCCCCGCCCGCCTTCCGCCGCCCCGCCTCCCGCCGTCCCGGCGGAAACGGTCGGCCGGACCTGGTACCAATGGGCGGGTGAGCGAAGAAGAGGTGATGCTGCGGGAAGAGGCCGAGGCCCGGCTGCGGGCGCTCGCCGGCGATCACGCGCGGCTGCGCGACGACCAGTGGGCCGCTATCAAGGCCCTGGTCATGGACCGCAGGCGTGCGCTGGTCGTGCAGCGCACCGGCTGGGGGAAGTCGGCCGTCTACTTCATCGCGACCGCGCTGCTGCGCGAGCTCGGGGAGGGGCCCACGGTCATCGTCTCCCCGCTCCTGGCGCTGATGCGCAACCAGATCGCCGCGGCCGAGCGGGCCGGCATCCACGCCGAGACGATCAACTCGGCCAACCCCGAGGAGTGGGAGAAGGTCTACGGCCAGGTCGCCGAGGGCGTGGTCGACGTGCTGCTGGTCAGTCCCGAGCGGCTGAACAACCCCGACTTCCGCGACAACGTGCTGCCCGAGCTGGCCGGCAGCGCGGGACTCCTGGTGATCGACGAGGCCCACTGCATCTCCGACTGGGGGCACGACTTCCGGCCCGACTACCGCAGGCTCCGCACCCTGCTGGCCGAGCTGCCGCCGGGCATCCCCGTGCTGGCCACGACGGCCACCGCGAACGCCCGGGTCACCCGTGACGTGGCCGAGCAGCTCGCCGTCACACAGGAGTGGGACGAACTGCCCGGCGGCGAGGTGTTCGTCCTGCGCGGCCCGCTGGAGCGCGAGAGCCTCCACCTGAGCGTCGTACGGCTGGGCGGCGCGGACCAGCGGCTCGCCTGGCTGGCCAGGACGCTGCACGAGCTGCCGGGCTCCGGCATCGTCTACACGCTGACCGTCGCCGCGGCCCAGGAGATCGCCGCGTACCTGCGGGAGCAGGGCCACACCGTCGCCGCGTACACGGGGCAGACCGAGCCGGCCGACCGGCTGGCGGCCGAGGAGGACCTGCTCGCCAACCGGGTCAAGGCCCTGGTGGCGACGTCGGCGCTGGGAATGGGCTTCGACAAACCCGACCTCGGCTTCGTCGTCCACGTGGGCGCGCCCGCCTCGCCCGTGGCCTACTACCAGCAGGTGGGCCGGGCCGGGCGCGGTGTCGAGCGGGCCGAGGTCATCCTGCTGCCCGGTCCCGAGGACCGGGAGATCTGGGCCTACTTCGCCTCGCTCGCCTTCCCGCCGGAGGGCGTGGTCAGGGCGACGCTGGAGGCGCTGTCCGAGGGGGGAGTGCTGTCCACCGCCGCCCTGGAGACGAGGGTCGACCTCAGCCGGAGCCGGCTGGAGATGATGCTCAAGGTGCTCGACGTGGACGGCGCCGTACGCCGGGTCAAGGGCGGCTGGGAGGCCACCGGCGAGCCGTGGAGCTACGACGCCGAGCGCTACGCCCGGGTGGCCGCCGAGCGCCGGGCGGAGCAGGAGGCCATGCTCGGGTACATCGCGACCACCGAGTGCCGGGAGCAGTACCTGCGCCGCCACCTCGACGACGAGTCCGCGACGCCCTGTGGCAGATGTGACAACTGCACCGGCGCCCACCGTTCCGCCGAGGTGCCGGACGAAGCCGTCCGGGCCGCCCAGCAGCGGCTCGCGCGCCCCGGCGTCGAGATCGAGCCGCGCCGCCAGTGGCCCACCGGACTGCCGGACCTGAAGGGGCGGATCAAGTCGGAGCTGTGCGCCGAGCCGGGCCGCGCGCTCGGCCGCCTGACCGACATCGGCTGGGGCACCCGGCTGCGCGAACTGTTCGCGGCGGGGGACGGGCCGGTCCCCGACGACGTGTTCGCGGCCGTGATCGAGGTGCTGAAGACGTGGGAGTGGGAGCGGCGCCCGGTCGCGGTGGTCGCGGTGCCGTCGGGTACGCGGCCGGCGCTGGTCGGGTCGCTCGCCGAGCGGCTCGCCCGGGTCGGCCGGCTGGAGTATCGTCGGGGCGCTCGGTTATCGCGACGGGTCGCCCGCCCCCAGGCACAACAGCGCCCAGCGGGTGGCGGCCATCCGGGGGACGCTCGCGATGCCGCGTGACCTCGCCGCGAGGGTCGCGGCGGCGGGCGGGCCGGTGCTGCTGGTCGACGACCGCGTGGACAGCGGATGGACGATGGCGCTGGCCGCCGCCCAGGTCCGTCACGCCGGAGCGCCCGCCGTGCTGCCTCTGGCCCTGGCCGTCACCAGCTGACCACCTCCCGCGTCCCCGGCTGGACGGGTCATGTCCGGGGCGCCCCTGACGCGCGGGAGCGGCGGGCCGAGGCCGGGCTCGGGGACGGGTCAGGGGTGAATCAGGGGCGTCACCCCATCCCGGCGGCGTGCTGCGGCCTGCACACTCGTCGCCATGAGATCACTTGTTGCGGCTCCGCTCCTGGTCGGCGCGTACGGCGTCGCCCGGATCATCGACGGTCTAGACGGCAGCCGGGGACCCGGCCCGGCCTGGACCGTGGGGCACCTGTTCTTCCTGGCCGCGTTGGTCCTCTTCGTGCAGATCTTCGGGCGGCTCCGGACGATGGCCGGTGGCGGCGTGACGGCCACGGCGGGGTACGCCGCCGGCCTCGCCGGTGCGCTGGCGCTGGCCGCACAGTTCACGATCGACATCGTGGTCGGCTTCCTGTCCGCCGACCACGACGCGATGGGGCCGCGTTTCGACGCCGTCAAGGCGATACCGGGCGTCGAGCCGATCGTCTACACCGTCGTGCCGTTCCTGTTCTACGTCGGCATGGTCGCGCTGGTCGCCCGGCTCGCCGCGGGGCGCCGGGTGCCGTGGTGGAGCCCCGCGCTGGTGCTCGTGCAGGCCGTGCTCCCGCTGGCGAACAAGGATCTGATCCCGCTGGGAGCGGCGCTGCTCCTGCTGGCCTTCGTGCCGCTGCTGCGCCTGCGGCCCGCGCAGCCGGTCGTGCTCGCGCGAAGCCCGTTCTGAACCTCGCCCCTCTGGGCCGCGCTCCTCTGAGCCGGGCCGCTCTGGGCCGCGCTCCTCTGAGGGGGGCCGTTCTGGCTGACGCGGGGGTCAGAGGCGGGGGCGGGCGCCGAGGTTGGAGATGCACTTGGCGGCGAGGGCGTTGCCCGCCGCCAGCGCCTCGGCGGCCGGCTTGCCGTCCAGCCAGACGGGCAGGAAGCCGGCGGCGAAGGCGTCACCGGCGCCGTGCCGTCTACCACCCGGTCGACGACCTCGGCGGGCGCCCGGACCGGTTCGGGACGGGTGTTGGAGTACCAGAGCGAGCCCTCGGCGTTGAGCTTGATCACGACCTGCGGGAACCAGGCGGTCAGCACCTTGGCCGCGGCGGCGGCGTCGTCCCTGCCGGTGAGCACCTTGGCCTGGTCGGCGTTGGCGAACAGCAGCTTCGCGCCGTCGGTCCACTCGAGGAACGGCTCGGCGCCGGTCCGCTCCAGCGGGGCGGCGGAGGCGCAGTCCACGGAGATCGACATGCCGGCGCGCCGGGCCATGTCGAGCGCGGCGAGGCCGGCGTCGCGCGACCCCTCGTTGATCAGCGTGTAGCCCGACATGTGCAGGTGGCCGCCGGCGGTGAACAGGTCACGCGGCAGGTCCTCGGGAGACAGCGCGGCGTTGGCGCCGGGGTCGGACAGCATGGTCCGCTCGCCCTTGTGGGTGACGAGCACGACGCAGGTGCCGGTCGGCCGCTCGGGGTCCATGACGAGCCGGGCGTCCACGCCGTACCCCATGAGTTCCATGTCGCGGTTGCGGCCGGTGATGTCGGCGCCGCGGCGGCCGATGAAGGCGACCTCCGAGCCCTCCACGGCGAGCCAGGAGGCGATGTTGGCGCCGGAACCGCCACCGTGCATGGTCACGACCGCCGGGGTGTCGCTCGCCCTGGCAAGAGGGAACTTCGCGCGGGCGACCGCGTCCGTCATGAGATCGCCCACCACGACGACCCGCGTCATGATGTCACCACCTTGCCAACTGCTTGTGGAGGTGAGCCATGCCCTAGGAGGGGCGGCGTCCTCTCCGTGCTGTGAGGCTGACGTCCAGAAACCTAACAGCTTCCAGGGGCGTCGTGGGGTGGAGAGCGGACAGACGGGCGCAGTCGATGCACAAGCGTTGCCCAACTTGCCGCGTCAGGGCTGGTAGATCCCCTATAAGGGGGATTCGAAAGCGGGTCCGACAGCCGTAAGGAATCTCTCAATACAGGCCAAGCCGGACACCGCTAGCCTCGATTGTGTGCACCCTCAGTACCCCGCCCACTGGGAGGCGGACGTCGTGCTGTCCGACGGCGGCACCGCCCACGTCCGCCCGATCAGGCCGGACGACGCCGGCATGCTGCGCTCGTTCTACTCGCGCCTGTCCGCGGAGTCCATCTACTTCCGGTACTTCGGGCCACGACCCCGGCTGACCGACAAGGACGTGGTCTGGTTCACCAACGTCGACTACGACAACCGGGTCGCGCTCATCGCCACGATCGGCACCGAGATGGTCGCGGTCGTACGGTACGACCGGGTGCAGCCGCGCGACCACGCCGAGGTGGCCTTCCTGGTCGAGGACGCCCACCAGGGCAGGGGCGTGGCCGGGGTGCTGATGGAGCACCTGCGGGCCGCCGCGCGCGAGCGCGGGATCAAGACCTTCATCGCGGACGTGCTGCCGGGCAACCACCGGATGATGGGCCTGTTCCGCCAGGCCGGCTACACAGCGCAGAGCCAGTTCGAGGACGGCGTCGTGCGCATGACGCTCGACCTGTCCAGCACCGAGACCGCGCTGGAGGTCCGGCTCGCCCGCGAGCACCGCGCCGAGGCGCGCTCGATCGCCCGCCTGCTGACCCCGGAGTCGGTCGCGGTCATCGGCGCGAGCCGCGAACCGGGCGGGATCGGCCAGACGGTCCTGCGCAACCTGCTCGCCGCCGACTTCACCGGCCCCGTCTACCCCGTCCACCGGCACGTACGGGCCGTGGCCGGCGTACGGGCCTACCGCAGCGTGTCGGCCATCGACGGCGACGTGGACCTCGCCGTGCTGGCGGTCCCAGCCGAGGGCGTGCTCGAACTGGTCGGGGAGTGTGCGGAGAAGGGCGTGAAAGGCCTGGTCGTGGTCTCCTCCGGGTTCGGCGAGACCGGGCCGGAGGGCCGGGCCCGCCAGGAGGAACTGGTCCGGATCGCCCGGGCGTACGGCATACGGGTGGTGGGGCCCAACTGCCTCGGCATCGCCAACACCGACCCCGCCGTACGGCTCAACGCGACGCTCGCCGCGACCCTGCCGGGGCGGGGGAGGGTCGGCTTCTTCAGCCAGTCGGGCGCGCTCGGCACCGCCCTGCTGCAGCGGGTGGCGCAGCGCGGCATGGGCATCTCGACGTTCGTCTCGGCGGGCAACCGGGCCGACGTGTCCGGCAACGACCTCCTGCAGTACTGGGAGGAGGACCCGGCGACCGACGTGATCCTGCTCTACCTGGAGTCCATCGGGAACCCGCGCAAGTTCACCAGGCTGGCCCGGCGGATCTCCCGGTCGAAGCCGATCGTGGTGGTCAAGTCGCGCGGCGTCCCCGGGGGGGCACCGCGCGCCCGTGCTCGCGCTGCCCGACACCGCGCTGAGCTCGCTGTTCGCGCAGGCGGGGCTCATCAGGGTGGACGACCTGGTCCAGCTCTTCGACGTCGCCCAGCTCCTGGCCCACCAGCCGCTGCCGGCCGGGCCACGGGTGGGCGTGGTCGGCAACTCCGACGCGCTCACGCTGCTCGCCGAGGAGGCGTGCGCCGGCGCCGGCCTGCAGCCGAGCCCGCCGGTGAACCTCGGCGCCCGGGCCGGCGCGGCCGAGTTCGCCGAGGCGCTGCGGAGCGTCCTGCCCGAGGTGGACGCCGCCGTCGCGATCTACATGCCGCCGATCCCCGGCGACTGCCGCGAGGTGGCCGAGGCGCTGCTGGAGGCCGCGCGGGAGTCGGGCAAGCCGGTGCTGGCCACCTTCCAGGGCGAGCTGGGCATGCCGGCCGAGCTGCGTGTGGCGGGCGGTCCCGGCGACGACTCGCCCCAGCGCGGGTCGATCCCGTCGTACCCCGCCCCGGAGGAGGCGGTCCGCGCGCTGGCCCATGTCGTGCGGTACGCCCAGTGGCGCAGGCAGCCGCCGGGCACGGTCCCGTCCGTCGAGGGGATCGACACCGCCGCGGCGCGGGAGATCGTCGCCGCGGCCCTGCGTGGTGAGGGGGCGCCCCGTGAGGGAGCGGCCGGTGAGGGGGCGGACGGCGAGGAGCGGGAGATCGACGCGACCGCGCTGCTGGCCTGCTATGGCATCGAGGTGTGGCCGGCGCACGTCGCCGCCGACGCCGAGGAGGCCGTCGCCGCCGCCGAGCGGATCGGCTGGCCCGTGGTGGTCAAGTCGGCCGACCCGGAGGACGCCCGCCGCGCCGGCACCGTGCGCATCGGCCTCACCGAACCCGCCGGGGTCCGGCAGGCGTACGCCGGCCTCGCCGAGATCCTCGGGCCCGGCACTCCGCTCGCGGTGCAGCGCATGGCGCCGCAGCCCTCGGTGCCCACCGTCGTCGGCGTGACCCAGGACCGCTACTTCGGCGGGGTCGTCACGTTCGGCCTCGGCGAGGTCACCGCCCGGCTGCTCGGCGACCAGGCCTACCGCCTCGCGCCGCTCACGGCGGAGGACGCGGCGGGGCTGGTGCGGTCGGTCCGCGCCGCGCCACTGCTGTTCGGCGAGTACGGCTACCAGGCGGTGGCCGTGGAGGCGCTGGAGGAACTGCTGGTGCGGGTGGGTCTGCTGGCCGACGCCCTGCCCGAGGTCGCCAGGATGGACCTCGACCAGGTCCTGGTGGGCGCGTCGGGAGTGGCCGTGCTGGGCGCGCGGGCCGTCCTGCGGCCCGTCACCGCGTTGCGTCCCGACGTCGGCCGCGCCGTCTGAGCTGATCGGTGCCGTCCGAGCTGATCGCGGTGCTGTCCGAGCTGATCGGCCGGCGTCACGCCGTGGGCGGAAAACCCGTCCCGTCGGGGTGTGAAACAGGTGTCCCTTACAGGGCAGGATGGACCCATGAGGGAAACCCGAGTCTCCGCCGCGGGCTTGCGCGAGGCCATAGATCGCAGCGGCTACTACCCGGATCTGGTGGCCGACGCCGTCGACTCCGCGCTCGGCAACGAGCCGGTCACGGCGTACGTCGTGCATCACGAGGCCACGTTCGACCCGGCGATGGAGGTGCGCAGGCACGTCACGGTCCTGGTCCTTTCGCCCACCCGGCTGCTTGTCTGCCACACCGACGAGCACCCGCCCGCCGAGGGCATGCCCGCCTCGCACGCCTCCACCACCACCGAGGCGGTCCGGCTCAGCCGCATCCAGTCGGTCGCCGTGACCAGGGTCGTGCCCGACCCCGCGTCGTACGTGCCGGGCGTTCCCCCGACGGAGGTCACGCTGACGATCGGGTGGGGCGCGATCTCCC
The DNA here is from genome assembly GCF_002027145.1 of Microbispora sp. GKU 823. Classification (NCBI taxonomy): domain Bacteria; kingdom Bacillati; phylum Actinomycetota; class Actinomycetes; order Streptosporangiales; family Streptosporangiaceae; genus Microbispora; species Microbispora sp. GKU 823. Next base: position 278,691 of record NZ_MWJN01000001.1, on the reverse strand, counting down.
ACGTCGATCTCGAACCGGCGACCTGCGGCGACGAGAACTGCGAGGCCGACCACGGCTACACCGGCGCGATCACGGCCGACGACCTGTCCCTGCGGGTCAGCGAGGCGGCCGACGGTCCCGAGGCCGTCACCCACGTGCTGGCGTTCGCGAAGGCGCTGTCGGAGGCCACCGCCAAGGCCGCGACGACCTGACCGTCCCCCCTCCAGCCGCCGGGAGGTGACGTGATCGACCCCCAGCCCTCGGGGGCTCCGCCCGGGGAGCCGTCCGTGGCGTCGCCGGCCGTGCCCGTGCCGTACGTGCCCGCGTACGGCACGGCCTCGCTGGCCGATCTGCCGGGCTCGCTGCTCGCCTCCCTCGGGCTGCCGGTCGGCAACACGCTGGCGCTCGAGCCGGCCCCGCGGGTGTGCCTGTTCCTCGTGGACGGCCTCGGGGCCGAGCTCCTGGCCGCGCACCCCGACGCCGCGCCGTTCCTGTCGGCCCATCTGCGGGGGACGCTCACGGCCGGCTTCCCCTCCTCGACCCCGACCAGCCTGGCCACCCTGGGCACCGGCGCCCCTCCCGGGGAGCACGGCATGGTCGGCATCCAGATGGCGGTCCCGGGGGAGGGGCGGCTGTTCAACTGCCTGCGCTGGACCGCCCCCGGCCTGTCGATCGACCCGGACGTGTGGCAGCCCGCGCCGACCGTCTACGAACGCATGGCGGCCGCGGGGGTCGAGCCCGTCTACGTGGCGCCCGCCTCGTTCGACGGCACAGGACTGACCCGCGCCGTCTATCGGGGCATGCGCTACCGGGCGGCCGAGAGCCCCGGCGAGCGCGTCGAGGCCGTACGGCAGGCGCTGCGCGAGACCACGTTCGTCACCGTCTACTACGGCGAGGTCGACCGCGTGGGGCACTTCAGCGGATGGGGCGGCGGCGAGTGGCTCGAACAGCTCGCGGTCGCGGACCGCATGGCCGAGCGCATCGCCGAGGCGCTGCCGCCGGGTGCGGTCCTGTACGTCACGGCCGACCACGGGATGATCAACGCCGCCGACAAGGTGGACGTGGACCGCCGCGCCGACCTGCGGGAGGGCGTGCTCATGCTGGGCGGCGAGGCCCGCGCCCGGCACGTCTACACCTCCCCGGGCGCGGCCTCCGCGGTGCTGGAGACCTGGCGGGAGGCCCTGCGCGGGCGGGCCTGGGTGGTCACCCGCGAGGAGGCCGTCTCCGCGGGCTGGTTCGGCCGCCGTGTCCGCCACGAGTGGCTCGGCCGCGTCGGCGACGTGGTGGCCGTGCCGTACGGCGACTGCGTGATCGTGGCCTCGGCCCGGGAGCCGGTGGAGTCTTCCATGATCGGCTATCACGGCTCGCTGACCCCCGCCGAGCAGAACGTCCCGCTTGTGGAGATTCGCCGCTGACGCTCGTTCTGGTCCATCGCGGATCCGCTCGTCCTCCGATCGACAGTTCAGACTGCGCAGTTTCGGGTGTACAGTCTGGACTGTCTTTCTTGGGAGGGTACGCCATGAGCGAGGCCGTTTCGGCGGTGGCGGCGCAGGCGGCCGGCGACGCCTGGGTGGCGGTCAGCAGGCTCGTCCGGAGACTGAGGGAGCTGGACGGAGAGGGGGACCTGAGCTCCGGCCAGGTCTCCGTGCTGGTGCGGCTGGCCAAGCACGGCCCGGCGTCGGCCAGCGAGCTGGCCGCGGCCGAGCGGGTCAGGCCGCAGTCGATGGCGGCGATCGTCCAGGCGCTGGAACGGGCCGGGCTGGTGGAACGCCACCGCGATCCCGAGGACGGCCGGCGTCAGCTCGTCACGCTGACCGAACTGGGGCGCGAGCGCCGTCTGGACGACCGCAGGGCGCGTGAGGCGTGGCTGGCACGGGCGCTGCAGGAACACTGCACAGAAGCGCAGTTGCGCACGATCATCGAGGCGATGGCGCTGCTGGACGCCGTGGCCCAATCATGATCGGGCTCCGGTCGTGACGCGGCTTCGGGCCGCCTACCGGGCCGGGCGCCGGTCGGACGCCGGCGGCTTCGACCGCCGGCTGATCGCCCCGATGATCCTGGGCTCGATCCTGAACCCGATCAACTCCTCGATGCTGGCCGTGGCGCTCGTGCCGATCGGCCGCTGGTTCCACGCCTCGCCCGCGCACACCGCGTGGCTGGTGACGGGACTCTACCTGGCCACCGCGGTCGGCCAGCCGGTCATCGGGCGGCTGGTGGACACCTTCGGCCCCCGGCCGCTGTACCTGACCGGCACGGCGCTGGTCGGTGCCGCCGGCCTGCTGGGCGTGCTGGCCCCCAGCCTGGGCGTCCTGATCGTGTCCCGGGTCCTGCTCGGGGTCGGCACCTCCGCCGCCTACCCGGCGTCGATGTTCCTGCTGCGGGCCGAGGCCGACCGCACCGGCATGCGGAGTCCCAGCGGAATCCTGGCGGCGCTGTCGATCTCCAACCAGGTCATCGCGGTCATCGGGCCGACCTTGGGCGGCCTGCTCGTCGGAGCGGGCGGCTGGCATCTCATCTTCGCCGTCAACGTGCCGCTCTCGGCCGCGTGCCTCGTCCTCGGCGCGCGGCGACTGCCCCGCCGCGTCGCGACCTCCTCCAGGGCCACCCGGCCTGGCGGGGGACTGGACGTGATCGGCATGGCGCTGTTCGCCGGCACGCTCACGGCGTTCATGACGTTCCTGATGAACCCGGCGTGGGGACTCTGGTGGCTGCTGGTGATCGTCGCGATCGCCGGGACCTGCTTCGCCGTACGGGAACTGCGGGTGGCGCAGCCGTTCCTCGACCTGCGGGTGCTGGGCGGCAACCTGCCGTTGCTGGCCACGTACGGCAGGCAGTGGCTGGCCTACACGACCTCCTACGCCTTCATGTACGGGTTCCCGCAGTGGCTGCAGGACGGCCGGTCGCTCGCCCCCTCGGCCGCCGGGCTGCTGCTCCTGCCCATGTCGGCGATGGCCATCGCCGTGACCGCTCTCACCGGCCGCCGCGCCGAGGTGCGCGGCAAGCTCGCCGGGGGCGCCGCGGCGCAGATCATCGGCTGCGCCGCGCTGCTGACGGCCGGCTCCGGCAGCCCGATGTGGCTGCTGGCGCTGATCGGCGCGTTCGTCGGCGTCGCGCAGGGCCTCAACGGGCTGGCCAACCAGAACGCGCTGTACGCGCAGGCCGACCCGGACCGCATGGGCTCCTCCGCCGGGCTGCTGCGCACGTTCGGATATCTCGGCGCGCTGAGCGCCTCGGCCGCCAACGCGGCGTTCTACCGGCACGGCGCCACCACGCCCGGGCTGCACCACCTGAGCCTGCTCCTGCTGAGCGTCTCGGTCCTGTTGCTGGCCGGCGTCCTCGCCGACCGGTCGCTGAGCCGCGTCGGCCGCACCTGACCACCCCCTGTTCGCAAGCGAGAAAAGGGAGATTCCCCATGCCCGTGACCACCCTCGACCCCAAGACCGCGCTCGTCGTCATCGACCTGCAGAAAGGCGTGCTGGCCGCCCCCGGCAACCCGTACTCCACGGCGGACGTGCTCGCCCGGACGGTCCGGCTGGCCGAGGCCTTCCGCGCGCGCGACCTGCCGGTCGTCCTCGTCCGCGTCACCGCCGCGGCCGACGGCGCGGACGCCGTCCCGGGACGCACCGACCTGTCGCGCCCCGGGCGCGCCTGGCCCGACGGCTGGGACGAGATCGCCGACGACCTGACCGGACATCCGCGCGACATCGTCGTCACCAAGCGCAACTGGTCGGCCTTCTACGGCACCGACCTGGACCTGCATCTGCGCCGCCGCGGCGTCACCCAGATCGTGCTGACCGGGGTGGCCACCAGCATCGGCGTCGAGTCCACCGCCCGCGCCGCCCACGAGCACGGCTACCACGTCGCCCTGGCCACCGACGCCATGACCGACCTCGACCCCGAGGCCCACCGCCACAGCGTGGAGAAGATCTTCCCGCGTCTCGGCGAGACCGGCACCACCGCCGACATCCTCGACCTGCTCGACGCGACAGCGTCCTGAGGCGCCACGGCTTGGCAGAATGGCTGCGGCACCGTACGGCACCGAGCCGAAGGCGAGGGGATGGCATGAGCCCGCTGATCACTCCTGAGGAGCTCGCCGCGATCGGCGACGCCGCGATCCTCGACGTCCGCTGGCGGCTGGGCGGACCGCCCGGCGTCGAGGCGTACCGCGAGGGCCACATCCCCGGCGCGGTCTTCTGCGACCTCAACGCCGACCTCGCCGCCCCGCCCGGGCCCGCCGGACGGCATCCGCTGCCCGCGCCTGAGGCGTTCCAGGAGTCGATGCGCCGCCTCGGGGTGTCCGAGGGCCGGCCGGTGGTCGTCTACGACGAGGCCGACTCGACGGCGGCGGCCAGGGCCTGGTGGACGCTGCGCTACTTCGGCCACGGCGACGTACGCGTGCTCGACGGCGGACTGCGGGCCTGGACCCGGGCCGGGCTCCCGGTGACCAAGGAGGAAGGCCCCGTCCCGCCGGGCGACTTCACGGCGCGGCCGGGCGGGATGCCCGTGATGGACGCCGATCAGGCCGCCGCGCTGGCGGCCGACGGCGTGCTGCTCGACGCCAGGGCGGCCGAGCGTTACCGCGGTGAGGTGGAGCCGGTCGACCCGGTCGCGGGCACATCCCCGGCGCGGTCAGCGCCCCGACAACCGGGAACGTCGAGCCCGGCGGGCGGTTCCACAACAGGGAGTTCCTCCGCGAGCGCTTCAACAGCCTCGGGGCGGTCGAGGGCGTGCCCGTCGGCGCGTACTGCGGGTCGGGGGTCACGGCCGCCCACGAGGTGCTCGCACTGGAGATCGCCGGGCTGTCGGCCGCCCTGTACGTCGGCTCCTGGTCCAACTGGGTCGCCGACCCCGCCAGGCCGGTCGCGACCGGCTGACGGGCCACCCGCGCAGAGCTTGGCGCAACCGGCTCCTGACTGAACGGGAGGTCGCGTCAGCCCGTGGCGAAGGGTGTGTCGCCGGCGCCGAAGCAGACGAATCCCGGCACGGCCGTCTTCTCGGACGCCTGGGCCAGCGCCTCGGCGGGGGAGCGGCCCTCGGCCAGCAGCGTGTGGAAGAGCGTCATGAGGTTCAGCGCCTCGTCGTCGCGCACCGGCACCACACCGGCCACCACGCACGCGGCGTCTCCGGTGCGGGCGGCGCCGTCGAGGAAGGCCCCGGCGAGGCCCAGCGCCGCGCCGTCCACCGGGGCATGGGCCATCCCCGCGTCGCAGGCCGACAGCACCACGAGGCGGGGGATCCGCCGCGCGGTCAGCAGGTCGTAGGCCATGAGCGGCCCGTCGTCGAGCGTGATCTGCGACAGCATGGGCCCGCGCGGGCTGAACATCCCGTGGGCGGCGACGTGGAGCACGTCGGCCCGCTCCAGCGCGCGGAGCACCTCCGCCCTGGTGGCGCCGATGCGCCGCGCCCGCGCGTGCGCGGCGGACGGGAGCCGGCACAGTCATCGCGACCTCCCCGTGTCGTCCCACGAGCCCCTGGTTCCGGACAGGCCGGTGGTTCCGGACAGGCTCATGGCAGCGGGCAGGCCATCGGTCTCGGAGACACCCGTGGTCTCCGGAAGGCCGGCGGGCGGGCGTCCGCCGGGCAGCGCGGCCCGCCTGCCGTCGAGGCCGTAGATGCCGGACCAGATCTCACGGGCGGCCGGGGGGCCGCCTCGGCCCCCGTGCCGCCCTCCGACACCACGACGACCACCGCCAGGCGCGGATGGTCCGCCGGGGCGAACGAGGCGAACCAGGAGGTGTCGGCGGCTCCGTACGCCTCCGCGGTGCCCGTCTTGCCCGCCACCGGCACCTTGTCGAGCGGGAACCCGGCGAACGCCGGGGCGGCCGTGCCCGACCGGGGCACGTCGGCCAGGGCCTGCCGGATGTAGGCCAGCGTCCTGTCCGGCACCGGGAGGCGACCGGTCACCGGCGGGGTGATCTCCCGCAGCACCCGCCCGTCCCGGCCGACCACCGCTCTGCCCACCCGGGGGCTGAACAGCGTGCCGCCGTTGGCGAGGGCCGCGTACGCGCGGGCCAGTTGCAGCGGGGTGACGAGCACGTCGCCCTGCCCGATCGAGAAGTTGGCGGCGTCACCGGCCGTCCACAGGTAGCCGTGGTCGCAGTTCTCCTTCGCGATGGCCGTGAGGTAGGCGGCGCGGCGCGGGTCGGTCCTGGCCACGGAGGGGTAGCCCGTCCGGGCGTCCGCGCACGTCTGCTTTCTCGTGCGCTCCCACGTCTCACGCTTCCAGGTCCGGTCGGGCACCCGGCCCGCGGCCTCGCCGGGCAGGTCCACGCCCGTACGGACCCCGAAGCCGAAGGCGCGGGCCATGTGCTGCATGGGGTCGGCGGGCCGCCGGGCGCCGTCGTCCTTCAGCCACATCCGGTGGGCGAACCGGTAGAAGATCGTGTCGCAGGACACCACGAGGGCACGGTGGAGGTCCATGCCGCCGAGGTTCGCCCCGCCGAAGTTGCGGAACGACCGGTCGCCGATCCGGTAGGAGCCGGAGCAGTCGTAGTGGCCGTCAAGGGGGTAACCGGCCCGCGCCGCCGCGGCGGTGGACACGATCTTCCAGGTGGAGGCGGGCGGCCACTGTCCCTGGATGGCCCGGGAGATCAGCGGCAGCCCGTGCGCCTCGCTCGTCAGGCGCTCGTAGTCGGTCTGCCGGATGCCGCCGGTCCACACGGAGGGGTCGTAGGCGGGGTATCCGGCGAGCGCGACGATCCGCCCGGTGCGCACGTCCATGACGACCGCCGCCCCCGAACCGGCCGCGCCCGCGACGCGCCCCGCCGCACGCTTGAGCGCCTTTTCCACCACCGCCTGGACGCGGGCGTCGATGCTGGTGACCAGCGTGGCGCCAGGGACGGGCGCCCGCTCGCGCACCGTGCGCACGGCTCGCCCCGCGCTGTCCACGACGACCTCGCGGCTGCCGGCCCGCCCGCTCAGATCGTCCTCGTACTGCGCCTCCAGCCCGTCGCGGCCGGTCGGTTCCGCGCCGCCCCGGCCGGCGCCGGAGGAGCCGGGCGCGAGGTAGCCCAGCAGGTGGGCGGCGAGCGTGCCCCGCGGATACTCCCGCACCGGCCGCCGCTCGACCCGTACCCCCGGCAGGTCGTCCTCGCGCTCCATGAGATGCAGCGCCACCCGCTCGCTCACCTCGCCCGCCACCGGCACCGGCTCGTACGGCGAGCCCGCCCAGCACGGCTTGTTCACCCCCGGCCCGCAGGGGCGCAGCCGGGCGGCCAACTGCTTTCGGGGCCGGCCGAGCAGCTCGGCCAGGCGGCTCAGCACCGCCCGCCCCCGGTCGGGCAGCCGGTCCAGCGCGGCGCGGTCGACGGACACCCGCACGGCCGCCCGGTCGCGCGCGAGCGGGCGGCCCCGGTCGTCCACGATCTCGCCGCGTACGGCGGGGACGACGACGCGGCGGGTGTGGTTCTCGGCGGCCATCCGGGCGTACCGGTCGCCGTCGAGGACCTGCACCTGCCACAGACGGCCGAGCAGGACGAGGAAGAGCACGGCCACGAGCAGGTGCACGACGAGCAGGCGGGAACGAGTCGGTCGTCGCATCATCACCGAGTTGACGTAAAGGTCGGCGACAGGGGGAACGGTCAGCGGCGGGGTTCTGGCACCAGGACGTTCTGGAGCCGGTCGAAGTCCTCGACACAACGGCCCGAGCCGAGCGCCACGGAGTGGAGCGGGTTGTCCGCGAGCCTGACGGGCATGCCGGTCGCCTCGGCCAGCCGCCGGTCGAGCCCGCGCAGCAGCGCGCCGCCTCCGGTCAGCACGATGCCGTTGCCGACCAGGTCGCCGGCCAGCTCCGGAGGGCACTGGTCCAGTGCGGTCTGGACCGAGTCGACGATCGCGTGGACCGGCTCCTCCAGGGCCTCGCGCACCTCCTCGGAGGACAGCGTCATCGTCCGCGGCAGGCCGGTCACCAGGTCGCGGCCCCGGATCTCGGTCGTGCGTTCCTCCTCGTGCTCCCACGCCGTCCCGATGTCGATCTTGATGCGCTCGGCCGCCCGCTCCCCGAGCAGCAGAGCGTGCTCCTTCTTGACGTGGGCGATGATCGCCTCGTCGAGTTCGTCGCCGCCGACCCGCAGCGAGCGGGCCGTGACGACGCCGCCGAGCGCGATGATCGCGACCTCGGTGGTGCCGCCGCCGATGTCGACCACCATGCTGCCGGTGGCCTCGTTCACGGGCAGGCCGGAGCCGATGGCGGCGGCCATGGGCTCCTCGATGATGTAGACGCGCCGGGCGCCGGCCTGGTAGCCGGCCTCCTTCACGGCGCGCTGCTCGACGGCGGTGGTGCCGCTCGGCACGGCCACCACCATCCGTGGCTGGGTCAGGTAGCGCCGCCGGTGGACCTTCTGGATGAAGTAGCGGAGCATGCGCTCGGCCACGTCCAGGTCGGTGATGACGCCGTCGGCGAGGGGGCGGATCGCCACGATGTTCCCGGGCGTCCGCCCGATCATCTGTTTCGCCTCGGCGCCCACCGCGACGATCCTGTCGGTGCGGGTGTCGACCGCCACCACCGAGGGTTCGTCGAGCACGATCCCGCGATCGCGCACGTACACGAGCGTGTTGGCCGTACCAAGATCGACTGCCATGTCACGGCCAAGCAGATCCAGAGAAAACCGCATCGCGATTCCCACAAGAAGATCAAAAAATGCCGAAACGATCCCCCAAAAGGGAGGATCAGTGGATCTGCGGACATTTTACTCCGGCTAGCGATCTCCCTCACACCCGGAGCCTGCCCGTTTCGTTACGTTCACCGCTCTTGACCGTCCAACACAGCCGGGTATAAACACATACGAAACAACATCGAAACGGCGGTGAACCAACACGATGTACGCCGAGGAGCGGCAGCAGGAGATCCTGCGGGCGGCCCGCGACGCCGGCCGGGTCGACGTGGTGACGCTGGCCGAGCGGTTCGGCGTCACGACGGAGACGATCCGCCGCGACCTGACCGCACTGGAGCGCGCGGGCGTCCTGCGGCGCGTGCACGGCGGCGCCATCCCGGTCGAGCGCCTGGGGTTCGAGCCCGCCCTGGCCGCGAGGGACGAGGTGATGACGGCCGAGAAGGAGCGCATCGCCAAGGCCGCCCTGGCCGAACTCCCCGAGGACGGCTCCGTGGTGATCGACGCGGGCTCCACGACGAGCCGGCTCGTGCAGGCGCTGCCTCCGGACCGCGAGCTCACCGTCGTCGTGAACTCGCCTCCGCTGGCCACGATGCTGGCGGCCCGCCCCAACCTGACCGTCCTCATGCTGGGCGGCCGGGTGCGCGGCCGAACGCTGGCGACGGTGGAGGACTGGGCCATCCAGCAGTTGTCGCAGCTCAACGTCGACGTGGCCTTCATGGCCACCAACGGCTGCTCGGTGGCCAAGGGCCTGACCACCCCCGATCCGGCCGAGGCGGCGATCAAGCGGGCGATGATCGCCTGTGCCGACCGCGCCGTCCTGCTGGCCGACCACACGAAGTTCTCCGGCACCTACCTGGCGCGCTTCGCCACGCTCGGCGAGATCGACGTCGTGATCACCGACACCGGGCTCGACCCCGACCAGGCCGCCGCGCTGGCCGCCGCGGGACCGGAGGTCGTCCGGGCATGATCCTCACGCTGACCCTCAACCCCAGCCTCGACCGCACGATCGAGGTCGGCGCCCTCACCCGCGGGGCCGTCATCCGGGCGGCCGCCACCCATCTCGACCCCGGCGGCAAGGGCGTCAACGTGTCGCGGGCCCTGCTGGCCAACGACGTCCGGTCGTGCGCGGTCATCCCGTACGGCGGCAGCGAGGGGCGCCGTCTCCTCGACCTGCTGTCGGCGGAGGGCATCGACATGATTCCCGTGCCGGTGGAGGGCCCCACCAGGTCCAACGTCGCGATCGCCGAGCCGGACGGCACCGTCACCAAGGTGAACGAGCCGGGCACCGCGCTGACCCCCGCCGAGCTCGACACGCTGGCGGGCGCCGTGCTCGACGCCGCCAGATCGGCCGACTGGGTGGTCGCCTCGGGCAGCCTCCCGCCCGGCGTGCCGGTGGACGTCTACGCCGGGCTGTGCCGCCGGTTCGCCGGCGCCGGCATCAACCTCGCGGTCGACACGAGCGGCCCCGCCCTCGTGTCCGCGGTGAACGCCGGCCCCGCGCTGGTCAAGCCGAACCGCGACGAGCTCGCCGAGGCCACCGGCACGTCGATCGCCTGTGTCGGCGACGTGCTCGACGCGGTCGGCAAGCTGCGCGCCATGGGCGCGCGGTCGGTCCTGACCAGCCTCGGTGCGGACGGCGCGCTGCTGGTCGAGGACGACGAGCAGGTCTGGTACGGCGAATGCGCGGTCGAGGAGCCGCGCAGCAGCGTGGGCGCGGGCGACGCCCTGCTGGCGGGCTTCCTCGCCGCCGGGGCCCGCGGCGGGACGGCCCTCGCCGAGGGCCTGGCCTGGGCCGGCGCGGCCGTGGGGCTGCCCGGCAGCCGGATGCCCGGCCCGGCCGACATCGATCGCACACACGTCCGGATCGGTCCCCCGACCCGGCCCGGCCGCTCACGCCACCCCCTCGCCCGGCGCTCGGGGGCGCTTGAGCGCGACGCACCGTCCCTACCGATTCACTCGCCTCGCTCGCTCATACCCGGGGGATGAGCGCCACCCCCCACCAACCGGCCCGCCAGGCCGGTCGCCCCGGAAGGAGCACGTCAATGGCCACGCCTTATACCCCCACCGTCCACGGCACCGGTGTGCGGGCCACGATCCAGCGCTTCGGCGGCCATCTCGCCGGGATGATCATGCCCAACATCGGCGCCTTCATCGCCTGGGGCCTCATCACGGCCCTGTTCATCCCGACCGGGTGGGTGCCCAACAAGACACTCGCCGAGCTGGTCGATCCGATCATCAAGGTCCTGCTCCCCGTGCTCATCGGCTACACCGGCGGCCGGATGGTCCACGCCCAGCGTGCGCGGTCGTCGCGCCGTCGCCACGATGGGCGTGGTCGTCGGGGCGGAAGTCCCGATGTTCCTCGGCGCGATGATCATCGGCCCGCTGGCCGCGCTGATCCTCAAGTACGTCGACCGGTTCACCTCCGAGCGGACCAGGGCCGGCTTCGAGATGCTGGTCGACAACTTCACCGCCGGCATCGTCGGCGCGGTGATGGCGATCGCCGGCGTCCTCGCCATCGGCCCGGTCGTGGAGAAGGTCACCGAGGTGGCGGGCAGCGGCGTCGAGTGGCTCATCACCCACTCGCTGCTGCCGATCGCGTCGGTCATCATCGAGCCCGCCAAGGTGCTGTTCCTCAACAACGCGATCAACCACGGGGTGCTCGGGCCGCTGGGCGTCGCAGAGTCGGTCAAGCACGGCAAGTCGATCCTGTTCATGCTGGAGTCCAACCCCGGCCCGGGTCTCGGCCTGCTGATCGCCTACCTGCTGTTCGGCCCGAGGTCCCTGCGTCCCAGCACCCCCGCCGCCGTGATCATCCACTTCTTCGGCGGCATCCACGAGATCTACTTCCCGTACGTGCTGATGAAGCCGCGCCTGATCCTCGCGGTGATCGCCGGCGGCGCCTCGGGCGTGCTCACCTTCCGTGGTCACCGGGGCGGGCCTGGTCGCGACGCCGTCGCCGGGCAGCATCTTCGCCTACATTGCGGTGACCCCGAAGGGCGGCTGGTTCGGCGTGATCGCCGGAATCGTGGTCGCGACGGCCGTCTCCTTCGCCGTCGCCGCCGCGCTGCTGGGCTTCGGCCGCGCCAACGGCGACCAGGCGGACGACCCGGCGCCGGACGCCATCGCGAACGACACCACCGACACCCACATCACGAGCGGCGACGACCGCGACACAACCGGCGAGACGGCGGCCGAGAGCGTGCCCGCCACCAAGGAGGCGTAGAACCGTGTCCAGCATCGAGGGCAAGGACGTCCGCAAGCTCATCGTGGCCTGCGACGCGGGCATGGGCAGCAGCGTCATGCTGGCGAGCACGCTGCGCAAGCAGCTCAAGGGCACCGCGGTCAGCGTGGAGCACACCCCGGTCAACTCGATCCCCGGGGACGCCGACGTGATCGTGTGCCACACCGGGCTGGCCGATCGGGCCAGGGCGAGCGCCCCCGGCGTCGTGCTCGTGCCGTTCCAGGTCTTCATCGGCGACCCGGCCGTGGCGCGGGTCGTCACCGCCATCAAGAACGGGGGCACGATCGATGGCTGACCGGGCCGGCACGGCCCCGCTCCCCCTCGACCCCCGCGCCGTACGGACGGCCGCCACCGCCGCGGACGTCGAGGACGCCATCCGGCAGTGCGGCGCCGTCCTCCGGGAGGTCGGCGCGGTGGACGGCGGCTACACCGAGGCCATGCTCGAACGTGAGCGGTCGATCTCCACGTACGTCGGCGAGGGCGTCGCCATCCCCCACGGCACGCTGACCTCGAAGGAGGCGGTCCGCCACGACGCCATCTGCGTGCTGCGCTTCCCCGAGGGCGTCGACTGGCACGGCGAGCGGGTGACGGTGTGCGTCGGCATCGCGGCCCGCGGGGACGGCCACCTGCGGCTGCTGTCGGAACTCGCCCAGATCCTGCTCGACCCGGACCGTGCCGCGGCCCTGCGCGCCGCCACCGAGGTCGACGAGGTCATCCAACTGCTGCAACCGGACGGAGAGGAAGACTCCGAGTGAAAGTCGCCCGTTTCCACGCTCCCGGGGACATCCGGCTGGAGGAGGTGCCCGAGCCCGCCGCCCGCCCCGGCGAGGTCAAGATCCGCGTACGCAACTGCTCGACGTGCGGCACGGACGTGAAGATCCACCGGTTCGGGCACCACCACATCAGGCCGCCCCGGGTGATGGGCCACGAGATCGCCGGGGAGATCGTGGAGCTCGGCGAGGGCGTCACCGGCTGGAACCCGGGCGACCGGGTGCAGGTGATCGCCGCGATCCCCTGCGGTGAGTGCGAGGAGTGCCGCCGGGGTCACCTCACGGTCTGCCCCAACCAGGAGTCGATGGGCTACCACTACGACGGCGGCTTCGCGCAGTACATGGTCGTGCCGGCCAAGGTGCTCGCCGTGGACGGGCTCAACCGCATCCCCGACGGGGTGGGGTTCGCCGAGGCGTCCCTCGCCGAGCCGCTCGCCTGCGTCCTCAACGGGCAGGAGCTGGCCCGTGTCGGCGAAGGCGACGACGTGGTCGTCGTCGGCTCGGGCCCGATCGGCTGCCTGCACGTGCGGCTGGCCCGCTCGCGCGGCGCGGCCCGGGTGTTCCTCGCCGACCTGAACGCCGAGCGCCTCACGATGGCCGCCGACCTCGTACGGCCCGACGCGGCGATCTGCTCGGGCGAGACCGACCTCGTGGACGAGGTGCTCAAGCTGACCGGCGGCCGGGGCGCCGACGTGGTGATCACGGCGGCGGCCTCCGGTGCGGCCCAGCAGCAGGCGTTGCAGATGGCCGCGCGGCAGGGCCGGATCAGCTTCTTCGGCGGGCTGCCGAAGGACGACCCGATCATCGCCTGCGACTCCAACCTCGTGCACTACCGGGAACTGACCATCGTCGGCGCCAACGGGTCGAGCCCGGCGCACAACGCCCGCGCCCTGCGGCTCATCGCCGACGGAGCGGTGCCGGTCGCCGACCTGATCACCCATCGCCTCGGCCTGGACGAGGTCATGGACGCCATCGACGTCGTCGCCCGCGGCGCCGCCATCAAGGTCACCATCGAGCCCTGAGATCTGAGAGGAAGCCGATGCCGGAAAGGACAGTGGCGGTCGCCTCGCGCTCCGGCCTGCACGCCCGCCCCGCCAAGATCTTCGTCGAGGCGGCGGCGCGGCAGACGGCGCCCGTGCGCATCCGCGTGGGCGACGGGAAGGCCGTCCCCGCCAACAGCATGCTGGGCGTGCTCACCCTCGGGGCCGGGCACGGCACCGAGGTCACCCTGGAGGCCGAAGGCCCGGGGGCGGAGGAGGCCCTGGCCGCCCTCGTGGACCTGCTGTCCCGCGACCTCGACGCCGAAGGGGCCGAGGGGGCCGCGGACCCCGGAGCCGCCGAGGCTTCCGGGGCCGTCTGAGCCGCCGGGGGCCGCCTGACCGGTGCCGAGGATGCCCGGCCGCTCGGCCGGGCATCCCGTCCTGGACGGTAGGTGGGTGTTCGGTCAGGGAGCGACGGCGCGGGCGACGCACTCGCGCAGGAGGGCCCGGCGGCGGTCGTGGTCGGCGGCGGGCTCATCCGCGGTGGCGGCGTAGAAGCCGCTGGCCGGGGACCAGGCACAGGCCATGGCGATGACCAGGGCGATCAGGTCGAGGGGGTCGCCCTGGCGGAGCGTCCGGCGGCCTGGGCGGCGGCGATGGCGGCGAGTTTCGGTTCGTCGCGGGGGGTGTCGGTGAGGCGTCCTGTCGGACGTCGTTCCAGCCGCAGCCAGGCCATGAGGCGGACCAGTTCGGGATGGCGCAGGTTCTCGTCGTACATTCCCACGGCCCAGCCGGGCAGGTCGTCGGCGTCGAAGGCGACGGCGCTCATGAGCCGGTCGGCGTGGTCGGCGATCACCGCGTCGAACAAGCCGTCCTTGCTGCCGAAGTAGCCATAGACCTGGGCTTTGTTGGTGCGTGCGGTGGCGGTGATGCGGTCGATCCTGGCGCCGGCGATGCCTCTTTGCGCGAACTCCTCGGCGGCCGCGTCCAGAATCCGGCGCCTGGTCGCGGCACCCTTCGGTGTGGTCGGCAGCTCGGGCATGACCTCAGCCTAGCAGACAGACTAGTCGGTTTACTTCTCGGTCGAGTGTGCCCTACGCTGAAAAACAGACCGAATAGTCTGTTTGGAGGATTCATGCGTACCACCACCGGCTGGATGAGCACTGGGGGCGCCACCGCGCTGCGGCGTGTCCGGGTCGAGCGCCGCGACCTGCGCGACGACGACCTCGCGGTCCGCGTCGACTACTGCGGCGTGTGCCACAGCGACCTGCACCGGATCGGCGGCCTTCTCGGCGAGGGCGCTCTGGTGCCCGGCCACGAGTTCACCGGCACGGTCACCGCCGTCGGCGTCGCGGTTACCGAGTTCTCGGTGGGCGACCGGGTCGCGGTCGGGACCGTCGTCGACTCGTGCGGGGTCTGCGAGATGTGCCGGATCGGACAGGAGAACTTCTGCTACGAGGGCCCCGTCACCACCTACGGCGGGACCGACCGCGTCGACGGCACCAGGACCCAGGGCGGCTACAGCCGCGAGTACGTGGTACGCGACCGGTTCGCCTACCACCTGCCGGACGGGCTCGACCAGGCCGCCGCCGCCCCGCTGATGTGCGCCGGGTCACCGTCTGGGAGCCCCTGCGCACGGCCGGGATCGGGCCCGGGAGCCGGGTCGCCGTGGCCGGCCTCGGCGGGCTGGGGCACCTGGGGTGAAGCTGGGCCGCCGAGTGGGCGCCGAGGTCACCGTCCTCAGCCGCACATCCGCCAAGGCGCCGACGCCCACAAGCTCGGAGCGGTCGACATCCTGGTGCCACCGACCGACTCGACCGGCAGACTCAGCGGGCACGCGGCAGGTTCGACCTCATCCTGGACACCATCCCCGTCGCGCACGACCTGTCCCCGCTGCTGCGCATGGCGGCCCTGGACGGCACCCTCGCCCTGCTCGGCTACCCCCTGGAGCAGGCGGTGCGGATCCTCGACCTGGTTCAGGGCCGCAAGAAGCTGACCTCCTCGGGCACCGGCGGCCGCCGCCACACCGGCGAGCTGCTGGACTTCTGCGCCGACCACGCCATTACGGCCGACGTCGAGGTGCTGCCCTCGGCGCGCGTTCAGGAGGCACTCGACCGCCTTGGCCGCGGCGACGTCCGCTACCGCTTCGTGCTCGACCTGTCCGACCTCGACCAGCCCGCCGGCTCATAACCGCGGCCGCTCCACAGCGCGCTCCCCTTCGTGGAGACTGGGAGGGCGGGAAGGAGGACCAGCCGATGGCGGCGCGGACACGGCGGACGGCGGACGCGGACGAACGCGACGAGTCACGCTTCCTGCACCGGTTCTTTCTCCACCGGCGGCCCGCTCCCGCGCTGCGTCCGCTGGTCGCGTGGTACAGCGGCTATCGCGAGGCCGGAGTCCCCCCGGCCACGCATCGCGGCCTGCCGTCGCCCTACCTGACGATGATCGTCACGCTCGACGACCCGCTCGTCGTCGCGGCGCACCCCGATCCGCGCACCCCGCCCGGGTCGTACGACACGCTGGTCGGCGGGCTGCACACCAGTCCGGCGCTGATCACGCACGACGGGCGGCAGTCGGGCGTGCAGCTCGCGCTGACGCCGCTCGGCGCGCGGGCCCTGCTCGGGCTGCCCGCCGGGGAGCTGTCCGGGCTCGACCTGGACGGCGCCGAGGTGCTCGGCCGGCTGGCGGGCGAGCTGCGCGAGCGCCTGCTGGAGGCGTCCGGCTGGGACGAGCGCTTCGCGGTCCTCGACACGGTCCTGTCCCGGCACGCCCGCCCGACGCGGGCGCACCCGGCCGAGGTGGCGCGGGCGTGGCGGCGCATGCTGGCCACCGGCGGACAGGTCACCGTGTCCGGTCTCGCCCGCGACGCGGGCTGGAGCACCAGGCACCTCAACGGCCGGTTCCGGGAGGAGATCGGACTGTCGCCCAAGGAGGCGGCGCGGGTGGTGCGGTTCGACCGGGCCAGGCGCCTGCTCCAGAGCGCGGCGGCGTCCGGACGGCGGCTCACGCTGGCCGACGCGGCGGCCGAGTGCGGGTTCTACGACCAGGCGCACCTCGCCCGCGAGTTCGGCGCCCTCGCCGGCTGCTCGCCCAGCCGGTGGCTGACGGAGGACGGCGTGCAGTTCCGAAACGTCCAAGCCGGGACGGGGGACGGCTCGCCAGACTCGGTGGCATGAACGACACCACACCAGCACCTCAGGTATGGCCCACGCTGCGGGCCAGGGACGCACGCGCCCTGATCGCCTTCCTCGTCGAGGCGTTCGGCTTCGAGGAGACCGCCGTGTACGGCGAGGGCGACCGCGTCGACCACGCCCAGCTCTCCTGGCCGCACGGCGGCGGGATCATGCTGGGCAGCGTACGGGACACGCCGGACGACAAGTGGAACCTCACGCCCGGCTCCTTCGGCGCGTACGCCGTGACCGACGATCCGGACGCGTTGTTCGCCCGGGCGACCGCCGCGGGGGCGCGGGTCGTCCAGGAACTGCACGACACCGACTACGGGTCCCGCGAGTTCGCCGTCCGCGATCCGGAGGACAACCTCTGGTCGTTCGGCACCTACCGGGGCGAGCCGCGGAAGGCCTCCACTGCGGGCTGAGGCAGGGGACTGACTCCCCACCATGGTTCGGCGGTGCGCGGGATGGGCGTGATCACCGCCGGAACCTGCCTTTGCTGGATCTCCTCTCCTGAGGGCGTCGAGACGAATACCACGGCAAAAAGCGGAAAGGGAGGTATTGAAGAGGACAAACAGCTCAAACGAGATCAAATAGCGAGAGGAGCCGTCCCATGACGGACGTCTCGAGCAAGGGACCGGAGCCCGGGGACGAGCGTCCGGTGCTGACCAACCGTCAAGGGCACCCGGTCTACGACAACCAGAACCAGCGGACGGTAGGCGCGCGTGGCCCGGCCACTCTCGAGAACTACCAGTTCCTGGAGAAGATGAGCCACTTCGACCGGGAGCGCATCCCGGAGCGGGTGGTGCACGCGCGCGGCACGACGTCGTACGGCTTCTTCGAGGCGTACGGCATGTGGGGCGACGAGCCGATCGCCCGGTTCACGAGGGCGAAGCTGTTCCAGGAAGCCGGCAAGCGCACCGACGTGGCGGTGCGGTTCTCGACCGTGATCGGTGGGCGCGACTCGTCCGAGTGCGCCCGGGATCCGCGCGGGTTCGCGGTGAAGTTCTACACCGAGGACGGCAACTGGGACCTCGTCGGAAACGACCTCGCGGTGTTCTTCATCCGCGACGCCATCAAGTTCCCCGACGTGATCCACGCGCTCAAGCCGGACCCGGTCACCTTCCGGCAGGAGCCGAACCGGATCTTCGACTTCATGTCGCAGAGCCCGGAGACCATGCACATGATCGTCAACCTGTTCAGCCCGCGCGGCATCCCGGCGGACTACCGGCACATGCAGGGCTTCGGGGTGAACACCTACAAGTGGGTGAACGACCGGGGCGAGACCGTGCTGGTGAAGTACCACTGGATGCCCAAGCAGGGGGTCAGGAGCATGACGGCCGAGGACGCCGCACGCATCCAGGCCCACGAGCTGGGCCACGCGACGAAGGACCTGCACGACGCCATCGAGCGCGGCGACTACCCGGAGTGGGAGCTGCTCGTCCAGATGATGAGCGACGACGAGCACCCCGAGCTGGACTTCGACCCGCTGGACGACACCAAGGTCTGGCCGGAGAACGACTTCCCGGCCAAGCCGGTCGGCCGGATGGTCCTGAACCGGACCGTGGACAACGTCTTCGCCGAGAACGAGCAGATCTCCTTCGGCACCGGCGTCCTCGTCGACGGGCTGGACTTCTCCGACGACAAGATGCTGGTGGGCCGCACGTTCTCCTACAGCGACACCCAGCGCTACCGCGTCGGGCCGAACTACCTGCAACTGCCGGTCAACCAGGCCAAGAACGCCGACGTGCGGACCAACCAGCGCGACGGCCTCATGACCTACCGGCAGGACCAGGGGGGCGAGAACCCGCACGTCAACTACGAGCCCTCGATCACCGGCGGGCTGCGCGAGGGGCAGTTCCCGACGCACGACGAGCAGGGCCCGGAGATCGTCGGAAGGCTCACCCGCAAGCGCATCCCGCGGACCAACGACTACAAGCAGGCGGGCCAGCGCTACCTGCTCATGGAGCAGTGGGAGCGCGACGACCTGGTGGAGAACTTCGTCACCATGCTGTCGCGGTGCGACCGGCCGATCCAGGAGCGCATGGTCTGGCACTTCCTGCTGGTGGAAGACGACCTCGGGCTGCGCGTCGGCGAGGGGCTCGGCATCACGCCGGACGACGTCAAGCACCTGGAGCCGCTGGCGAGCCAGGACCTGACCGACGAGGACAGGGAGCGCCTGTCCAACCTCGGCAAGAACGGCCCGCGCGACGTCTCGGGTCTGAAGATGACGCACTGCGTCCCCGACGAGCGGGCGGTCGTACCCGCCATGTGAGATCCGCCGTGCGGATCAGGGCCCGGCCGGGAATCCCCGCGCCGGGCCTTTCACATGAGGCCGAGGGAGCGGATCAGGTCGGTCATCTCGTCGCGATACACGGCGGCGGGCTCGTTGGTGAGCGTGCGCAGGTGCCCGTAGATCTCCAGGGCCACCAGGCCGTGCATGCGGCCCCACACCCGGAGCGCGAGCGCGACGGCCGCCGGAGGCAGATCCGGGAACTTCTCCCGAACGTGGACCACCAGATCCGGGTCGAAACCCTCCCAGACGTAGGAGCGGCCGGGCGGCTGGAGGGGCTCCGCCCGCGACCACGCCGCGGCGACCCGCGGCCATCTCCCGGGCGCAGGAGGGCTTCGGCGACCTCGTCTTCCGGCTCGGCGCGGTGATCAACGCCCATCACGACACGGCGCTGTTCACCTGGCTGCTCGGCGCCCCCGGCTCGGACGACGCCGTCGCGACCGGGTACGACTATGTGGAGTTCACGGACGACCGCATCAGCCGGGTGATCGGCTTCTTCGCGTAACGCCGCATCACCCGCTCGGTGACCGTGTGGGGCGTGCCATGGCGGCACGCCCCACACCCGCGTCAGCGGGACCGTCCGCCGACCAGGGAGACGGCGATCGCGAGGACGAACCAGCGGACGGGCAGCGGGCCGAGGCACAGGACCGCGCCGACGGCCAGGAGCCAGGCGGTCCGGACGCGTGCCCGGACGAGCACGGCCGCGACGGCGACCCAGCCCAGCGCGAGCAGCGCGAACGACAGGAGATAGCCGACCGTCACGGTGTCGAGCCCCGTGTCGGCGATCTGCGGCGCCTTGGCGGCGAGGCCCGGCACGAGGAAGACCGCGTCCCACTGCCCGCCGGCCGTCATAATCGTCCCGGCGAAAGCCAGGAGCCAGGCCGGTCTGCCCGCCCCGGTGGTGAACCGGTCGGTGCGGCGCAGGAGGTCGACGAGGGCGACCGCGAGTGCGATCAGGCTGATCAGTCCCACGACCGCGGCCGCGATCCCCAGCGGGGACCGGGCGATCGCGGCGTTGTCGCCGCCCCGGGCGATCGCGGCGGCCGTCAGGGCCAGGGAGACGACGGCGGACGGCCCGGCGGCGAGCGCGGCTCCGCGCGCCGCGCGGGTGGCGGGAACGGTGAGAGTGGTCATGGACGGACCTCCCGGGAGAAGCGGATCGTTGCCAGGACGCTAGGCGGCGCGAGGCCCGCCGCTCCTCGGCCTCGGGAGCGGTTCCGGCGCCCGCGGGGAGTCTCCTCGGCGCGCCCGGCCGGGCCGCCTCGTCCGCGAGGAGGAGAAGGTCGTCCGTGCGGCGGCTGTCCGGCGCGGGCCGCTGCGGTTATCGTCCTGCCATGTCCGGCTGGCGTGGCGCTCTCCACCCTCTGATCGCGGCTGCCCTCGGGGTGGTCGGCCTGGCGCAGTTGCTCGCCGAGCCGCCGCCGGGCCGGCTCGCCCCCGCCGTGCTGGCGTCGGCGCTCGCCATCGGGGCGCTCGCGCTGATTCCGGGCGGCTCGTGCTCGCGGCCGCCGGGGTGATCGCCGGTGTCGGCGTCCTCGCCGCGCTCCTCGGCACGCCTCCCTTCGCGACGTTCCTCGCCTGCATGGTGCTCTGCTCGGCCCTGGCCAGGTACGGCACGGCGCGGCAGGCTCTCACGTGCTACGGCGCGCTGGCCGTGACGATCTCCGCGATGGCCTTCCAGCAGATCCGCAGCGGGGCGGACGGCGCGCTCGGGCTCGTCTATCCGGTCGTCTACTTCGGCGGGGCCGCGCTCGTGGGGTGGCTGGCCCGTCAGCGGGCGGAGAACCTGCGCCTGACCCGGGAACGCGCGGACGCACTCGAACGCGAACAGGCCGCGGCGAAGGCGCTCGCGGCCGCCGAGGAACGGGCCCGCCTCGCCCGCGACCTGCACGACGTGATCTCCCACGGGATCAGCCTCATGGTCGTGCAGGCCGAGGCGGCGGCGGAGATCCTGCCGCGCGACCCGCACCGGGCCGCGCAGGCGGTGGAGGCCGTCGCCGGCACCGGTCGTGCCGCCATCGCCGACCTGCACACCATGTTGTCGACGCTCAACTCCGAGCCGGCCCGGCTGAAGGTGTCCGACCTCGTCGACGGCGTCCGGCGGCTCGGCGTGAACGTACGGATCACCGAGACGGGCGAGGCCAGACCCCTGCCGCCCGCCGTGGCCGACGCGGCCAGGCGCATCGTGCAGGAGGCGCTCACCAACGCCGTACGGCACGGCGCACCCCGGGAGATCGCCCTGCGGACGGAGTACGCGGAGGGCGAGCTGGTCGTCGAGGTGGCCGACGACGGGCACGGCCCGGGCTCCCCGCGGTCCCGGGGTCGGGCCGGGGTCTGCGCGGCATGGCCGAACGGGCGGGCCTGGTCGGGGGCTCGGTGACCGCGGGGCCCGCCCCGGAGGGCGGCTTCCGGGTCCGAGCCAGGCTCCGCACATGATCCGCGTCCTGCTCGCCGACGACCAGGAGCTGGTACGGCTCGGCCTGCGGATGATCCTCGAGGCGCAGGAGGACGTCGAAGTGGTCGCGGAGGCGGCCGACGGGGAGCAGGCGGTCCGCGAGGCCCTGCTACACCGGCCCGACGTGGCCCTCCTCGACATCCGGATGCCGGGCGTGGACGGCATCGCCGCCGCCCGGCGCATCCTGGCGGACTCCCGGCTGGCCATCCGCGTGATCATGTTGACCACGTTCGACCGGGACGAGTACCTCTACGCCGCCCTGAACGCCGGGGCCTGCGGGTTCCTGCTGAAGTCGACGCCGAGGGCGCATCTGCTGCACGCGGTGCGGACCGCCGTCCACGGCGAGGCGCTGCTCGACCCCGTGCTGACGCGCAGAATCGTCGAGGAACACGCGGCGCGCCGCCCGGCGGAGACGTCCGACCGGCTGGGCGTCCTGACCGGGCGGGAGCTCGACGTGCTGCGCCAGCTCGCCTACGGCAGGTCGAACGCCGAGATCGCCGAGGCGCTCAACCTGGCCGAGACCACGGTGAAGACGCACGTCGCGGCGGTGCTGCGGAAGCTGGACCTGCGCGGCAGGGTGCAGGCGGTGATCCTCGGCT
This sequence comes from Microbispora sp. GKU 823, assembly GCF_002027145.1. Classification (NCBI taxonomy): domain Bacteria; kingdom Bacillati; phylum Actinomycetota; class Actinomycetes; order Streptosporangiales; family Streptosporangiaceae; genus Microbispora; species Microbispora sp. GKU 823. The sequence goes on along the minus strand of NZ_MWJN01000001.1, from coordinate 256,592 downwards.
ACGAGACCGGCCTCGTGCGGCCGGGGGACAACCCGGCTCCCCGCTGACCGGTCCCCGCCCGGCCCTGTCCACGTGCAGGCGAGGACGGCGTCTCTCGCTTAACCGCACGGGCACCTGAGTCGCTACCCTACGGGGAGGCTGCGATGTTGAGGAGTGTGCGACTATGCGCGTTATTGATGCTTTCCGGCAGGCGTACGGCGGCGAGCCCGCCGGAGTCTGGCACGCGCCCGGCAGGGTCAACCTGATCGGAGAGCACACCGACTACAACGACGGCTTCGTGCTGCCGTTCGCGGTGCCGTGGGGCGTCACCGCGGCGGTCAGCCCCCGCGAGGACCTCACCGTCCGGATCTCCTCGCTCCAGGCCCCCGGCGAGGAGCAGGTGCTGGAGGACGTCGAACGGGCCGAGGGCTGGGCCCGCTACCCCGCCGGAGTCGTCTCGACGATGCGCGGCGCCGGGCTGCCGGTGCGCGGCGCGGACATCGTGATCGACGGCGACGTGCCCAAGGGCGCCGGGCTGTCCTCGAGCGCGGCGCTGGAGGTGTCCGTCGGGCTCGCTCTGAACGACCTGTACGGCCTGGGCCTGGAGCCGATGGCGCTGGCCAAGCTGTGTCAGAAGGCCGAGAACGAGTTCGTCGGCATGCCGTGCGGGATCATGGACCAGGCGGCCTCCGCGCTGAGCAAGGAGGGGCACGCGCTGTTCCTCGACTGCCGCTCGCTGGCCAGCCGCGCCGTTCCGTTCGACCTGTCGGCGTACGGCCTGCAGATCCTCATCATCAACACCGGCGTGCACCACGAACTGGCCGACGGGCAGTACGCCAAGCGGCGCCAGGACTGCGAGAACGCGGCCAAGCACCTCGGCGTCCCGTCGCTGCGGGACGTCACCGACCTCACCGCGGCCCTGTCCAGGCTCAGCGGCGATGAGCGGGCCCGCACCCAGCACGTCGTCACCGAGAACCACCGGGTGGAGGCCGTCATCGGGCTGCTGCGGGCGGGAGCCGTACAGGAGATCGGCGCCCTGCTCAACGCCTCCCACCTGTCGCTGCGCGACCAGTTCGAGGTCTCCTGCCCCGAGCTGGACGTGGCGGTGGAGGGCGCGGTCAAGGGCGGCGCGCGGGGCGCGCGGATGACCGGCGGCGGCTTCGGCGGCTCGGCCATCGCGCTCGTCGCCGACGACCGGGTGGACCGGGTCCGCACCACCGTGGAGCAGGCCTACGCCGAGCGCGGCTGGGCCGCGCCGACGTTCCTGCCTGCCACCCCGGCGGCGGGCGCCCACCGCGTCCGCTGAGGTATCACGCAAGAGGCGGGAAGTCCGGCGGCCGGCGTTCGAGGAAGCTCGCCACTCCCTCGGCGAAGTCCGGCCGCCGAAACGACTCCATCATCAGCCGTACGGCCTCGTCCCTGGCCTCGTCGAGCCCAGCCTGCCAGCCGCCCCAGATCTGCCGCTTGATGATCGCCATCGAGGCGGGCGAGCACTGGGTGGCCAGCTCCTTCGCGTACGCGACGGCCTCGGCGAGCAGCCGCTCCCCCGGCACCGCCCGTACGGCGAGGCCCATGGCGCAGGCCTCCGCGCCGGTGAAGACCCGGCCGGACAGCAGCAGGTCCATCGCCCGCGCCTGCCCCGCCAGCCGCGGCAGGATCCAGCCCAGGCCCCACTCGGCGACGAGCCCGCGCCGGGAGAACGCGGTCGTCCACTTGGCGTCGTCGGCCGTGACGACCACGTCGCACACGAGCGCGTGGACCATCCCCAGACCGGCGCACGCGCCGTTGACCGCCGCGACCACCGGCGTGCGCAGGGTGGTGGGGAACGTGTTGGGCCGCGGGTCCTGCTCATCCGTGTAGTCGCCGGACTGGATGGCCGTCAGGTCCGCGAAGTCGGCCCCGGCGCAGAAGCCCTTCCCCGCGCCGGTCACCACGATCGCCCGTACGGACGGGTCACGGTCGGCCTCCTCCAGCAGGTCGAAGTAGCGCCGTCCCATCTCGGCGGTCCAGGCGTTCAGCCGTTCCGGCCGGTTCAACGTCAGGATCCGCACACCGCCGTCGTCCTCGGACAGCACCACCATCGTCGCCCTCCTTAACCCGAACTATGTTCTACATGGTTCTACATCAGGGGCGGGCGGTGGACGTAGGCCGGCGTGAGCCGTACGTCCTCGTAGTAGCGGTGGAAGACCGGCGTCGCGGCGCCGGACAGGGGCGGCACGATCCAGGACCAGTCGGCGGGGCAGACGCGCCCGCTGCGCTCCTCCCGCTCCAGATGGGTCAGGAACCGCCGCGCCTCGGTGTGGTGATCGGTGATCGTGACGCCGTCCTCCGCGAAGGAGTGCAGCACGGCGACGTTGAGCTCCACCAGGGCCTGGTCGCGCCAGAGCGTCCGATCGTGGGAGGTGTCGAGGCCGAGCCGCTCGGCCACCACCGGGAGCTGGTCATAGCGGTCCCGGTCGGCGAGGTTGCGCGCGCCGATCTCGGTGCCCATGTACCAGCCGTTGAACGGCGCGCACGGATAGGTGACCCCGCCGATCTCCAGCGCCATGTTCGAGATCGCCGGCACGGCGTGCCACTTGAGCCCCAGGTCGGCGAACCACGGGAAGGCCGGGTGCCGGAGGGGCACCTCCAGGACCACCTCGCGCGGCACCTCTCGCAGGACCAGGGCGCCCTTGGCCTCCACGACCAGCGGCAGGACGTCGAACCTCGTGCCCTCCCCCCGCCAGCCCATCCGCAGGGCCCGCTCGGTGATCTCCGCGTTCGCCGGGTCGCCGAGGACCGAGCCGTCCTCGCGTACGTACCCGGCGTAGCGGATGAGCTGGTCGTTGAGGATCCGCGGCGCCCGCTCCCCCGGCCGGTCGGGGGCGAACACCGTGATCGTGGGGCGGATCCTGCCCTTCCCGGTGGCCGCCCTCAGGTGCTCGACGCACTCCTCGGCCACGCCGTCGGCGGTGTCCACGTGCCGCCGGTCACGAACCTGCAGCGACCGCCAGTAGAGGCGCCCGATGCATCTGTTGCTGTTGCGCCACGCCACCCGCGCGCCGAAGGCCAGCTCGCCCGTGGTGTGCGTGTACGTCCCCGTCTGGTCGATCTCCGCGAGGACCTCCCGGAGCCGGACCTCCACCGGGCCCGCCACCGGGTTCTCCGCGTGGTGGAGCCGGATGAAGTTCTCCGCCTCCCGCCTGTCGATCTCCTCCCCACGCTCCCGTACGGGCTCGGGGGTCTTCTTCGATTTACGCCAAGTCAGCACGACCGCCACACACTTCGCGCTCACGGGCGCCCCGCGCCGGTTCCGGGCCGGCGGTGACACCCTTCCGCAGTGGCCCTCACCCCACTGCGCCGTCCGTGGTCCGCGGCAGCCGCGACCGGTACGGCCACGGCGATCACATTTTCCGCGAAGTCCCCGGATTTGTCCGCCAAATCCACACACCGGGCGCATCCCAAGCTCACACCACCCGGCCAGTGCGCCGACGGTTGCACCACGGAATCCCTCCGCGACCGAACGTGACCTTCTAGGATCCCAGCGTGATTTCCTACACTGGCGACATGACCGAGAAGGCGGAAGCCACCGACGAGCAGCCGATCGACTACGAAGCCGTGCGTCGGCGCTTTCCCTGGGTCGGATGCGGCCCCTCCGAGGAACATGACTTCTCCAAGACCTACCGGGACGTCCTGGCCGACGCCCGGGTCAGCCGGGAGATCATCGAAGCCATCGAGACGATCAGGCGGAGCGCGTGAGGCAGCTGCTCATCGACTCCGGCCCCCTGATCGCGACGTTTTCCCCCGGTGATCGCTTTCACGCACGTTGCGCCGAGCAACTGGCGAACTGGCCTGGCCAGCTGGTGATTCCGGAGCCCGTGCTCGTGGAGACCTGCGGCTTCATCCGGAACAACTACCGGAAGGGTCCCGAGTACGAGTCCATCCTGCTCGACCAGGTGTGTTCCGGCAGCGGGGATTTCGCGATCGTCATGCCGACCTCTGAGGATCTGCACCGTGCCAGGGAACTGGTCCGCCGCAGGGTGAACGTTCCGCTGGGGTACGTCGACGCGATGGTGATCGCCATGGCCGAACGCCTGCACGTCACCGATGTCGCGACGGTTGATCTGAAGCTGGTCGGCATGGCGGTCGGCCTCTCCAAGATAAAGCCCATTTCCTGGCTCATCCCGGACCCCTGACCCCGTCCGGCAGAGGCGGGGCGCAACTCACTCACCGCTCGCCCGATCGGCCACACGTCTCGAAGGACGCGACCGCTGCTACGGCGACCCATACGTGGACACACAAACCCCGGGGCGGTGGTCTGTGACCACCGCCCCGGGGTGAAATGCTCCCGCGATAGGACTCGAACCTATAACCTGCCGGTTAACAGCCGGCTGCTCTGCCGATTGAGCTACACGGGATCGTGCTCTGTACTGCTCTGCTCCGCTCGTTCCGGCCTTTCGGCTTTCCTTGCGGCGCGGAACTAGATTAGCGCACTCCGGGGGGTGTCTGTCACATCGATTCCGTCCGCGAGTCGCCGGGTCTTGATCGGCGTACGGCAAAGAGCGCCCGGACGGCCGCGGGAGCCCGCCCGGGCGGGGCCGGAACGGCTGCTGTTGGATAGAGACAGGCCCTCGGGGTAGGGGGGCGGGGAACACGAGCGCGGAGGTGGAAGATGCGATACAAGGCGATGTTCGCCACCGGGCTGGCCGTCGGCTACGTCCTCGGCACGCGGGCCGGGCGTGAGCGCTACGAGCAGATCAAGCGTTTCGCACAGCGGTTCGCGGACAGCCCCACGGTGCAGGAGGCGGCCGGGCTGGTCGGCGCCCAGGCCTCGAAGGTGGCGGGCAAGGCCAAGGACTTCGCGGGCGACAAGGTGCCGTTCCTGAAGAAGACGGAGACCTGGGAGCAGGCCGACAGGTCCGACCGGGTCGGCACGGCCACCGGCTGGCCGGCCGGCGCCGACCAGATCCCCCTGAGCCGTCCCCCGGCAGACCACGCCCTCGACCGCCGCCGGAGCCCACAGCCCGGAGAGCGAGCGGCGGGCCCCCGGCACGATGCCGGGGGCCCGCGAGCGGAGCGATTTGCCCCAAGGTACCCCCGGGGGTATAAACGAGACATGCAGATGAACGAGGCGATGGTCGGCGACGCGGTGACGCGCCTGCGCCGGGCGCACGGCCAGCTCGCCGGAGTGATCGCGATGATCGAGGCGGGCGAGGACTGCGCCAAGGTGCTGACCCAGCTGGCCGCAGTCTCCAAGGCGATCGACCGGGCCGGATTCAAGCTCGTCGCCAGCGGCCTGCGGCACTGTCACGCCGCACAGGAACGGGGCGAGGAGGCTCCGATGAGCATGGCCGAGCTCGAGAAGCTGTTCCTGGCCCTCGCCTAGGTCCTGTCCGGCGAATCAACCAAGCAATGCCTGCCGTACGCGGCCGGCCTGACGCGTCGCTGCGGTTTCCCCAGGGGAAAGGCTCGCCTTTTCATGCCCTGCGGATACCCCCGGGGGTATCTGGCCAACCTTGGACGGAGGTCCCCGGGCGGACGGGGGACGCAGGCGGCTGACCTCAGTTTTTTTGGGCTCGTCATATACCCCTGGGGGTATCAAGAAGTGAGGTGTTCCTATGGAGATCGTGTCCTTCCGCACTCCGGGTCTCGGTGACCAGACCTACCTGCTGACCCACGAGGGCAAGGGAGTGCTCGTCGACCCCCAGCGCGACATCGACAGATTCCTGCGGGCGGCGGCCGAGCGTGACGTGGAGCTGCGTTTCGTCCTGGAGACCCACCTGCACAACGACTACGTGTCGGGCGGCGAGCAGGCGGCTCTGCGCACCGGCGCCGAGCTGGTCCTGCCCGCCGCCGCCGCGCCCGCCTACCCCCACACCCCTGCCTTCCATCTGGAGGACATCGAGGGCGGGGACGGCCTGTCCCTGCGACCGATCCACACTCCGGGGCACACCCCCGAGCACACCAGCTACCTGGTGCTCATCGAGGGTGAGCCGGTCGCGGTGTTCTCCGGCGGCAGCCTCCTGGTGGCCTCGGCGGGCCGGCCCGACCTGCTCGGCATGGCCCGGGCCCGGACCCTGGCCCGGCTGCAGCACGGCTCGCTGCGGCGGATGGCGGCGCTGCCGCCCGGGGTCGGGCTGTTCCCGACGCACGGCGAGGGGTCGTTCTGCAGCGCGAGTGGGGCGGGCCGCTACACCTCGACGATCGGCGAGGAGATCAGGTCCAACCCCTTGCTCGCCGTCGAGGACGCCGAACGTCTGGCCGACGAACTGCTCGCCGCGCCCATGCCGATCCCGGCCTTCTACCAGTACATGGGCCTCGCCAACACGCTCGGCGTGCCGCCGATGCCCTCGGCCTCGGCACCCGAACTGGCCGTCGCCGACCTGCCCCACGACGCGCGAGTGGTCGACATCCGCCCGCGCGGGAGGCAGGCGGACGGCTTCCTGCCCGGCTCGATCGGCATCGAGCTCGGCGTGGACTTCGGCAGCTGGGCCGGGTGGCTGCTGCCGTACCGGTCTCCGATCGTGCTGGTGGCCGAGCCCGGTCAGGACGCGGCCGAGGCGGTGACCCAGCTGGCGCAGATCGGGATCGACACCGTACGCGGCGTCGTACGCGACCTCGGCCCTGCCGCGACCGCGACGTTCGAACGGCTGGACCTGGCGGCCTTCACCGCGCGGGCGGCCCAGCCCGGCGCCCAGGTGCTGGACGTGCGCATGCCGAACGAGCGCGCGGCCGCACGCCTGGAAGGAGCCGTCGAACGCTTCCTCCCCGACCTGGTGGCCGAGGGCATCCCCGCCGAGTTGGACCGCGACCACCCGGTGCTCGTGGCCTGCGGATCGGGCCGGCGCGCGGCCATCGCCGCCACCCTGCTCGCCTGTGAGGGATACACCCCGGTCGTGCTCGACGGCGCCGGCGTGCCCGACGTGGTCGCCGAACTGCGGGCCCGCCACGCGGCCTGACCGCCAACACCACCCCCGACCCCACGCAGAACTCCCGATGGGAAGAGAGCCATGAACCCCGATTCCCCGAACATCGACACCACGACGGCCCGCGCGCTGATCGCTTCCAACCCGGACGTGCTGGTCGTGGACGTGCGGACCCCCGCCGAGTTCGAGACCGCGCACATCAGCGGCGCGATCAACCTGCCGCTCGACCAGGTCGACGCCCACCTGCGGCGGATCGTCGCCGACGCCGGCGGCACGATGCTGCTCGTCTGCCAGTCCGGCGGCCGTGCCACCCAGGCGCGCAAGAAGCTCTGCGACGCGGGGCTGCCGACGCGGTCGTGCTCACCGGCGGGATGAACGCATGGATCGCCTCCGGCGCACCCGTGGCGCGCGGCAGGCAGCGGTGGAGTCTGGAACGCCAGGTCCGCCTGGTCGCGGGCGGCATCGTGCTGGCGTCCATCGTGGCCGACCTCTGGCTGCCGGGGGCGCGCTTCGTCGGCGCCTTCGTCGGCGCGGGCCTGGTCTTCGCCGGGCTGACCGACACCTGCGCGATGGGCATGCTGCTCGCCCGCCTGCCGTACAACCGCGGCGCGGGCGATGTCGACGCCGCCCTCGCCTGTATCCGCCGCCCCGCCGGCCCCGCCTGACGGATTCGAGACAACGACATGACCGCTCTCACTCTCGCCGGCGCCGTCGTCGTCGGCCTGACCCTGGGCCTGTTCGGCGGCGGAGGATCGATCCTGACCGTGCCGCTGCTCGTCTACGTCGCGGGCGTCCCGGCCAAGGCCGCGATCGCCATGTCCCTGTTCGTCGTCGGCGCGACCAGCCTGGTGAGCGCCGCCGGGCACGCCAGGGCGGGGCGCATCCGGTGGAAGACCGGCCTGGTCTTCGGCCTGGCAGGAATGGCCGGAGCGTACGGCGGCGGCCTGCTCGGGCCGCGTCTGCCCGCGGCGGTGCTGCTGACGGGGTTCGCGCTGATGATGGTGGCCACCGCCGTCGCCATGATCTGCGGCCGCAGGACGCCCGAGCCCGCACCGGCCCACAAGGATCTGCCGATCCTCCACGTCGTCGTCGAAGGCGTCGCCGTCGGCCTGGTCACCGGGCTGGTCGGGGCCGGCGGAGGCTTCCTGGTCGTTCCCGCGCTGGTGCTGCTCGGCGGCATGCCGATGAGCACAGCCGTCGCCACCTCCCTGGTGGTGATCGCGATGAAGTCGTTCGCCGGGCTGGCCGGCTACCTGCGGGCCGTCCCGATCGACTGGTCGATCGCCCTGCCCGTCACCGCGGCGGCGGTCGTCGGCGGTCTCCTCGGCGGATGGCTCGCCGGGCGCATTCACGCCGACCGCCTGCGCAAGGGATTCGGCTGGTTCGTGCTCGTCATGGGCGGGTTCGTGCTGATCCAGCAGGCGCCGCCCACGCTGTTCCACACCGCGTGGGGCGTCGCCGCCTCGCTGGCCGGCGCCGCGGCCGCCTCGGCGGGGATCGCGTACCTGCTCCTGTGCCAGGGGCGCCACCGGGGCGGCGGCGCCCTGCGCGCCCGGGGAACTCCACCGCACGTGACGGCCCCTGCTCCGCGACCCCGTCGACTCCGTGCACAACCGCCCGAGCGTCCCAGCCGGATTCCGGGCCCGGGCTCGCCCGCTTCAGACGCCGAGGCTGCGGCGTACCTCTTCGAGGGCCTGCTCCGCGTGGGCGCGCAGGCCCGGGTCGTCGGCGTCGAGCCCGGGGTCGAAGATGAACTCCCAGCGCGGGGTGTCGTAGCCGGGAATGCGGCGCGCGACCAGGCGCACTCCCCCGCGGCCGTTGATGGTCACATGGCGGCTCGCGACGATCGTCGAAGTCACCCGCTCGCGGATCGTCTCCGGCAGCCTGCCCGGCTCCGGCAGGAGGGCCCGGTGGACGGCTCCGTCTGTCATCGTGACCGTCACGCCCTCCTCGTCCCACACGGCCTTGTCCATCAGGTGCCAGGGCAGGCGCGGCCCGTCCGGCAGGTGCAGCGCCAGGGTGGTGGCGACGAGGTGGCCGCCCTCCGGCGTCGGCGCGTGGCTGATCGGGCGCTCGCCGCTCTCCAGGGCGAGAGCCGTACGGACCTCACGGGGCAGCCGGGAGCCGAACAGACGGGACAGTGAGGGCTTCTGAGAGGTCAAGGGGGCACCGCCAGCGTACGACGACCGTTAACACCCCCGAGGCTATCCGGCGGCACGGTCTCGACTTCGCTCCCCCCAGACACATTTCAGGCGAGCCACTCCTGGAGTCCGGCGAGATGCCCGAGTTCCGACTCGACGCGCTGCCTGTCGTCCGTCGTGAGCTCCAGACCTCGTAGATCGGCGAGCCAGGGATCGGTGGGCTCACCGAGGACCGTGGCCAGGTCGGCAAGGTGACACAGGGCGATGGCCCGCTCGACCGGCGAGGCGTCCGCGCCGTGCCTGCGCACCGCGGACTTGAGCGCACGGAAGGCCTGAAGGTCGTCGTTCTTGAACTCGCGCAGGATCCGGGCGTTGTCGAGCGCCTTGGCCAGGCCCGTCAGCTTCTTCGAGCCGCCGTACTCCAACTCGGCCGGCTCGTCGCGCTGGATGAAGATGATCGAATTTCCGGACGGATCGATCAGCGTGAACCGGGACGCGCCGGGCCGGTAGCGGGTGATCCGCGGCAGGCCGGAGCTCAGCACCTTCCCGTAGACCCGGCGCATCGCCGCGACGAACGCCGCATGATAGGGCGCCACGGCGTCGACCAGGACCAGGCAGCCTCCGGAATGCTCCCGGGCCGGATCCAGGTCCTTGGGCGCCGGGCCGAAGTGCAGCTGAAATCCGCTCCACTGCAGCGCCAGATAGACATAGGGCTTGCTCTGTTTGTAGGTCGCCTCGAATCCCAGCGCCTCATAGAACGCCAGGGTCTCCTCCACTGACACGCACGGCATCAACGGCACCGTCGTCTCGTTCGGCCGAATCGCGGGCTCGCTCACGTCATCCACCTTCCAGGTCGTCCCGGCGATGGTCACACCCCGCCGGACGACTCGCATATGGATCGTTCCAGCGCCCCGCCTCGCGCCACCGGACGCCGACGTTCACCTGTCCGCGCCGGGCAACACCCATAACGCGACGAGCGCCTCCCAGAGGGCGGGAGGCGCTCGTCCGCGGTCGAGGCGTCAGTCCAGGTAGTCCCGGAGCATCTGGGCCCGGGTGGGGTGGCGCAGCTTGGCCAGCGTCTTGGACTCGATCTGGCGGATGCGCTCACGGGTCACGCCGAACTCCCGGCCGACCTCCTCCAGCGTGCGGGGGTGGCCGTCGGAGAGACCGAACCGGAGCTGGATGATCCGCTGCTCGCGCTCCGACAGCGTGGCGAGGATGTCGTCGAGCTGGTCCTGCAGCATGATGAAGGCCGCGGCCTCCATCGGCACCACGGCGTCGGCGTCCTCGATGAAATCGCCGAGGTCGGAGTCCTCCTCGCCGATGGGCGCCTGGAGCGAGACCGGCTCCTGCGCGATGCGCTGGATCTCCACCACACGGTCGATGGGCAGGTCCATCTCGGCGGCGATCTCCTCCGGGGCGGGCTCCCGGCCGAGGTCCTGGTGGAGCTGCCGCTGCACGCGGACCAATTTATTGATCGTTTCGACCATGTGCACGGGAATCCGGATCGTTCTCGCCTGGTCGGCGATCGCCCGGGTGATCGCCTGGCGAATCCACCAGGTCGCATAGGTCGAGAACTTGTATCCCTTGGTGTAGTCGAATTTCTCGACCGCACGGATGAGACCCAGATTGCCCTCCTGAATGAGATCCAGGAACAGCATTCCGCGCCCCACATAGCGCTTGGCGATGGAGACCACGAGCCTGAGGTTGGCCTCGATGAGCCGCTGCTTGGCGCGGACGCCCTCCCAGACCAGGTCTTCCAGCTCCGGCCGGGCGAACCTGGCGGCGGGACTCTCACAGAGCTTGTCCTCCGCGAACAGGCCGGCTTCGATGGCCTTGGCCAGTTCCACCTCCTCCTCGGCGGTGAGCAGCGGAACCCTGCCGATCTCTCTGAGGTAGATCCTGACCAGGTCGCTGGTCGGAGCGCGTTTGCCGATATCCTCCTCGTCCGGCTTGCTGGGCTCCTCGTCGCCTTGCGGCTCGAGGACCTCAACCCCGTTCTCGGCGAGCATCCGCACGACGCGCTCCAGCGCGTCGGCGGGCAACTCGGATCGGTCGAGCGCGGCGGCCACGTCGTCAACCGTGACGCTCCCGCGTTCCCTTCCCTTCGCGACAAGGTCCGCCACCTGGTCTACCGATGGCGGCCTGCTTGGCAGCACCGATGCACCCACGCAACACAGTGTGCAGGAAAGGCACCACTAAATGGCAGGCCTATTTTTGTCACCCAAGGTAAGGCGGAAGTCAATACCGAATCGAGATCAAAACATATGTTTGGCGGCTGTGAGATCTGGAAAGGGACGTTTATTCAGGCCCCGCTGGCGCGTTCACGCAACACCCGTCGCTGCTGTTCCAGCGCCACGAGTTCGCCGAACAGCCGGTTGTACTCCTGCTGCTCCTCGACGGGGTTGAGCCGCTGCAAGCGTGACTTCACCTGGGCGACGGCCCGGCCGACCGCGACCTCCTGGATCTTGGCCAGGACGGCCGCGCCGTAGCGCTCCTCGACGTTGACGTCGGCGCGCACGGCCTCGACCGCGAACCGGGTCACGAGCGACCTCAGGTCGACGCCCGTCCCGTCCGGCGTCCCGGCGTCTGCCTGCTCCAGCAGCCGGTCGACCCACTCGCGCCCGCCGGGTCCTCCGGCGACGGTCCCCCCCCGCCGCCAGGATGACCTCGTACAGCGCGACGTGCTCGGGCAGGGTGAACGTCGCCGCGCCGAGCGCGTCGAACTCCGGCCCGAGCAGCGCGGGCCGCTGCACGGCGAGCTTGAGCGCCTCCGCCTCCAGGCGGACGGCGGGGTCCAACGGCTCCTGCCGCACCGGGCCGGACCCCGCGGGCGCGGCACCGCGCGCCCCCTGCTGTCTGCCCTGCTGCCCACCCTGTTGCCGGGCCTGCTGTCTACCCGCGGCGCGCCCGCCCTCCTGCGTCCGCCCCACGACCTGCTGTACGCGCTGGATCACGAAGCCCTCGTCCATGAAGCCGAGCCAGCGGTCGAGGTCCACGACGTAGGTCTTGCGCAGCCCCGGGTCCTTGATCGAGCCCACGACGGGCGCGGCGGCGTCGAGCGCGGCCAGGCGGCCCTCGTTGGTGTTGAGGTCGTAACGGGACAGGATGCTGCGGATCGCGAAGGCGAACAGCGGCTCGCGGCCGGCGATCAGGTCGCGCACGGCGGCGTCGCCCTGCTTGACCCGCAGGTCGCACGGGTCGAGGCCGTCGGGCTGCACGGCGACGAAGGTCTGCGTGACGAACTTCTGCTCGTCCTGGAACGCGCGCAGGGCGGCCTTCTGCCCCGCCGAGTCGCCGTCGAAGGTGAAGATCACCTCACCCCGGAACTCCGCCTGGTCGAGCAGCAGCCGGCGCAGGACCTTGATGTGGTCCTCCCCGAAGGAGGTGCCGCAGGTGGCCACCGCGGTCGGCACGCCGGCCAGATGGCAGGCCATGACGTCGGTGTAGCCCTCCACGATGACGGCCTGGGACCGCTTGGCGATCTCCCGCTTGGCCAGGTCCACGCCGTACAGCACCGAGCTCTTGTGGTAGATCGGGCTCTCGGGGGTGTTCAGGTATTTGGGGCCGTCGTCGGAGTCGAGCAGCTTGCGCGCGCCGAAGCCGATGACGTCGCCGGTGATGTCGCGGATCGGCCAGATCAGCCGGCCGCGGAACCGGTCGACGGGGCCGCGCCTGCCCTCGCGGGCCAGGCCGCCCTTGATCAGCTCCTGCGAGGTGAACCCGCGGGCCATCAGGTGCCGCGACAGCGCCTCCCACTCGTTGGGCGCGTAACCGACGCCGAAGTGCTCGGCGTCGGCCCGTTCGAAGCCGCGCTCGGACAGGAAGCGCCGCCCCGGGGCCGCCTCCGGGCTGGACAGCCGCTCGGCGTAGAACTCGGCGGCGGCGCGGTGCGCCTCGATCAGCCGCAGCCGCTCGCCCTGCTCGCGACCGGGCACGTAGCCGCCCTGTTCGTAGCGGAGCTGGATGCCGGCGCGCTGGGCGAGCCGCTCGACGGCCTCGGTGAACGTCAAGTTCTCGATCTTGCGGACGAACGTGATGACGTCGCCGCCCTCGGCGCAGCCGAAGCAGTAGTAGTAGCCCCGGGCCGGGGTGACGTTGAACGAGGGGGACTTCTCGTCGTGGAAGGGGCACAGCCCCTTCAGGTTGCCCCCGCCCGCGTTGCGGAGCTGGATGTGCTCGCCGACGACGTCGGCGATCGGCGAGCGCTCCCGCACGAGCGCGATGTCCTCGTCACTGATCCGACCGCTTCGCCCTGCCACGCTGGCGAGTCTAGAGCCTGCCCCCGACAGACCGGACGCCCCACCGCGGGCGGTCGAGGACATGTCACGACTTTCCGGAACCGGTCGTGATGTGCGGCTTGGTCCGTTACAAAGGAAAGGTTCGGTAACGTCGACCAGGTGGAGATCATGCGATCGGGGAGACTGGCCGCCCTCGCCGGCGCCGCGTTCGTCGCGGCGTCCTGCGGCGCGCCCGCCGGGGTCGCGGGAGTGAGCACGCTGCCGCCCACCCCCCCGCCGGGAGGCGGCGTCACGGCCGCCACGGACGACTCCCAGCCCGGCCACATCGTGCCTCCACCGGGGGACGAGCCGGTGCGGGTCCCGCCGCCGAAGATGTCCCCCTACACGTACGCCTTCCCCATCAAGGGCTGCAAGGTGTCGTACTCCCGCAAGCTGCTCGTGCTTCCCAAGACCACCATCTGGGCGGCCAAGGGATGCGCGTTCGTGTCGCCGGTGGACGGAGTGGTCCAGGAGGTCAACGTCAAGAACCTCTGGACGCCCTCGACCGACCGCGGCGCCGACCGGGAGGGCCGGTTCGTCACGATCAAGGGCGAGGACGGCGTGCTGTACCTCGGCGGCCACCTCGACTCCGTGGAGCAGGACGTCACGCCGGGCACCAAGGTCAAGGCCGGGCAGCTGCTCGGCCGGGTGGGCAACACGGGCAACGCCCGCGACACCGCGAGCAACCTCTACTTCGCCATCTCGTGGCCGGCCGAGCCGCAGTACTGGTGGGTGCGGCGGGGCATCGTGCCGCCGTGGCCCTACCTGGACGCCTGGGACGACGGCAACCGCACCGTCTCGCCGCGCAAGGACATGCTCACGCTGCGCAAGAAGATGGGCGCGACCCCGCCCTGCACCCAACTGTGCGGGTCCGGCTCGTCCGGGCAGCCCACGCCCACCCCGGACGAGACCAAGCCGCCCACGAGGAAAAAGAAGAACGGCGCCAACGACGACGACGTCGTGGTCATCCCGCTCTGAGCGGGACGCTCACCAAGGCGCGGGTCCGTCCGCACCGAGCGTCGCGAGCTCGACCGCGACCGCCGCGCCCTACGCCGTCGTACGCGGAAGGGAACTCGCCGGGCGCGCGGAGTTGCCGGTGGCGGACCCCGACGACGAGCCGCTGCCGCGGCGGCCCGGGGCGGCCCCCGAGGGCTTCTCCCGGCGCGGCGGGTCAGCCGGCCTTGAGGCGGTGCGTGGCCGCCGACAGGCGGCGGTGCCAGCCCATCGCGGAGGCGTCGGTCAGCGAGGCGATCTGGTCGACCACCGCGCGCAGCCGTCCCGCGTCGTCGGCGGCCTGCTCGAACTGCGGCCGCAGGGCGGGCTCCAGCGTCGCCGGGGCGCCGCGCAGGATGAGGTCGCCCAGCTCGGCAATGATCTCGCGCTGCCGGGCCTGGGCGGCGTGGTGGGCCTCCCGGGACATCACGTAGCGGGCCGTCACTCCCTTGAGCAGCGCGCACTCCAGGCGGGTGGCCCTCGGCACCACCAGGTCCGCGTCGTACCGGTCGTGGCCGCCTCTGCCTCCCGGGGTGGGACGGCAGCCGTACGCCTCGCGCGTGGCGTCCTGGGCGGAGCGGCACAGCCGGCCGATGAGCGCGCTGGTGAGCCGCTTGAGCGCGGCGAGGTCGGCGAGCCCGGCGTCGAAGGCGGCCGGCCACAGCGGCTCGGCGAGCAGCCGGGCGAAGGTCTCCGACAGCTCCTCCATGCCGGCGTCGGGCGCGTACCACTCCCTCGTCAGGCGGCACACCTCCAGCCGTTCCTCGGGGTCCCGCAGGGCCGCCATGGTGACGTGGCCGCACGTCAGCGCGTCCTCCAGGTCGTGCACCGAGTAGGCCACGTCGTCGGCCCAGTCCATGATCTGCGCCTCGAAGCCGAGCGCGTAGTCGGGCGCCCCCTCCCGCACCCAGCGGAAGACCGGCAGGTCGTCGGGGTAGACGCAGTAGGGCTGGCCCTCGCCGGCGAGCGGGACGCCGGGGACCCGGCAGGACGACCCGGCCCAGGGATACTTGCAGACCGAGTCGAGCGCGGCCCGGGTGAGGTTGAGCCCGGCGCTGCGGCCGTCCTCGGTGATGACCTTGGCCTCCAGCCGGGTCAGCAGGCGCAGGTTCTGCGCGTTGCCCTGGAACCCGCCGCACGGCGCGGCCAGTTCGTCAAGGGCGGCCTCCCCGTTGTGCCCGAACGGGGGATGGCCGAGATCGTGGGCGAGGCAGGCGGTCTCCACCAGGTCGGGGTCGCAGCCGAGCACCTTGCCCATCTCCCGGCCGATCTGCGCGCACTCCAACGAGTGGGTCAGCCGCGTACGGGGGCTGTGCAGGCCGGTGCAGTCGGCGGGGGCCACCACCTGCGTCTTGGCGGCGAGCCTGCGCAGCGAGGCGCTGTGGAGCACGCGTGCCCGGTCCCGCTCGAACGCGCTCCGCTCGGGGTTGCCGGGCGGCTCCGGCACCCACCGTGCCTGGTCGTGCTCGTCGTAGCGGGCCATGCGTCCTCCTTCCCTGTGGCAAGCCCCGTGGCGGCGGGGAATGGAGCGTACCCGCGAAGGTCCTGTTTCACGACAGATCCGGTAGTCCGATGGAAGATTGCCCTCTTGTCCGGTAAGCGGTCGCGAGCGATACTCGGTTTTTCCCGCCCTGGCGCTTCCGAGGAGGAGCCCTGGTGGTGGACAACGAGCTCGCGGAGGTCCTCCGATCCGGGCCCTTCGAGCGTGCCCTGCGGGCGGCCATCCGCGCCCGGGGGCTGAGCCTCGACCGCCTGCACGCACGGCTGCGCGAGCGGGGCGTCCATGTCAGCCTGTCCAGCCTCAGCTACTGGCAGCGCGGCCGGTCCCGGCCCGAGCGGGCCGCCTCGCTGGCCGCGGTCCGGGAGCTCGAAGGCATCCTGTCCCTGCCGGAGTACGCGCTGATCGGCCTGCTCGGGCCGCCCCGCCCCCGGGGCCGGCGGCCGGAGACGCTCACCGTGCTCAGCCACCACGAGCAGGTGGTGGTGGGCGCCGGCCGGCGGCACCGGGTGAGCGCCCGGGTCGTGCTGCGGGCCGCCGCGCCGGGCCTGGACCGGTACGTGGTCGCCCATCAGCCGGGCACCCGGCTGCTGCGCACCGAGGGCTGCCGGCCCGGACGCGGCGGCGACGACGGGACCGGCCCCTGACCGAACTGATCTTCCCGCACCCGCTCGCCCCCGGCGAGACCCACATCGTGGAGTACGTCACCGCCGTCGCCGCCGCCGACCGGTACGACCGGCGCCTGCGCGACCCGGTCGAGCAGCATCTGGTGCAGGTGCGGTTCACGGGCGGGCGGCTGCCGGTGCGGTGCTTCCACACCTGGTCCCCGGACGCGTCGGCGCCGCCCGGGGACGCCGGTGAGCTGCGCGTCGACGCGTTCGGGACCGCTCACCTGGTGGACACCGGCGCCCGGCCCGGCGTACGCGGCATCCGCTGGGAGTGGGTCTAGAGGCCGTGTATATGCCGCACTCCCCCGGTGGCGCCGCTAGTAAAGCTCAAGGGAGTGTGATCGAGCCCGTCTTCGTATCCGATCGAGTTGATCGAACGATGTCAACGCCAGGGTCGCAGGGCTGTGGACAACGCTTCATGGCCCAGCGACTCTTTCCAGGCCAGGTGTCCGTCGGGCCTGATCAGCAGCGGTTCTCCGAGTCCCTTGAGCTCGCTCACAAGGCGGCTGTCCGCAGGCTCGCCCGAGGCATCGGCCAGGATCGGGCGACCCGCGCGAAGGTGCTCGAACAGCCGCGTCCCGTCGGGCAGGTCCCGGTCGGGTACGCGCGGTCCGAGTCCATAGGAGATGTCCAGCCCCGTGATCATCATGGCGATCTTCCGGTTCGCGTCCGGCGTCGCGAGCATGTCGCCCACGTGCTCTCGAAGCGCGTCCACATGCGCGCCGGGTGCGCTCAACGCGCTCTGCGCGCGCGTGTTCGACAGCACCCGGGCGCCCACGGGGTGCCGCTCTTCGTGGTACGTGTCGAGCAACTCCTCGTCGACGCTCCCTCGCACGACGAGCGCCAGCTTCCAGCCGAGATTGAACGCGTCCTGCAGCCCGGTGTTCAGCCCCTGCCCCCCGGCCGGCGAGTGGACGTGCGCCGCGTCCCCGGCCAGCAGCACACGCCCGGAGCGATAACACGCCGCCTGCCGCGCGACGTCGGTAAATCGCGAGATCCACCGTGGACTGTGCATCCCGAAATCGGTGCCCGCCACCCGGATGAGCATCGCCCGCAGATCTTCGAAGCCGATGGCCGTCGAGTCGGCAACGGTTGCCCCGGCCTCGTCCACGATCACCCGCCGCCACCCCTTCTCGAAGCCGAGCACCGAGAAGTTTCCCCGTGGCGTTCGCTGGAGCAGAAACTGCTCCGCGGGCGGGTCGGCGAGTTCGACGTCCCCGAGGATCGACGTGGTGGTCGCCGGCGTGCCCGGAAAGTCGATGCCCGCCAGCCGGCGCACCACACTGCGGCCGCCGTCACAACCGACCAGATAACGCGTCTCCACGGGCCCGTCCGTGGTCTCGACCACGACCGGCTCCGCGGCTGCCAACGCCGCTGCCGCCCCCGCGGCCGGCGACGCCGTGCTCGCCGACGCCGGCCCTGGGCGTAGGCCCGTCACCTCGACCCCGCGGCGAATCCGAACGCCCAACTCCCGGGCGCGAGCCTCGAGCAGCCGCTCGATCCGGCGCTGAACGATCACCAGCAGGAACGGATACCGGGTCGGCAGCCCCGACAGATCGAGCGGCAGTCCGGCGAAGCGCGTACCCGGCAACGGACGCCCCTCGGCCAGGAACGGGTCGAGCATCCCCCGCTGATCGAGCACTTCCAGCGACCGCGGATGCAGCCCGCCCGCCCGCGAGTCACGCGTGGGCTCGGTCAGCCTTTCGAGTACCAGCACGTCCACCCCGGCGAGCCGCAGCTCGCACGCCAGCATCAGGCCGGTTGGGCCGGCGCCGACGATGACCACGTCCTCCATGATCGCCCCTAACGACATTAGAGTAATCTCGAACGGCGTTAGATATAGCTCTAACGATGCTAGATTGTCAACCGTGCCCATCACACCCGACCTGATCGCCCGGACCGGCCTGCGGCTGCTGAACGACGTCGGCCTCGACGGCCTGACCATGCGGACACTCGCCAAGGAGCTCGACGTCCAGGCACCCACGCTCTACTGGCACGTCAAGAACAAGCACGAGCTGCTCGACCTGATGGCCGGGCTGATCACGGCCGAGGCGGCCGACGGCGTCGAAGGCCCCAGTCGCAACGAGACCTGGCAGGAATGGATCGCCGGCCTCGCACGCAGAATGCGCGACGCGATGCTTCGCTACCGCGACGGCGCCAGGGTCACTGCCGGGTCCTACTCGACGGGTCCGTCCATCGGGCGGACGTTCGAACTGGTTCTGCGTACGCTCACCGACGCCGGCTTCTCGACCACCGAGGCGGCCCGCGCGTTCCCCGCCGTCCTGCACTACGTCGTGGGCTTCACGATCGAGCAACAAGCGCGGACGGGCGAGAGTTACGAAGGCCCCAACCCCTATGCGCAGACCATGACCATCGACGAAACCCGTTATCCCCTGACGGCAAGCGTGACCAAGGAGCTCTACGCCGTCGACAGCGACGACCATTTCGAGTACGGCCTGCGCATCGTGCTGGCGGGCATCGAGGCCGTTCGTCAGAAGGGCAGTTCAGTAAGCGGCAGTTGATCGACGGGATCCGCTGGCGGGTCCGGACCGGCGCGCCCGATCGCATGAGCATGCCGTCGGGGCGCGCAAAAGGGGGATCTGCAGGCCGAGCCGCCCGGCGGCAGGTACGGCGCCGAGCCGGCCGATCACGGGCTGGGGCGTTCTCGTGGTGGGCTGACGGCTAGGGTCGCGGGGCGCCGTGAGCGGCGGTCCTGGCGAGGCGGACGAGCTCGGCGGCCGGGCCGGTCAGCCGGGCCCTGGCCCGCCACACCGCGAACAGCGGCCGCCGCAGGTCGAGATCGGCGACGGGCACCTCGATCAGGCGTCCGTCGCGCAGTTCCGCGGCCACGGCGAGGTGGCTGAGAACCGCCGGGGCGACCCCGGTCTCCACCGCCACCTTCACCGCGGCGTTGGAGGACAGCTCCAGGATCGGCGGGGCGACGTCCGGGCCGGTCAGAAGGCGGTCGAGGGCGTAGCGGGTGCCCGACCCGGGTTCGCGCACCACCAGCGGCGTCGCGGCCAGGTCGGCCCGGCTCAGCGGTTCCCCGCGCGGTGGTTCCCCGTCCAGAGGTTCGCCGCGCAGAGGTTCCCCGCGTAGCGGCTTCCCGCGCCGGGCCCACGCGTGACCGGGGGCCACCACGACGACGAGCCGGTCTTCGGCGACCGGCCAGGAGGTCAGCTCCCGCGGCACGACGGGCGACTCGATGAAGCCCGCGTCGATCTCGCCGTCCGTCGCCATCCGGCAGACCTCGCCGGAGTTGACCACGCGCAGCCCCACCTCCACGTCGGGCAGCACGCGGCGCAGCGCCACCAGCCAGCCGGGCATCAGGTATTCGGCCACGGTCATGCTCGCGGCCACCCGTACGCGGGCGTCGGTCCGCCCGCGCAGTGCCTGCACCCCCGTGAGCAGGTCGTTCGCGGCGGCCAGCGTGGCGCGGGCCCAGTCCACGACGACCTGGCCCTGCGGGCTGAGGCGCGAGCCCGTGGTCGAGCGGTGCAGCAGCGGCACGCCCAGCTCCCGCTCCAGCGTGTCGAGCCTGCGGCTGGCGGACGCCTGCGTGATGCCGTGCAGCTTCGCCGCCTTCCCGAGGCTGCCCTGCTCCGCCACCAGGAGCAGCAGTTCGAGGCTGGCCAGATCCGGCCACCGTACGGTCATACGGCAACCGTATGACCTCTTGCGAAATCGGTGGCTACCGGGGCATATGGGACTTCGCGACGATCTCCGCATGCTTCCGTCTCTCACCCGGACCACCGCTGCCCGTTCCCCGCTTCCGGGACTGCTCGTGACGGCCGCCGGGGTGGCCCTGGCCACCGCCGTCAACGCGCTCGTCCCCGCCGTCAGCCCGCTGATGGCCGCGCTCGTCCTCGGCGCCCTCATGACCAACCTGGGCCTGTCCTCACCCACCCTGCGTCCCGGGCTCGAGTTCGCGGCCAGAGGGCCGTTGCGGCTCGGGATCGTCCTCCTCGGCGCGCAGCTCGCCCTTCCCGACGTCCTCGCCCTGGGACTTCCGGTGGTGCTGCTGGTCGTGGTGACGGTCACCACGACCTTCTTCGGCACACAGTGGCTCGGCCGCAGGCTCGGGCTGGGGCGGGAGCTGTCCCTGCTCGTCGCGACCGGTTTCTCCATCTGCGGGGCGGCGGCCGTCGCGGCCATGGACGGGGTGACCGACAGCGACGAGGAGGACGTCATGACCGCGGTCGCCCTGGTGACGCTGTACGGCTCGCTCGCGATCGCCGTACTGCCGCAGGCCGGGGGCCTCCTGCACCTGTCTCCGGAGGCGTTCGGCGTCTGGGCCGGCGCCAGCGTGCACGAGGTGGCCCAGGTCGTGGCCACCGCGCAGGCTGTGGACGGGGCGCAGGCCGCGGGCGGGGCGGCGCTCACCACCGCGGTGGTCGTCAAGCTGACCCGCGTGGTCCTGCTCGCCCCCCTCATCGCCGGAGTCACCCTCTGGCGCCGCCGTACGGCCGCTCCCTCTGAGGGCGGGAGGCCGCCCGTCGTGCCCCTCTTCGTGGCCGGCTTCCTCGCCATGGCGGCCCTGCGCAGCCTCGGCGTCCTGCCGCCCGCGTCGCTGGCGGTGCTGAAGACCGCGGAGACCCTGCTGTTCACCGCCGCGCTGTTCGGCATGGGAGCGGCGGTCCGCCTGCGCGCGCTCCTGCGCACCGGCCGCCGCGCCGTCACGCTGGGCGCCCTCTCGACGGCCCTTGTCACGCTGGTCGCCCTCGCCGGCGTCACCGTGCTGGCGTGATCTCCGATGGATCAGGCGCCGCAGTACGCGGGCTCCTTGCCGATGACCCGGTAGACGCAGTCGGCGTACTGCACGAGCAGCAGCGCGGCCGCCCGGTTGCGGGAGGTCTCCCTGTCGATCACCTCGTCGGGCGGGTAGAAGCCGGGGTTGCTCCTCTTGGGGTACATCTCGAACGTGTACGTGAAGATCTTGTACGTGCCCCACATCCAGTCGTCGATGGAGCCGTCGGTGATGTAGAGGTCGCTCGCCTGCTCGGCGGTGTACCCGTTGGTGGCCGCCATGCTCCGGCCGAGGGCGGCGTGCGCGTCCCGGTCGTCCCGCGTCATGCCCGGGCCGGTGTCGGCCGTCGTGTACCCGTACGGCCACAGGACGAGCTCGCTGTAGGTGTGCCAGTCGATGGCCGCCCTGATCTGCTGGACGCCGCCGACCACGCGGCCGCGGACGAAGTCGGCCGCCGCCCTGACCTCCGGGGCCGACTCGGCGGCCGAGCCGCGGTAGGTCTCGCTCGACGGGGTGCCGGAGGAGCCGCCGCAGCAGCCCCACCTGTAGCCCCAGTTGCGGTTGAGGTCGGTGCCGACGCTGGAGGTGCCGGAGTTGGGCTGGCGGTTCTTGCGCCACGACCGGTAGGAGCCGGTGGCGATGTCGTACTCGCCCCCGTCGGGGTTGAGGTCGGGCAGGATCCAGATCTCCCGCGTGTTCACCAGGTCGGTGATCTGGGCGTCGCCGCCGTAGTTGTCGGTGAACAGGCGCAGCAGGTAGATCGCCATCTCGACGGTGAGATGCTCGCGCGCGTGCTGGTGCGCGGTGAACAGCACCTCGGGCTCGTTCTCGTCGACGCCCACGTTGTCGCTGATCTTGACGCCCATCAGGTCGCGGCCCTCGTACGAGCGGCCGTAGCTGAACCTGCGCGCGATCGTGGGATGGGCGGCGACGACCTGGTCGACCAGCGTGCTGAGCTCGGCGTAGTTGTGGTAGCCGGAGTCCCCCGACGGGGAAGTCGAACGGTCTGCGGGCCGCCCGTCTCGGCGGGGGGTGCCAGTTCGGTGACCGTGAACCCGAGCCTGCGGATGGCGTCGGCCTCCTGGAGGGTCGCGGTGACGACCATGCTCCGGCCGTGCACCTCGTCGACCGCGGCCCCCGTGCGGGCCACCGCGCTGCGCTGCGCGACGGTGGCGGGGCCGTCCACCTGGTACTGCCTCGACGTCGACGGCTCCTGACCCGCTTGTCCCTCCTGTCCCGCCGTGCCCGTCACCGAGGTCGTCAGCGACAGGGCCGGCGAAACGGGGGCGACGCCGAGCAGTGCCGCGAGGGTGCAGAGCAGCGCGAAGACAGCACGGCGCATCCCCGGCGACGGCAGGCGGCGACGTCTTCTCACTCCACGCCCTCCCTTGCGGTAGGTACGTAGAGTGATCAGATCAGGCGGCCGGCTTCAACGGTCACCGGGCCGTGTCGCGCGACCCGGTGAACCGCCCCCACTCCGACCTGGTCATTCCACAATCAGTCCGGATGTTCTGTGGAATTTCACCTCATCGCGTATCGGACTCCGCACAGGTCAGCGCGGCACGGCCCGCCTCCAGCCGGGCCACCGCAATGCGGAACGGCGAGCAGGAGACGTAGTCGAGGCCGATCTCGTGGCAGAAGTGCACAGAGTCGGGGTCGCCGCCGTGCTCGCCGCAGATGCCGAGCTTGAGGTCCGGCCGCGTCCGTCTGCCCTCCTCGACCGCGATCCGCATCAGCCGGCCGACGCCCTCCCGGTCGACCGACTCGAACGGCGAGACCCCGAAGACGCCGAGGTCGAGGTATCTGCCGAAGAAGGCGCTCTCGACGTCGTCGCGGGAGAAGCCCCACGTCATCTGGGTGAGGTCGTTGGTGCCGAACGAGAAGAACTCGGCGGCCTCGGCGATCTGCCCGGCCGTCAGCGCCGCCCTCGGCACCTCGATCATCGTGCCGATCGCCGCCTCCACGCCCGCCTCGGCGAGGATGCCCTCCGCCTCCTCCCTGACGATCTCCAGCTCCTGCACCGCGCCGACCAGCGGAATCATGATCTCCGCACGGGCGTCCTCGACCCGCCGGGCCGCCGTGGCGATGGCCCGCACCTGCATGGCGAACAGGCCGGGGATCGTCAGGCCGAGCCGTACGCCGCGCAGGCCGAGCATCGGGTTCTGCTCGTGCAGCCGCTTGACCGCGTCGAGGAGCCTGCGGTCCCGGTCGTCCGCCGCCTCTCCCGCCCGTTCTTCCGCGAGGGCCACCTTCACGGCCAGGTCGGTGAGGTCGGGCAGGAACTCGTGCAGCGGCGGGTCGATCAGCCGGATCGTCACCGGCAGCCCGCGCATGGCCGTGAAGATGCCGGTGAAGTCGCCGGTCTGGAGCGGTTCGAGCGCGTCGAGCGCGGCCTGCCGCTCCTCGGGTGTCGTGGCCAGGATCAGGTCCTCGACGAGCCGCCGCCGCTCCCCCAGGAACATGTGCTCCGTACGGCACAGCCCGATGCCCTGGGCGCCGTAGCGGCGGGCGCGGGCGGCGTCCTCGGGGGTGTCGGCGTTGGCCCGTACGGCGAGCCGGCGTGCGGAGTCGGCGTGCGTCATGATCCGGTCGACGGCCCGCACCAGCTCGTCCTCCGCGGGCTCGCCCTCGAAATACCTGGCGACCGGCGAGGCGGTGACCGGGACCTCACCGAGGTACACGGCTCCGGTGCCGCCGTCGATCGAGATCACGTCGCCCTCGTTCACCACGATCCCGCCGGGGGCGGTGAAGCGGCGGGCGTGCGGATCGACCTCCAGCTCCTCGGCCCCGCACACGCAGGTCTTGCCCATGCCGCGGGCCACCACGGCGGCGTGGGAGGTCTTGCCGCCCCTGGAGGTGAGCACGCCGTGGGCCGCGATCATCCCGGCGAGGTCGTCGGGGTTGGTCTCCCGCCGTACGAGGATGACCGCCTCGCCCTGCCCGGCCAGCTCGACGGCCCGCTCGGAGCTGAAGACGGCCCTGCCCGCGGCGGCGCCGGGCGAGGCGTTCATGCCGGTGGTCAGCCTGCGGTTGCCGGCCGTCGCGGCGAAGCGGGGGAACATGAGCTGGGCGAGCTGGTCGCCGGTGACCCGGGTGACCGCCTCGTCCATGTCGATCAGGCCCTCGTCCACGAGCTGCGTAGCGATGCAGAAGGCGGCGGCGGCCGTGCGCTTGCCGACCCGGGTCTGCAGCATCCACAGCTTGCCGCGCTCGATCGTGAACTCGATGTCGCACAGGTCGCGGTAGTGCCGCTCCAGCGTCGCCATGATGTCGAGGAGCTCGCGGTAGGCCTCCGGGTTGATGGTCTCCAGCTCCTGCAGGGGGACGGTGTTGCGGATGCCGGCGACGACGTCCTCGCCCTGGGCGTTGCGCAGGTAGTCGCCGTAGACGCCCTGGCGTCCCGAGCCGGGGTCGCGGGTGAAGGCGACCCCGGTGCCGGAGTCCGGGCCCATGTTGCCGAACACCATGGCGACGACGTTGACGGCGGTGCCGAGGTCGGCGGGGATGCGCTCCTGGCGGCGGTAGAGGATCGCGCGCGGGGCGTTCCAGGAGTCGAAGACCGCCCTGACGGCGAGATCCATCTGCTCCCGGGGGTCGGCGGGGAAGTCGCGGCCCGTCCGCTCCCGGACGATGCCCTTGAAGGTCTCGACCAGCCGCTGGAGGTCGGCGGCGTCGAGGTCGGTGTCGTCCCGCTCGCCCTTGAGGGCGTCCATCGCGTCCTCGAACAGCTCGCCGTCGATGCCCAGGACGGTCTTGCCGAACATCTGGATGAGACGGCGGTAGGAGTCCCACGCGAAGCGGTCGTTGCCCGACTGCTTGGCCAGCCCGAGGACCGAGTCGTCGTTGAGGCCGATGTTGAGGACCGTCTCCATCATTCCGGGCATCGAGAACTTGGCCCCCGACCTCACGCTGACCAGCAGCGGGTCGTCCGCCTGGCCGAGGCGCTTGCCCATCCGTGCTTCCAGGGCGGCCAGATGCTCGCCGATCTCCCCCTCCAGCCCGTCGGGCATGCCCCCGTGACCCAGGTAGTGGCGGCACGCCTCCGTGGTGATCGTGAAGCCGGGAGGCACGGGGAGGCCGATGTTGGTCATTTCCGCCAGATTGGCGCCCTTGCCACCGAGTAGGTCTTTGAGGTCCTTGTTGCCCTCGGTGAAGTCGTAAACGTACTTGGGCATGCGACGCTCCTTCGCCGACTTCAATAAAACCGCGGACGCGGCCCGCAACCGGACTGTACCTAGGAAAAGCAGCACCAAACCTCACCCTTCGCCACATATGACGTCTAAGCAGGTCGAAGGCATCGAACAGGTCTAATCCAATCAAAGAACGGCCATTTTTCCGGTGACCGCAGAGTGGTATAAACCAATTCGCCACCAAGGACGACGTGAAGGCTCCCCGGCGCGGGAGGGGAAATGGTTTAGACCATTGTCCGGTAAGGCGGAGTTCCGGTGAGTCGGCGGTGCGGTGGAGACGGCGTGCGATATAAACGAGGCACCCTCCGAATACAGTCGAACACGGAGGGTTGTCAGTGTCGCGAGCGATGTCGCGAGTGGTATCGGCGCCAGGGGTATCGGCGCGAGTGGTATCGGCGCGGGCGACGGCGCGAAGGGTCTGGCCGGTGCTGGCGGCGGCGGTCGCCGGGCTCGGCGCGATGACGGCGGCCACCGGCTGCGGGGGCGCGCGGGTCACTCCGGAGGAGTTCGCCTCGGGCACACCCTCCCTGTCGTGGAAGGCGTGCGAGGAGACGGCCTCCTCCTCCGGCTTCGAGTGCGCCACACTCCAGGTGCCCCTCGACTACGCCAAACCGGAGGGCAAGAAGATCGACATCGCACTGGTCCGGCTGCGGGCCACCGACCAGAGCCGGCGGATCGGCTCCCTGGTCTTCAACTTCGGCGGGCCCGGCGGCTCCGGCGTCACGACGCTCATCAACGCGGCCCACGCGTTCTCCACCCTGAACAGCCGCTACGACCTCGTCAGCTTCGACCCGCGCGGCGTGGAGCGCAGCAGCGGCATCCGCTGTCTCAGCGGCCCGCAGATGGACCAGTACATGAGCAGGGAGCCCAGCGAGAACGCCGCGGCCGAGACCAAGCTCGTCAAGGGCTTCGCCCAGGCGTGCGAGCGCAACTCGGGCTGGATCCTGCCCTACGTCGGCACCGTCAACGCGGCACGCGACATGGAGACCCTGCGCGTGGCCCTCGGCGAGCCACGCCTCAACTACTTCGGCTTCTCCTACGGCACCCACCTCGGGGCGGTGTACGCCACGCAGTTCCCGAAGAAGGTGGGGCGCATGGTGCTCGACTCGGCCGTCGATCCCTCGGTGACCATGCTCGACATGGCCAAGACGCAGGCCCTCGGCTTCCAGAAGGCGTACGAGGACTACCTGGCCGACTGCACCAAGACGCGGACGAGTTGCCCGCTCGGCGCCGACGCCCGGGCCGCGAACGCCACCGTGCTGAAGCTCCTCGACACCCTGGCGCGCACGCCGGGGAAGGTCGGCTCGCGCACGGTCACCGAGGACAACGCCAGGGCGGGCATCACCCAGGCGCTCTACAGCAAGTACACCTGGCCGCTGCTCACCGAGGCGCTGGACGAGGGCAGGAAGGGCAAGCTCGACGGCCTGCTCGCGCTGGCCGACCAGTACGCCGGGCGGCAGCCGAACGGCACCTACTCGACCCTGCAGTTCTCGCTGCCGGCGGTGCTGTGCGTCGACAGCACCGACCGGCCCTCGGTCGCCGAGGGCGAGGAGCTATCCCGGCGGCTGGTGAAGCGGAGCCCGATCTTCGCCTCGACCGCGATCAGCGCGGGATCGTGCAGCGTCTGGCCGGTGCCCGGGGACGACGCCGCCAGGCACGTCGACGCCACCGGGTCCGGCCCGATCCTGGTGGTCGGCGTGACGAACGACCCCGCCACGCCCTACCAGTGGGCGCCGCGCCTGGCCCAGCAGTTGCGCACCGGCGTGCTGCTCACGCTGAACGGCGAGGGCCACGGCGCGTACGGCCAGAACCAGTGCATCGACGACAAGGTCAACGCCTACCTGCTGGAGGGGACGGTCCCGGCCAAGGGGACGCGCTGCGGCTGAGCGCGCTCCCCCGCTCGTTCACTGCGCCGACCACTGCGCCCTCCACTGCAGCACAGTGCCGCTCGCTCCGGCGCTCAGCGTGCTGCTGACACCCTGCCGCTCAGCGTGCCGTCCGCAGGGCGCCGAGCCCGGCCACCACGTGGTCGACGATGCCGTACTCCCTGGCCTCCTCGGCGGTGAACCACCGGTCCCGGTCGGAGTCCGCCTCGATGCGCTCGAGCGGCTGATTGGTGTGGAAGGCGATGCGCTCGGCCAGGGTCTTCTTCGTGTGCCGCATCTGCTCGGCCTGGATCGCGATGTCGGCCGCCGTGCCGCCGATGCCGCCGAGCGGCTGGTGCATCATGATGCGCGCGTGCGGCAGCGCGTAACGCTTGCCCGGCGCGCCGGCGCACAGCAGGAACTGCCCCATCGACGCGGCCAGGCCCATGCCCACGGTGACGACGTCGTTCGGCACGTATTGCATGACGTCGTAAATCGCCAGACCGGCCGACACGGAACCACCGGGGGAATTGATGTAAAGGTTGATGTCCCGTTCGGAGTCCTCCGCGGTCAGCAGCAGCAGTTGTGAGCAGATGCGGTTGGCGATGTCGTCGTCGACCTCCTGGCCGAGCACGACGATGCGCCGTTCCAGCAGCTTACGGCCAAGATCTCCGGAGGCGAACCGGTCGGCGGCGGGGTCGCCGGAGCGCGCGTGGTGGTCCATCTGGTCTCCCTGTTCCGGTAGTCGGGTCATGCCGCGACATTAGTCCCGGAACCCGGGAAGAGGCCTGCCTATTTCACTCTGAGCACATTTCCGCCATGAGCAAATTACGCTAGGAGCATATTCCGCCTTTAGCGCATTCACGTCAGGGCTCGGCCCGGAACGCCCGGCGGTAGGCGCCCGGCGTCGTGCCCATGATGGTGAGGAAGCGCCGCCGGAGGTTGGTGGCCGAGGAGAGCCCGACGCGGCGGGCGACGGCGTCCAGCGGGAGGTCGGAGGACTCCAGCAGGTCCCGGGCCGTGGCGATCCGCTGGGCGAGCAGCCACTGCCCGGGGCTGGTGCCGAGCTGCTCGGCGAACCGACGGGCGAGGGTACGCGCCGAGACGCCGGCGTGTGCGGCCATCTCCTCGACGGTCAGCGGCTCACCGAGTCTCTCGATGATCCACTCCAGCAACGGCGCGAGCGTGTCGTCGATCTGCGCCGGGTGCGGCGGCGCCGAGTACTGCAACTGCCCGCCCTCGCGGTGGGGCGGCATGACCATGGTCCGTGCGATGTGCGCGGCGTACCGGGCGCCCTGGTCGCGGCGGACCAGGTGCATGCACAGGTCGATACCGGCCCCGGCGCCCGCGCTGGTGGCCACGTCACCGTGGTCCACGTACAGCGGATCCGGATCGACCCGGATGCGCGGGAAGCGCGCGGCGAGCTCGTCCGCCAGCTTCCAGTGGGTGGTCGCCCGCCGTCCCTCCAGCAGACCGGCGTGTGCCAGCAGGAAGGCGCCGGAGCAGATGCTCACCACCCTGGCCCCGCGGGCGTGCGCGCGGCCCAGTGCCCGGACGACCGCGGGCGAGGGCGGCTCCTTGACGGGCAGCCAGCCCGGGACGACCACGGTGTCCGCCCGGTCGAGCGCGTCCAGCCCGTCGGTCACGAGCATGTCGTACCCGGCGTACGTCGCGACCGGGCCGGGGCGCTCGGTGCACACGCCGAACGCGTACCGCGTCGGAAGTCCCTGCCGCTCGATCCCGAACACCTGAGCCGCGCAGGCGAGTTCGAAGGTCGATTGCCGTGGACGGACGAGGGCCACCACTCGATGCATGGCAGGAAAGTACCGCATGATGTCTTTTCTGACGCTCGGCGAGGCGACGGCCGGCCGCCAGGCTGGCCCTCATGACGACAGAACAGAACACGCCTGCGTGTGTGTGGTCCGCCGTCCAGGACGCTCCGGTCCGTGAACTCTTCCCCGGCATCCGGCTGCGCCCGCTGTGGGCCGGGGACAACGGTGCGAAGGCCTTCGTGCTGGAGATGGACGCGAACACCCGCTGGCAGGGAGTCGACGTCCACGAGCCGGGTCCCGAGGAGGTCTTCGTGGTCTCCGGCGTCTTCAACGACGGCGAGCGGGACTACCCGGCCGGCTCCTTCATCCACGCCCCCGCGGGTTCCTCACACGTCCCGCAGACGACGACGGGCTGCACGCTGTTCCTCTTCTATCCGGAGGGTTAGCGGCGGACGGGCGAGCGCCTTCCGGGACCCGGAAGGCGCTCGCCCGGCTCACGGCGCCAGGGCCTGGACCTCCAGCAGGCCGGTCGAGTAGCCGCTGCGCGAGGTGAAGTTCAGCCGGATCCGGGTGGTGGCGACCGGCGAAAACGTCACGGTGTTGAAGGTGTTCGGGGCCACGCCGCAGGCGCTCGCCCCGGGTACGTTCTGCCAGGCCGAGCCGGTCCAGTACTGCACCGAGCAGGACGCCGGCAGGTCGATGCCCTGGTCGTCGTCGAACCAGTAGGCCCGCACCCGGTTGAGGGTGACCGCGGCCGGCCAGTCGTACTGCACCCACTGGGCACCCTGCTGCGGCCAGTTGCCGTACACCGCGTGGGCCCGGTCGGCCGAACCGGCCGGGATGTAGCCGTCGTTGATCGCCGCGAGGCTCTCCCAGGAGGACACGTACGACGTCGAGGCGGTCGCGGTCAGCGCCTTGTTGTCACCGCCGGTGCCGCCGCCCCTGGTCTGGATCACCTTCTGGATCGTGCCGTCGGCGTTGAAGTAGAGCTTGTCCACCGCGACGGACCTGCGGAAGTTGCCGCCGCCCGGCGCGTCGGCCGTGTGGTAGACCATGTACCACTGCCCGTTGAACTCCACCACCGCCGCGTGGCTCGTCGTGGAGCTGACCTGGTCGAGGATCACGCCCCGCTGCGTCCAGGGCCCGAGCGGGTTGCTCGCGGTCGCGTAGCGCTGGCAGGCGTAGCTGGACGAGGTGACGCAGCCGTTGGTGTCGTTGGCCGCGTAGACCATGTAGTAGACGCCGTTCCGCTTGAACATCCACGGCGCCTCCCAGTAGTTGGTGAGGCCCTGCGGCGTGACGACCGAGCCGTCCAGCTCGATCATGTTGGACTTGAGCTTGGCCGCCCGCACTCCCCAGTAGCCGCCCCAGTAGATGTACGCCTGCCCGTCGTCGTCGGTGAACACGGTGGGGTCGATGTTCAGCGGCGACGAGTTCGGGGTGCTGTCGCTGATCAGCGGGCCGCCCTTGGCGTCGTGGAACGGGCCGAGCGGGCTGTCGCCGACCGCCACGCCGATGTCCATCCACCCCGCACCGTTGCCGTTGACCGGGACGTACCAGTAGTACTTCCCGTTGCGCGGCTCCACCTCCCCCGCCCAGGCGTCCGCGCCCGCCCAGGAGAAGTCGGCGATCGACAGCTTCGCCCCGTTGTCGGTCCAGGTGTTCGCGTCCGTCGACGAGAGCACGTGCCAGTCGCGCATGGAGAAGTTGGTCGCGCCGGGGGCCGCCTCGTCGTGCCCGGAGTAGATGTACATCGTGTTCCCCACCACGAGGGCGGCGGGGTCGGCCGTGTAGATGGAGGTGATGATCGGGTTGGCGGCGTACGCGCCTCCCGCCAGGACCAGCACCAGCGTGGCCGCGATCGCGGCCACCGAGGACAGGCGCCGGCGCCATGAGCGTCGTGACATGGATGAAGTGCCTTTCCGCGAGGGGTTACAAGCCTGTCGAGTGGAGATCGGCGATCTCGGCGGCGGTCAGCGCCCGGCTGTAGATCCGCAGCGAGTCGACCGCGCCCCGCAGGTAGGGGTCGCCGGCGTACTGCGAGCGGCCGATCCAGTTCCCCGGGGTGGAGCCGAGGTCGCGGGGCGCAGCGTCATGCCCGTGGCCCGGGCCACCTGGGCCCCGTCGACGTACAGCGTTCCGGTGCCGCCGGCGGCGGTGACGGCGACGTGGATCCACTTCCCGGCCGCCAGGGCGGCGGGGGCGTCGAGACGCTGCTCCCCGCCCGATCCGGTGGTGGTGACGGCGAAGCGGGCCGTCCCCGCCGAGCTGCGCGGGGTCAGGAACATGTAGGCCGTGGTGCCGGTGCCGAAGTCGAAGACCCGCGACCACGTGTCGACGGCGTCCAGCCGGACCCAGAGGGCGACGGAGAAGGCCGTCGCGCCCGCGAGGATGCCGGAGGGCAGCGCCACGTTGCGTACGTGTGGTGGCGGGTGACGATGTCCCAGAACGCGACGGCGATATCGCGGTAGCGGGTCGTGCCGGTGGCGTGGTACTCCCGGATGGCCCCGATCACCTTGGGGATCTGGGTGTTGGCGTGGTAGCCGTTCAGCGCGTCGGTCCCGGCCGCGAGCGGGTCGAAGACCTCGGCGTGGTCGAAGTCCTGCGCGGTGGCGAGGTGGGCGGGGTCACCGGTGAGCTGGTAGAGGTTGGTCAGCACCTCGTTCATGCCGCCGAACTCGGTGTCGAGCATGTTCTGCCGCTGCGTGTAGCTGAGCCGGTCGCAGCGCAGCTTGACCCAGGCGGCCATCCCGAGCAGGACGGTCAGCGCCTGGGCGTTGCCGGTGAGCAGGTGCGCGTCGAGCAGCCCCGCCATGACCTTGTGGAGGGTGTAGTAGGGGGCCCAGACCTGCCGGCGCGCCTCGACGCGGTCGATGAAGCTCTCGGGGAAGGCCGACAGGTAGCCGGCGTTGAACCCGGCGGTGGTCGCGCGGGCCTGGCATCCGGCCAGCTCGGTCACCAGGTAGTCGCTTTTGCTCTTGAACGCCGCCGTGCCGGTCGAGGCGTACGCCTGGGACAGCGCGGACAGCAGGTGCCCGGTGGAGTGGCCGCGCAGTTCGGTGGTCGGCGACTCCCAGCCGCCGCAGGGCGTGGCGGCCGAGGCGAGGCCGACGTTGCGCCGGAAGGTGTGCAGCAGGCGGTCGGGGTCGAGGAACGACAGGTAGCTGTGCGTACGCCCGGCGTTGGCCGCGAACGGCCCGCCCAGCAGGCGCACGGCCGTGAGCGGGAACGCGTAGGCGGCGACGCCGATGTCGGGACGGGAGGCGGCCGCGGCGGGGCGGGCGGTCCCGAGGGCGCCGAGCGCGCCGGCGGCGAGCCCGGCCGCGCCGGCCGCGAGCAGGGTTCTGCGTGAGACGCTTCTGGGGGGTTCTGGCATGGCTGTCTCGTCTTCCGTCGGAGTGGTGGGTGCGGGGGAGGCCGCTCGCCTCCCCCGCCTGACGCGTTACGAGCCGTACGCCTTGACTTCGAGCAGCCCGACGGAGTAGCCGGAGGCGCTCTGCAGCAGCACCCGCAGGCGGGTGGTGCTCACGGGGGTGAAGGTCACGGTGTTGTACTGGTCGGCCGTGACCGGATAGCCGCTCGCCCCGGCGACGTCCACGTAGGCGCTGCCGTTCCAGTACTGGAGCTTCCACGACGCCGGCAGGCCGATGCCCTGGTCGTCGTCGAAGAAGTAGACCTGCGCCCGGCCGACGGTCACCGCCGACGGCCAGGTGAGGGCCGCCCACTGCTCACCCTGGTTGGGCCAGGTGCCCCAGCGCGGGTTGACCGTGTCGTTGGACGACGGCGGGTCGATCCCGTCGTTGATCGCGGCGACCGACTCCCACGACGAGGTGTACGACGCGGAGGGCGTCGCCGACTGCGCCAGGTTGGTGACCGGCGGCGGGTTGGTGCCGCCACGGTTGTAGATCTTGATTTCGGTGAGCCCGCTCTTGGCCCCGGACGGGTTGGTCATCAGCACCCGCACCCGCTGCGCGGTCACCGGGCTGAACTTGACCAGGTTGTAGTTGCCCTGCGGGGTGGCGGGCGTCTTCGCCTGGCCGCTCACGGTGGTCCAGGTGCTGCCGTCGAGGTACTGGATCTGGTAGGCCGACGGCGGCCGGTAGGCCGTGCTCGCCGGACGGCTGTCCTTGAAGTAGAGCCTGACCTCGTCGAAGGTCTTGGCGCTGCCGAAGTTCACCTCGTACCAGTCCTGGGCGTTCGACGAGCCGGCCGCGCCCCAGAACGGCTCGTTGATCGGGAATCCGTCCACGGCGGAGGCCGTGGTGGTGCCGGAGCCGGTGTAGGAGGCCGACACGGTGGCGCCCTGGGCGAGGTCGGTGAGGTTCGCCGTGATGTCGGCCCCGGCCTTGGCCAGCTCGTCGACCACCCGCGGGTCGGTGTGGACGACCTGCTGCGGCGCCTTCATCCCGGCGACCGCCTGGTTGTAGGAGACGGTCCCGGTGGCACCCCCGGTGAAGGTGACCGACCCGGTCGCGGGGTCCCACACGAACGGCGCCAGCCGGTCCACGGTCACCGCCCGGGCGCCGTTGACGTAGATCGAGTAGCCCTGCGGCACCCCGGCGTACCGGGTGACGCCGTCGGACGGGTCGTCCCAGACGATCGACAGGTCGGCGTCGCGGTAGCGGATGTTGTTGACGGCGAAGTGGTCCCAGCCGATGTCGATGGGCGACAGCTCCACCTTGGCGTCGTCGCGCGGGCGCAGCCCGGCCACGTCCTCGATCAGCGTCCAGTTGCTGCTGCCCAGGATGTTGTGGTGGATCCACGACCGGTAGGTGATCGACGAGCCGTTCCAGTTCGCCCAGAACTCGTTGGCGTCGGGCCAGCGGGTGTCGCCGCCCACGTACTGCGCCCAGGCGTTCCAGTAGAGCAGCTTCTTGTAGTCGTCCTTGGTGATGTAGGAGCTCGGGTAGTTGCGGATGGCCGAGGAGAACAGCCGGAACTGCACGGTCGAGTTGATCGTGGAGAAGTTGTTGCTGCCGGGGTTGCCGGCCGCCGCCGCTGCCGCCTTGTCCTTCTGGTTGGCCGTGTAGAAGGGGAAGACCGGATACTCGGCCGGGTCGGCGAACAGCCGCAGCGCCTCCCGGTAGGTCGCCGTGTTCGGCATCAGGCCCACCGCGTACGGGTAGAAGTTGTTGATCTCCTTCCACGGGTCGAGCGTGTTCGTCGCCACGTGGCGGTGCTCCAGCACCCGGTTCGACGGGTCCCACAGCACGTTGACCACGGCGTTCTGCACCCGGGTGGCGAGCGCCCGCATCTCGGCCGCCTTCGTGGCGTTGCCGATCACGTCGTACGCCTTGGCGGCGGCCAGGGCCCCGCTGTAGACGTAGGCCGACTCGGTGCGGTCGAGGTTGCCGCTGCGCCAGTGGAACGACACGGCGTCGGCGTCGTTGCCGGTGAGGGCGCCCCAGTCGTACTCGATCAGCCCGTTGCCGTCATGGTCGTAGTAGGAGAGCTGGCCCTTGGCGTCGCCCTCGGCGTACTTGGCGAGGTTCGCCGCGACGGCGGGCGGCCCGCCGTGGATCTGGTAGCTGCGCCAGGCCGCCTCACCGATGTACTGGGTGTAGCTGTTGGACCAGTTGGCGGGGTCGCCCGGGTTGTCGAGGAACCGGCCGCCCTTCGACACCTGCCCGGCCGACAGCCAGTCGCCGTACGCGTAGAGCGGGGTGCGCAGATACTTCAGGTCGTCGATGTGCATCGGCTGGGTGAGCACGATGGCGTTGTTGTAGCCGAGCGCGCCCTCGACGGAGGTCGGGAACTGGTAGGTCTGGCCGGGCAGGTTCGCGTCGAGGTTGTTGAACCGCATCAGCCACCAGCGGTAGTAGTAGTTCTTCATGATCGCCGGCTCGGGCGAGTCGAAGTAGGGGATGTTGTCCGCCCACCACCGGTTGTAGGCCCGCACGTGCGTGGCGAACGCGGTGGCGGCGTCGTAGCCCTTGTAGGCGTTGTATTCGCTCAGCGACTCGGGGATCTCGTCGGTGACGAAGCCCATGACGAGCTTGACGGTGACGGTGGCGCCGGCCGCGATCGTCACCGAGCGGTTCAGTCCCCCGCTGGAGACGGTGAACCCGTCGCCCGACAGCCGGGGGCGGATCGTCGTGAGGTTGTTGAAGGCGTTCACGGTGCCGGTCAGCTCGTTGCCGCTGCCAGAGGTGGCGTACGGCGAGGTGGCGCGCAGTTGCAGGGTGGTGGAGGCGGTGCCGCCGTTGGTGATCGCCAGGTTGGCCACCGCGACGTTGTTGTCGGTGATGAACTTCGTCTGCTCGATCCGGACGTTGCCGCTGGTGTGGACGCTCTTCCAGTGGCTGGGGGCCTGCTTGCGCTGGGCGGTCTGCTCGGTGAACGTGCCCGGGGTGACGGCGACGGTGAAGGCGCTCTGGTCGTTGATGCTCTCGATGTAGGCGACCTTGCCGGCGAAGCCGAGCGTGCCGGGGGTGTGGGTCTTCATGAACAGGGCCCGGCCGCGCGTCATGAGGATGCCGCCGTCGGCGTCGGAGGGGTCGCTTCCGCCGGTGCGGCTGAGCAGCCGGTCGATCCAGAAGTCGGTGCCGGAGCTCTCGGAGTCGTAGACGGCCCGCAGCATGTTCCCCGTGCTGTAGCCGACCGGCGGCGTGGGGATGGCGGGACCGGTGAACGTGGGATAGCCGATGGTCTGGGCGGCGGAGGCGTCCTGCCTCGGCACCATGAGGGCGCCGATGACGAGGCAGAGCACCACCGCCACGGTCAGGGATCTGAACCGGGGATGGACGAACGCCGGCATCACGTCACCTCCTTCGGGGGTGGTGGGGGGACGGTCACCCGGGGGCGGATGCCGCGCTTGAGCCCACAATCGACGCCGAAAAGGTTTTCGGCAACGTTAACTTTGGGTAACGAGATCAGCGCGCAGGCGGCATTGATGGCGGCGCGCTCGCCCGCATATGGTCAGGGCGTGCGGGTGCCTTCTCCCGCGCCTTTTCTGAAATGTCTTTCGAAAGGATTTCGGTGGGCCGACGTCGTTCCGGAATGGTGACGCTCACCGACGTCGCCGCCCGGGCCGGGGTCTCGGTGGCGACGGCTTCCAAGGCCCTGAACAACCGGGCCGAGGTCGCCGAGGAGACCCGCGCCCGGGTGCGGCGGGCCGCGGCCGAGCTGTCCTTCCGCCCCAACGCGCTCGCCCAAGGGCTGATCTCCGGCCGCACCCGCACCATCGGGCTGCTCACCGACGAGCTCGGCGGGCGCTTCTCCATGCCGGTGCTGCTCGGGGTGGAGAACGCGCTGGGCAACGAGGAGATGTCGGTCGTGCTGTGCGACGCGCGCGGCGACGCCATCCGGCGCCAGCACTACATCCGCACGCTGCTGGCCCGGCAGGTCGACGGGTTCGTCATCCTGGGCGAGAGCAACGACGTGCGGCCGTCCCTGACCCGGGACATCCCCGTGCCGGTGGTCTACGTGTACGGCGAGTCCAGCGACCCGGCCGACCTGTCGATCCTCGCCGACGACACGGGAGGGGCCCGGCTGGCCGCCGGTCATCTGATCGCGCTGCGCCGCCGCCACATCGCGCACATCACCGGTCCCGACGTCCTACCGGGCCGCCCGCGACCGGGCCGCCGCCCTGCGCGCGGCACTGGACGAGGCCGGCCTCGACCTGGCCGGTGGCGAGCCGTTCTTCGGCGAGTGGTCGCGCCGGTGGGGCCGCCACGCCACCCGGATGCTGATCACCGCGGCCCCCGAGGTGGACGCGATCTTCTGCGGCAACGACCAGATCGCCGACGGCGCCTGCGAGGCCCTGGCCGCCCTGGGACGGCGCATCCCCGACGACGTCGCGGTGGTGGGCTACGACAACTGGGAGGCGCTCGCGGCCGACTGCCGCCCGCCGCTGACGACCATCGACCTCAACCTCGAGCAGCTCGGCGCCGCGGCGGTCGAGCACCTGTCGGCCGCCCTCGACGGGCACCGCACGTCCGGCGTCGTACGGCGGACGGGGCGGCTGGTGGTGCGGGAGTCGACCGGCCCGCTCCCCCGCCGCCCCGGCAACTGAAATCCACGGAGAATTACCACTCCGCAATTATCGCCAAATATGTCAGAAAAGGTTTTCGCGATGAACCTTTCAGCGGGCTTCAGGCAGCCAGACCCGCATCGTCGCGGGCCCCCGGTTGCCCCAGCGGTGGTAGGGCACGAGCCACAGCACCATCGGCTCCCCCTGCTCCGTCCGGGCCTCCCCGTACGGCCAGCCGTCGTCCTCGGCGACGACGTGACGGGCGGCGACCTCCAGGGACGGCCCGCGCTCCACCGGTGGCGTGGCGGTGCTGACCTCGATCTGCGACAGCAGCGGCGCGTCTCCGGGCGACTCCGCGCAGTAGACCAGGGGCCCGCGCTCGACCGCCACGCACCCGCGCACGGCGTCCACCCGGGGATCGGCGCGGACCCAGCGCGGCGACATCGGGATGTCGAGACGGACCTCCTCGCCCTGCTGCCAGGAACGTTCCCACTCGTGCCGGCCGCCGCCCGCCCAGCCCGGGACGCGCACCGTGATCCGGCGCGGGTCCGCCGGAGCCTCCTCGACGGTCAGCGTCACCGAGCCCGACCAGGGGTAACCCGTGGAGACCCGCACCCGCAGCCCGTCGTGACCGATGACCGACGGCGTGATGTGCTGGACATGGATTCCCCGCTCGTCGGCGGTCGCGAGGTAGGCGGGCAGGGAGGCGAAGGTGCGGGCGAGGTTCGTGGGACAGCACGACACCTCGCGCCAGGGGGCGCGCAGCCCGCCCTCCGCACGCGGGCTGACCCCCTCGACCTTCTCCCCCGGCACCCGCACCTGGAGGGGGTTGGCGTAGAAGAACGACTTCCCGTCGAGGGCCGGCCCGGCGGCGACGACGTTGTAGAGCGTGCGCTCGGCCAGGTCCGCGTAGCGGGGGTCGCCGGTCGCCAGCAGCAGCCGGTGGGCCAGCATGACCGACGCCACCCCGGCGCAGGTCTCGTTGTAGGCGCGGTCGGGCGGCAGCTCGTAGTCGTCGCCGAACGCCTCCCCCGAGTGCCGCGACCCCATGCCGCCGGTCAGGTACGTGCGCCGGGCGACCGTGCGCTCCCACTGCCGCTCGACGGTCTCCAGCAGTTC
The DNA here is from genome assembly GCF_002027145.1 of Microbispora sp. GKU 823. NCBI lineage: Bacteria > Bacillati > Actinomycetota > Actinomycetes > Streptosporangiales > Streptosporangiaceae > Microbispora > Microbispora sp. GKU 823. Next base: position 218,463 of record NZ_MWJN01000001.1, on the reverse strand, counting down.
CTTGTCGCCCGTCTCCACGGCCAGGTCCACGACCCCGCAGGCCAGGTAGAGCGCGCGTACGGCATGGCCGCGGAACACCTCGGCCTGCCGTACGGGCAGGTCGTCCTGGTAGTAGGCGCGGCCGAACTCGATGTCGGCGAGCGCCGGCAGCCCGCGCCGCTCGACGAACCGGCGGGCCATCTCCAGGTAGCGTTCCGCGCCGTCTCGCGGTAGAGCTCGACCAGCGCCATCTCGATCTCCGGGTGCCCGCAGACGCCCGTGCCCTCCATGAACGTCGCGCAGACGTGGTCGGCGGCGCGGCGGACCACGTCCCACAGCTCGTCCTCGCCGTGGGTGCGCTTGCGGGCGATCCCGGCCTGGATCAGGTGGCCGTAGCAGTACAGCTCGTGGCCCCACTCCAGGTCGGTGTACCGCGCGCCGGCCCACTTGGTGTTGAGGTAGCCGTCGGGCTCCTGCGCCGCGGCGACGACGCGGGTCAGCTCCTCGATCCGCGGGTCGCCCGCCCAGGCCATCGCCTCCATCAGCTTGTAGACCTCGGAGTCGCTGAACTCGCGTCCGCGCCGCGGCTCGCCCGCGAAGTTGCCGATCCACCCCACCCGCTCCATCCACGTGTAGCAGTGGTCGATGATCGTCTGGGTCGGCTGCGAGCCCCAGAACCCCGGGAGCAGGCGGACGCCCGGCAGGCTGAGGGGGGTGAGGGCGCCGGAGGAGGGGGCGACGGGACTAACCACGCAAGGCTCCTGACATGAATCCGCGGACGTAGTAGCGCTGCAGGACGAGGAAGAGCAGCAGGCAGGGCACCGCCATGACCATGACGCCGGCCTGCAGCATGCCGTAGTCGATCGCGCCGAACGTCTTCTGCGTCATGCTGACGACGGCGACCGGCAGCGGGAAGCTCGACCCGTCGTTGAGCAGGATCAACGGCGCGAAGAAGTCGTTCCACGAGGCGAGGAACGCGAACAGGCCGACGGTGATCAGGCCGGGCCGCACGGCGGGCAGCAGGATGCCGATCAGCGCGCGCAGCGAACCGCACCCGTCGACCATCGCGGCCTCCTCCAGCTCCTTCGGGACGGCCTCGAAGGAGTTGCGCATCATGTAGGTGGCGAAGGGAAGCTGGAACATCACGAAGACCAGGGCCAGCCCGACCAGGGAGTTCTGCAGCCCGACGTACCCGAGCAGGACGTACAGCGGGATGAGGATGGTGGCGTACGGCACCATGAGGATCGCGAGCGTGGCCAGGAAGAGCAGGTTCTTGCCGGGGAAGCGGAACCGGGCGAACGCGTAGCCGCCGAGCGCCGAGACGACGACGGTGCCGACGACCGTGATCACGGACACCAGGAGGCTGTTGCCGAAGTAACGCGGCAGGCCCTCGCCGAACCGCGCCATCTGCGCGTAGTTGCCGAGCGTGTAGCCGCCGTCCTGTCCCCGCAGCGAGGACCAGCCGCTCCACAGCAGCGGGAACAGGAACAGCACGGCCAGCGCCGACCGGGACGAGTAGTACCTCATCTCAGGACCTTCAACTGGAGGGTGTTGAGCGCGACCAGGACGGCCAGCAGCACGACGGAGATCGCGGCGGCGCCGCCGAGGTCGAACTTGAAGAACGCGTTGCGGTAGATCACCATCACCATCGAGATCGTGCTGTTGTCGGGCCCGCCGTTGGTGAAGATGAAGAACTGGTCGAAGGCGAGCAGCGACCCGGTGATGCTGAGGATCAGCATCAGCGCGAGGGTCGGGCGCAGCAGCGGCAGCGTGATCCGGGTGAACACCTGCCAACGGGACGCGCCGTCGGACCTGGCCGCCTCGTAGACCTCGACCGGGATGGACTGCAGGCCGGTCAGCAGGATCAGCATGTTGAACCCGGCGAAGCGCCAGAGCACCAGCACGATCGTGGAGGTGAGGGCCATGTTCGGCGTGCCGGTCCACTTCACGCCGAGGAACCCGAACGGGCCGACGTCGTTGTTGAGCATGCCGTAGAACAGCAGCGCCGCCGCGGCGAACCCGACCGCGCCGGGCAGGAAGAACGCCGTACGGAAGAAGCCGACGCCGAGCCGGCGCTCCTGCACGAGCAGCGCGAGGCCGAGGGCCAGCGCCGACAGCAGGACCGTGATGATCGCGGTGTATTTCAGCGTGAAGACCACGGCGCCGGGGAACAACGGGTCGTCGGTGATCTTCGCGTAGTTCGCCGGGGCGTTGAACGTCGGCGCATGGCCTGCAGACGACGCGAGCAGCGGCCACCTGTGCAGCGACATCACGACGACCAGCACGAGCGGGGCGAGGAACAGGGTGAGGACGATCACGGCGGTGGGCGCCGCGTAGGCCATCCCGGCCAGCGCGCGCAGGGTGCCCGGACGGGCCGGGGCGCGTCGGCCCCGGCCCGCACGGGCCGCCGTCACATGGACAGTGCCGGTCACTGGGCCTGCCATCACTGCTGGAGGGACTGGTTGACGGACTCGTTGAGCGAGGCGACCTTCGAGGCGTCCCCGAAGACGGCCTCACGCGCCAGCCTGAGCCACGGCCCCTGCGGGTCGTTGAACGTCTGGCCGAACTTCAGCGCGTACGGCGTCCTGCCCTTGGCGACGAGCGAGTTGATCAGCACCACCCGCGGGTCGGCGGACGAGTACTTGTTGTCCGCCAGGTCGGTGCGGGCCACCACGTCCTTGTTCTTGGCCATGACCTCGACCTGGGCCTCGTCGGAGACCGACCAGGACAGGAAGTCCCACGCCTCGTCCGGGTGCTGGGAGGTGGCCGAGATGCCGACCGAGTCGCCGCCGACGAAGGTGGACTCGCCGCCGTCGGGGCCCGCGATGGGCGCGACGCCGATCTTCATGTCCGCCGGCATCGACCCGAGCGTGGTGGACGGCATCGGCATCACGCCGATCTCGCCCTTGGGGAAGAAGCCGGTCCAGGTCGGCCCCTGCTCCTCCTTGGTGGTCGGTCCGGTGACGCCCTTCTCGTACAGGCTCCGGTAGATCGCGAAGACGTCGGTCATCGGCGGCTTGTCCACCAGCGACTGGGTGCCGTCCTCGTTCATCACGTCGCCGCCCGCGGCCCAGACCGACGGCCAGAACGTGAAGACGTAGCAGCCTCCGCAGTTGCCGCCGAAGAAGGTGCCGTGGACCTTGCCGTCCTTGCCCAGCTTCTCCTGCACGGTGGTGGCCTGCTCGGCGAACTCCTTGAGCGTGGTGGGACCCTTCTCCGGGTCGAGCCCCGCCTTCTTGTAGAGGTCCTTGTTCCAGAACCAGACCGACAGGTCGAGGGTGTGCGGCAGCGTGTACTGCCGGTTCTCGTACGTGCCGAGCCGCATGTGCGAGGGGGCCAGCGCGTCCTTGAACGGGAGCTTGGCGATCCGGTCGGTGATGTCCAGGAACAGACCCTGGGAGGTGTAGTTGGGCACGAAGATCACGTCGGCGGCGAAGATGTCGGGGAGCTGCTTGGCCCCCGCCGCCGCCGCGATCCTCGGCTGATAGTTGTCGGTGGGGATGACGGTCAGCTTGACCTGGTTCTTGTGGGTCTTGTTGTAGGCGTCGACCAGGCGCTGGCTCTGCGCCTGGGTGGCGGCGCGGGTCCACATCGTGACGGTGACCGGGCCGCTCGACCCGGCCGATGCCGATCCCGCGGGCTCGCCGCCGCCGCAGGCCGCGAGTGCCGCGGCCAGGAGCGCTGCGGCCGTGATCGCCGGCAGTCGTCTGAACATCGGTGCTCCTTACGGGGGGTGTGCCGTGCTGGCAGGTGCTCCTCGCGTGAAGATCACGGAAAATGACCTAAAAGGTTTTCGGAAACGTAGCCGCAACATACGCCGCCGTCAATGGCATGCCTAGTCCTTGCGTCATCACGGAACGGCGACTATCTTCGGCATGGCCGTAGTCGCCCACATTCTGAAAAGGTTTTACGTATCGATGGCTCCTCCGCAACGACCCGCCACGATCACCGACGTGGCCGCCCTCGCGGGGGTCTCGATCGCGACCGCGTCCAAGGCGCTCAACGGCCGGGGACAGGTTCGCGCGGAGACCCGCAGGCGCGTCTTCCAGGCAGCGGAAGAGCTGTCGTTCCAGCCGAACGCGCTGGCCCGCAGCCTGCTGACCGGGTCCACCCGCACCATGGGTCTGCTCACCAGTGACAGCGTCGGCCGTTTCGGCATCCCCGTGCTGCTCGGCGCCGAGGACGCCTTCGGCGCGGGTGAGATGGCGGTGCTGCTGTGCGACGCCCGCGGCGACGCCATCCGCGAGCAGCACCACATCCGCACGCTGCTGACCCGCCGGGTGGACGGCCTCATCGTCGTGGGCGAGAGCACCGACCCCCGGCCCTCGATAAGCCGCGACCTGCCCGTGCCCGTCGTGTACGCCTACGCGCCGTCCGACGACCCGGACGACGTGTCGTTCGTGCCCGACGACGTGGACGGCGCGGCGCAGGCCGTACGGCACCTGGTGACCCTCGGCCGGCGCAGGATCGCGCACGTCACCGGCCCGCAGCACTACCAGGCCGCCCAGGACAGGGCGGCCGGGGTGACGCTCGCGCTGGAGGAGGCGGGCCTGCCGATGTCCGGCGGCCAGGTCCTGTACGGCGTGTGGTCGCAGCGCTGGGGACGGCAGGCCGCCGAGGTGATCCTGCGCGCCGATCCCGAGGTGGACGCCGTCGTCTGCGGCAGCGACCAGATAGCGGCCGGCCTCGTGGAGGCCGCGCGGGAACGCGGGCGACGGGTGCCGGAGGACCTCGCGGTGGTCGGCTACGACAACTGGGAGGTCCTGTCCACGGAGACCAGGCCCCCGCTGACCACGGTCGACATGAACCTGGAGGTGCTCGGCCGCACGGCCGCCCAGCACCTGTTCGCGGCGATGGACGGGCGGGCGACGCCGGGCGTGCACCGGATGCCGTGCCGCCTGATCATCCGCGAGTCGACCGTCTAGGGACGTCACGAGAAGGGAGGTCATCGAGCTTCGCAGGCACGACGAGCACCGGGTCAGGCGGTCGGCTCATCGTTCACGCGCGACGCGGGTCCACACACACGACAGTGGGCCGGCCCTCGCGCGCCCCCGATCCCCCCTCGGAAGGGCGAACATGATCCATCTGATCCGGAGAAAGACCGTCCTGGCACTCGCGGCGCTGTGGCTGGCGCTCCTGCCCGCGTTCGCCGCGCCCGCGCCCTCGTACGCGGCCACGAAGACCGTGTACATTCCCAGCCGCTGGGCCACCACCGGCGAGGTGCCGTGGAGCAGCGCCAGGACCAAGGAGTCCGCGAACTTCATCCTGCTGTGGGGCGACCGCTCCGGCACCGATCCGCGCAGCGCCCCCTCGCAGTACCGGTTCGACCCGGACAACATGCTGAGCCAGCTGGAGAGCCTCTACTCCTATTACGTGAACACGATGAAGTTCACGCCGGAGACCGGTTACCTGGCAAAATACAAGATCATCGTGATCGTCACGCAGACGTGGTCGAACGCGAACCTCAACGACTGGGCGACCGGCGGCTCCGTGGACGGCGTCGTCGGCGTCATCAACATCGCCCCCGCCGCCGCGCAGCCCGGCTCCTGGGGCCTGGCCCACGAGCTCGGGCACGTCTTCCAGAACTACACGTTCCTCGGCCGGTCCGGGTACGGCTTCACCGACCCCTCCGCAGGCACGTTCTGGGAGACCAGCGCCGAGTTCATGGCGATGCAGGTCTACCCGACCACCGCCGCCGGCGACCTCACCAGGTTCCTGCGCACCGAGAACCTCTACTGGAGCAGCAGCCGCCACCACTACGGCAACTGGATGCTGATGCAGTACGTCAAGGACCGCGACGGGCTCGCCATGTTCAACCGCCTGTGGAACGAGGCCAGGAACACCGAGCACCCGCTGGAGACCTATCGGCGGATCAGCGGCATCACCCAGGCCGAGCTGAACACGCGGGCCGGCGAGTACGCGCAGCGGCAGGTGACCTGGGACTACTCCAACCGGGCGAACGTCATGCCGTTCATCGACAGCCTCTATCCGTTCATCACCGCGTACAACGGGGTGCCCGTGGAGGCCGTCAACGCGTCGGCCGGTCATTACCGGATCCCCGACGCGCTCGCCCCGTCGGACTACGGCTACAACAAGATCAAGCTCGTCCCGGGCACGGACGGCGGGCTGATCCGGCTGCACTTCAAGGGACACGTCAACGCGGCGGCCCAGTCGGGCTGGACGTACGGCTTCGTGGCCGTGAAGAACGGCGTGCCGAGGTACGGCCCGCTGAGCAGCGCGGCGGACGGCGTGATCAGCTTCCAGACCCAGCCGGGCGAGAAGGAGGTCTACCTCGTCGTGACGGGGACCCCCGGCACCGTGCACCACTGGGCCTACCTCGACGGCTATCCGAAGAACTACCGCTACCCGTACGAGTTCCGCGTCGAGGGCGCCGCGCCGTCGGGCTTCGAGCCGGGGTACCCCCGCCCGGCCGCTCCCGCCGGGGGCCACTGGCACTCCAACGGCGGCGGCTGGGTGGACGACCGGGCGAACGTCGCCGCAACCGCCTACGTCGGCCCCCGCGCGGCGGTCTACGGCAACAGCACCGTCAGCGGCAACGCCCGCATCGAGGGCCTGGCCTGGGTCAACAGCGGCGCGACCGTGGGCGGCAACGCGGTGGTGAAGGACAACGCGCTGATCCAGGGCGGGGCGAACCTCAGCGGGAACATCGTGGTCGGCGGGGACGCCGAGCTCTCGACCGCCTGCGGCTCGGGCACCTACCTGATGTTCGATCCCGATCGCGGTTGCGACGGCAGGGGCGGGGAGACCGACGTCAATCCGGCCCACGGCACCTTCACCGACGCCGAACTCGCCATCACGCCGGTGACGTCCAGCCCGAGCCCCTCCCCCAGTCCGAGTGCGAGCCCGAGTCCCAGTCCGAGCCGGTCCCCCGGTCCGAGCCCGACGCCGAGCCCCAGCCCGAGCGCGGGCCCGACGGGCTCCCCGGGTGCGGCCTGCTCCGCGACGTACAAGGTCACGAACGCGTGGCAGGGCGGCTTCCAGGGCGAGGTCGCGGTCACCGCGGGCGGCGCGGCGATCGGCGGCTGGACGGTCACCTTGACCTTCACCGGCGGCCAGACCGTCACGCAGTCGTGGAACGCGGCGCTGACCGGCAGCGGATCGTCGGTCACCGCGCGGAACACCGACTGGAACGGCGCGCTCGCGGCCGGCGCGAGCACGACGTTCGGCTTCCTCGCGTCCGGGGCGAGCACTCCGGTTCCCGCCCTCACCTGCACGGCCCGATAAAGAGTCCCGATCGCAGCACCCGATAGCAAAAGGCGCCTGTCCGGAAATTTCCGGACAGGCGCCTCGTCGCGGTGATCAGTCGTTGAGGTGCTGGCGCAGGTACGACTCGACCTGGTCGAGCGCGACCCGCTGCTGGGCCATGGAGTCCCGCTCGCGGATCGTCACGGCCTGGTCCTCCAGGGTGTCGAAGTCGACCGTGATCGCGAACGGCGTGCCGATCTCGTCCTGGCGGCGGTAGCGGCGGCCGATGGCGCCCGCGTCGTCGAAGTCCACGTTCCACCGGCGGCGCAGCCGGGCCGCGAGGTCGCGGGCCTTCGGCGACAGGTCGGCGTTGCGCGACAGCGGCAGCACCGCGACCTTGACCGGGGCCAGGCGGTGGTCGAGGCGCATCACGGTCCGCTCCTCCATCACGCCCTTGGCGTTGGGCGCCTCGTCGACCGTGTAGGCGTCGAGGAGGAAGGTCAGCGTCGCGCGGTCCACACCGGCCGCCGGCTCGATGACGTACGGCACGTAGCGCTCGCCCGACTCCTGCTCGAAGAACGACAGGTCGGTGCCGGACGCCTTGCCGTGCGCGGTGAGGTCGAAGTCGGTGCGGTTGGCGATGCCCTCCAGCTCACCCCACTCGCCGCCGGCGAAGTTGAAGCGATACTCGATGTCCACGGTCCGCTTCGAGTAGTGGGACAGCTTCTCCTTCGGGTGCTCGTAGAGCCGGAGGTTGTCCTTGTTGATGCCGAGGTCGACGTACCAGCGCAGGCGCTCGTCGATCCAGTACTGGTGCCACTCCTCGTCCGTGCCGGGCTTGACGAAGAACTCCATCTCCATCTGCTCGAACTCGCGGGTGCGGAAGATGAAGTTGCCCGGGGTGATCTCGTTGCGGAACGACTTGCCGATCTGGCCGATGCCGAACGGGATCTTCTTGCGGGCCGACTGCTGGACGTTCAGGTAGTTGATGAAGATGCCCTGGGCGGTCTCCGGCCGCAGGTACGCCAGGCCCGACTCGTCCTCCACCGGGCCGAGGAACGTCTTCAGCAGGCCGCTGAACTGCCTGGGCTGGGTGAACGCGCCCTTGTTGCCGCAGTTCGGGCAGGTGATGTCGGCCAGGCCGCCCGCCGGCTCGCTGCCGTGCTTGGCCTCGTACGCCTCGATGAGGTGGTCGGCGCGGTAGCGCTTGTGGCACGCCTGGCACTCGGTGAGCGGGTCGGTGAAGGTGTCGACGTGGCCGCTGGCCTGCCAGACCTCGCGGGCGAGGATGACGCAGGAGTCGAGGCCGACGACGTCGTCGCGGCCCTGCACCATGGCCTTCCACCACTCGCGCTTCACGTTGTTCTTGAGCTCGACACCGAGGGGGCCGTAGTCCCAGGACGCCCGCAGGCCTCCGTAGATCTCGCTCGACGGGAAGACGAGCCCGCGGCGTTTGGCGAGGCTGACGATCGTTTCCAAGACGTCGGTGCGACGTGCCATCAGTGGAACTCCATCCGGCTGGGTGTCGGCGTTGAGATCGGGGTCAGCGTGCGTTGTCCGCTGAAGCGGGCGGGCCGGCCCGGCCGCCGTGCCGCGGCTGCGGGACGTCCGGCCACCTGCCCGGATCCGTGCTCAAGCTTAGGGGAATCCGGCGCCCCCGCGCTCAAGCCTTGCCCACGGTCCCCGCGCTCGCCCCCTCGCCCGGCAGCGTGTAGACGCCCTCGAAGGCGCTGGGCTCGTTGATCATAAGGGTCATCAGGGGATACATCACCATGCGGGCCGCTGACAGAGCCCGCCGGTAGTAGCCCGCGCCCTCCCACTCGCTGACCACCGCCCACAGGGCCGGCTCGTCCACCGACCTGCCGATCTGGCCGCGCAGGTATCCCGGCTGCGCGGCCAGCAGGTCGAGGATGTCGCGCGCCTGGGCGGCGAACTCGTCGGCGCGGGCGCCCGGCACCGAATAACGGATCACGGCGAGCATGTCGCCCAGCATGCCACCCCTCGCGTACGCCCCGCCGGGGAGGGGGGCGACCCGGGCGGAAGGATCACGGCGGCGACGGGGCGAGGCGGCCGGAAGGAGCACCGCGGGCGACGCGACGGGCGACGTGGGCGGAACAAGCACGGCGGGCGACGCGACGGGGCGAAGATTGGGCGGATGCGCACTAGGCTCGAACGCGTGGGAAGCGAAACCGAACCGCCGCGCCGTCAGGTGCCGGCCCATCCTCTGGCGAGGAAGCCTCCCGCCCGGGGGAACGCGGCGTCCCCGCGGGTGCGGCGGCCGCTGCCGCGGGGCGAGCAGTTCTTCACTCCCGGCGCGACCGGGCTGCGCGCGGAGGTCGAGCGCAAGAGCGCCGCGCCGCTGGTCTTCCTGTTCCAGCAGCCCCGCTGGGTGATCCCGCTGGTCATGGTGGCCCTGCTGATCGCCGGGCTGGTGGTGCCGGACTGGCGTGGCGGGGTCGCCGTGCTTCCGGTGCTCGCGTTCATCGCCTGGCTGGCCTACCTGTCGTGGCCCTCGCTGCGTCCGGTGGGCCGGTTGCTGCGTGTGGCGGTCGCGACGTTCCTGGTCCTCCTCGCCGCCACCCGTTTCGGCCTGATCTGACGCGAACCGGCCTAACCTGGTAGGTCGTAGGGGGCGAAGCCGTACACAGGAGTCCTGATGACGAAGAGCCGTGACGCCGTTCACGAGATCCTCCGCCAGAGCCGGGGGTTCCGCAGCGCGCAGGACGTGTTCGCCGAGATGCGCGCGGTCGGCTCCAAGATCGGCCTGACGACCGTGTACCGGGCACTCCAGTCGCTCTCCGACGCCGGCCGGGTCGACGTGCTGCGCACCGACGAGGGCGAGTCGGTCTACCGGGCCTGCCAGACCGACACGCACCACCACCACCTCGTGTGCCGGGAGTGCGGGCGTACGGTCGAGGTGGCCGGGCCGGACGTGGAGCGCTGGGCCGAGGTCGTCGGGGCCGAGCACGGCTTCATCGACGTCACCCACACCGTGGAGGTTTTCGGCACCTGTTCCTCGTGCGCGCAGGCGGCCGCGTCGCACGCGGAGGCGGCCGGAAAGAGCTGACCCCGCCCCGCGCGGGCTCCCCGAGAGGTACGCTGCCTGCGCCGCGACAGGGACCGCCGCGACAAAAGGGAGATGGCGTGCCGTTCAGCCATGACATGGTGTACTCGCTGGCGACGGTGGTGGACCTCATCAACACCGGCGCGGCGAGCGCGACGGGCTCGCCGAGGTCGGCGACCTGGAGGAGTTCGTCCGCAGGCGGGAGGTCAGCGGGGTCGGGGTGGTGACCCGGCGGGACCTCGCCGAGGTCCAGGCCCTGCGCGAGGAGTTTCACGCCGTGTTCACCGCGCCGGACCAGCCGACGGCGGTCACCCTGCTCAACACGCTGCTGCAGCGCACCCGCATCACGCCGCACCTCGCCGAGCACGACGGCCATCCCCTTCACGTCCACTACTTCGCGCCGGGCTCGTCGGTCGCCGAGCACCTGGCCGCCGACTGCGGCGTCGCCCTCGCCCACGTGCTCGTGGAGAACGAGCGGGATCGCCTGCGCACGTGCGCGGCGCCCGACTGCTCCCACGTCTTCGTGGACGAGTCGAGGAACCGCTCCCGGGTCTACTGCGACAGCCGTACCTGCGGGAACCGCATGCACGTCGCCGCGTACCGGGCCCGCCGCCGCGACGCCTCCTGATGCCGGGCTCCCGCCACCGGCCGGCGTCTCAGCTCCGCGCCACCTCGTTCGGAACGGCGCCGCCGTACCTGCGGTCGCGCTTGGCGTAGATCTCGCAGGCCTGCCACAGGTCCCGTCGGTCGAAGTCGGGCCACAGCTGGTTGAGGAAGACCATCTCGGCGTACGCGGACTGCCAGAGCAGGAAGTTGGAGGTGCGCTGCTCGCCGGACGAACGCAGGAACAGGTCCACGTCCGGGATCTCCGGCTCGTCCAGGTAGCGCGCGAAGGTCTTCTCCGAGACCTTGTCGGCCTTGACCCGGCCCGCGGCGATGTCGCGGGCGAGCCGCACGGCCGCGTCCACGATCTCCGCGCGGCCGCCGTAGTTCACGCAGAACTGGAGGGTCAGCGTGCTGTTGCCGACCGTCATCCGCTCGGCGTCCTCGAGCTCTTTGATCACGCTCTTCCACAGCCGCCCGGGGCGCCCGGCCCAGCGGACCCGCACGCCCATCGCGTTGAGCTGGTCGCGCCGCCGGCGGATGACGTCGCGGTTGAACCCCATGAGGAAGCGCACCTCGTCCGGCGAGCGCCTCCAGTTCTCCGTGGAGAAGGCGTACGCCGACAGGTAGGGGATGCCGATCTCGATGGCGCCCTCGATGACGTCGAACAGCGACGCCTCGCCCATCTTGTGCCCCTCGGTCCTGGGCAGCCCGCGCGCCTTGGCCCAGCGGCCGTTGCCGTCCATGACGATCGCCACGTGTCGCGGCAGCAGGTCACGCGGGATGGCGGGCGGGGTGACACCGGACGGGTGCGGAGAGGGAGGACGGACCATGTACCGAGGGTATTGCGTCCCGACCGGTCCTCAGGCGCGCGAGACGTGCGGATCCCGTGCGGATTCCGTGCGTTCCCCACCTCACGCCGACGCCACCGAGAACGACCCCTAGACCGCCGCAAGGGCCGCGGGGCCGCTCAGATGATCCTCGCTTCGCCTGCGGTCATCCGACCTGCCCACACCGGGGGACGACCCCCGGACCCCCGCGGGGCCGCTCAGATGATCCTCGCTTCGCTTGCGGTCATCTGACCTGCCCACACCGGGGACGACCCCCGGACCCCCGCCAAGGGCCGCTCAGATGATCCTCGCTTCGCTTGCGGTCACCTGAGCGGGCCACTCCCGCTCCACATGACGCAGCGAGCGGATGCCGTGCTCCAGGTGCCACTGGAGGTACGCGGCGACCAGGCCGCTGCACTCGGCGCGGTGGCGGGACTCGGAGGCGTCGGCGGCCGCCCAGTCGCCGCGCAGCAGTGCGATCATCAGCGCGATCGTCTCCGCGGCGGGCACCGCGGCGCCGGCCGGGCGGCAGGCGCCGCACACCACGCCACCGGCGACGATCGCGAAGGCGCGCACGGCCTCCGCGCCGCACCGCGCGCACTCCGACAGCGCGGGGGCGTAGCCCGCCACGGCCAGCGAGCGCAGGAAGAACGCGTCGAGCACCAGCCGGGCCTCGTGGCCGCCTTCGGCGAGCGTGCGCAGCCCGCCGACCAGCAGCAGGAACTGGCGCAGCGCCGGCTCCTTCTCCCCCACCGTCAGCCGGTCGGCCGTCTCCAGCATCGCGGTCCCCGCGGTGTACCTCGCGTAGTCGGCCACGATCGCCTCGCCGTACGGGTGCAGGGTCTCGACCTGGGTGATCACGTCGAGCGACCTGCCGCTGTGGAGCTGCAGGTCGACGTGGGAGAACGGCTCCAGCCGCGCGCCGAAGCGCGACATGGTCCTGCGCACACCCTTGGCCACGCCGCGGACCTTGCCGGTGCGCCGGGTGAGGAGCGTGATGATGCGGTCGGCCTCACCCAGCTTCTGGGTGCGCAGCACGACGCCCTCGTCCCGGTAGAGGCTCACCCCGCCATCGTATGGGTGCGCGCGGGCGTCCGCCCCGCCAGACGGGCATTCGCCACGTTGATGGTCATGAATGGTGAAAATTCGGTAATGATCCGGCGACGATGCCGGGCGACGAACCCTCCCCAAGCTGTACATCCAGGGACCGTACGGTAAACCTGGGGTGCATCGGTTCAACCGAAAGGTCACTAAGCTTTGGCTTCCGGCGGACTTCCCCGCGCCGGTCAAGCCTGAGGGCCTGATCTCCCCCCGTTGCGTCGAAAGGTTGCCATGACCCGCGTGGTCCTGCTGGCGCCCGCCCGGCCCGATCAGTCCCCCGCCGCCCGGCGGCCAGCCCGCCCTGCCCGCGGCCATCACGCTGAAATCGCTGCCCGGGGCCCCCTCCGCGTACGACAGGCTGCTCGCGCAGGCCGCCGCTCTGGACCCCGAGCCGACGACGATCGCCCGGCCGGGGGACGCCGCCGCCTACCGCAGGCCGTACGGACGGGTGGTGGAGAGCCCCGACGTCGCCGGCGACCTGCGCGCGCTGGCCGACGCGGTCGAGGGCGCCGACGAGAACCTGCTGATCCTGCCGGCCGACTCGCTGGTGCACGACGAGCTGATCTACCAGATCACCAAGGCCAAACGGGGGGCCATCGCACTGGTCGTCCGGCAGGAGCGGCAGGAGCAGGGCGAGAACGACCCTCCGGCGGAGGAGGAGGTGCCGATCGAGGAGGCGGAGCCCGAGATCGGCGAGAAGGTGATCGAGGGGTTGCCCCAGCGCACCCGCATCGGCCGGAGCCGGATCATCTCGGTCGGCACCGCCTACCACGCGGTGACCCGGCCGAACGCGGCGCTGCTCGGACCTCTCCACCTCCACCAGCGGCACCTGCAGACCCTCGCCGAGGTCGCCCGCGAGCTGGCGGACATGGCCCACCTGTTCGGCCCCGAGGACGACGTGACCGAGCTTCTCGTGCTCGGCCTGGTCCGGCGCGGCGTGTCGGTGGGCCGGCGGGGCCGCCGCGATCTGTTCTTCCGCCGCGTCCGCAGCCAGGCCGAGGCCGACGAGGCGCTGGCCGAGATGGCGGGCTTCAACGAGGACCGGGCCCGGCTGAACAACGCCGTGAAGGGCGCCGACGGCTTCTTCACCACGTTCTTCGTCAGCACCTACTCGCGCTTCATCGCCCGCTGGGCGGCCCGCCGAGGGCTCACGCCCAACCAGGTGACGCTGATCTCGATCGCTCTCGGCCTGCTGTCGGCCGGCGCGTTCGCCACCGGCACCCGCTGGGGAGCGGTGGCCGGCGCGGTCCTCATCTACTTCGCGTTCGTCTTCGACTGCGTGGACGGCCAGCTCGCCCGCTACGCGCGCAAGTTCGGCGTGCTCGGCGCCTGGCTGGACGCCACGTTCGACCGGTTCAAGGAGTACGCCGTCTTCGTCGGACTCGCGGTCGGCGCGACGGTGTCCGGGCAGTTCGGCGACGGCGAGGGCGTCTGGACGCTGGCGCTGGTCGCGCTGGCCCTCCAGTCGGTCAAGCACCTGCTGGACTTCTCGTTCGGTGCGGCGAACCGGCGCAAGGCGCCCGTGCCGCTGCCCACGCTGGACCTGACGGTCGCCGACGACCGTCCGCTGCGGGAGGCGCTGGAGCAGCGCAGGGCGAGCCGGAGCACCGGCGTGCGCGGGCTGCTGAAGCTGTGGACCAAGGCCGGCAAGTTCCGCCCGGTCCACTGGGCCCGCAAGATGATCGTGTTCCCCATCGGCGAGCGTTTCGCCGCCATCGCGATCACCGCCGCGTTCTTCAACCCCCGCGTGACGTTGCTCACGCTGATCGTCTGGGGCGGCGTCGCGGCCACCTACACCCTCACCGGACGTCTCCTGAGGTCGCTCGCATGATCACTCAGCCGCAGGCCACCACGCCGCTTCCGGACCCGGACGAGGAGCGCCGCCGCGTCCAGACCGCGCGCCTGCTCGCCTACCGCGACGACGGCCCGCTCGCCACCGCGCTGAAGGGCTCCCTGGGCCGGCTGCTGCCGCCCGTGCCCGCGACCGTGGTGGCGCTGATCGCGATCGTGGCGCTGGCCGTCGCCGGCGCCCTCACCGACGGCCCGATCCTGCTCGTGCCCGTCGCCGTGCTGCTCGTGCTGGTCCTGCCCACCGCGGGCCGCGACCACCTGGGGCGGTTCGACTGGATCACTCCCCCGCTGCTGCGCGCGGCCGAATTCGTGACGATCATCCTGCTCGGGCTGGCCGAGGACACGCCCAAGTGGCTGCTGTTCGTGCTGATCTACGTGATCGGCTACCACACGTACGACACCGTCTACCGCACCCGGCAGGGCATCTGGCCCCCCGCCTGGCTCTACCAGGCCGGGCTCGGCTGGGAGGTCCGCCTGCTGGTCCTCGGCGTGGGCGCCGCCGCCGGATGGCTGACCCCCGTGGCGGCCGTCCTCACGGCGTACCTGCTCGTGCTGTTCGCCGTCGAGAGCGTCACGAGCTGGGTCCGGCTGGACAAGGCCTCCGCGCAGGCCCAGGCCGACCAGGACCTGGAGCAGTCGCCCGAGGAGGCCGCCGAGCAGGTCACCGGCGAGGCCGAGCAGGGCTGACCCGGCGGGCCCCCTGGCGTGACGGCGGGCTGAGCGGCCGATGATCCGCATCCGCGGGCTCGGCGCACTCGAAGCCGAGGTCGACGGCGCGCCCGCCCAGCTCGGCGGCCGCGCCAGCGCGGCGTGCTCGCCCTGCTCCTGGACCGCCCGGAGGAGGCGGCGGGGTACTTCTCCCGCGCCGTCGAGGTGGCCCGGCGCTGGGGCGCGCCGGTGTGGGAGCGGGACGCCCAGGCCGCCCTGTCGCGGCTCGGCTGATCTCGGAAAAGGCGGCCGATCGGCAGGCGAACGGCCGCTCAGGCGGCGGGCGAGGCGTCGAACAGCGCCCAGACCACCTTGCCCCCGCCGCGGGTGAGGATCCATCCCCACGCCGCGGTCAGCGCCTCGACCAGGTGCAGCCCCCGGCCCGATTCCGACAGGTCGCTCCAGGGCGAGATCGCGGGCACCCGGGCGCTGGCGTCGCTCACGCCGCAGCCGATATGAAACCGGTGCTTCACCAGCCTCAGCCGGATCGGCGGGGCGTCGGCGGGATCACCGGGGGCGTGCCTCAGCGCGTTCGTCACCAACTCGGACACCACGAGCTGCGCGTCCGGCACGAGGCCGGGGACACCCCAGCCGCACAACGTCCTGGCGGTGAAGTCACGGGCCGCGGCGGCGGATGTGGTGCGCCCGCGAAAGGTGCACGTCGCCGACGGAGGCAGGGACAAGCCGGCGACGTCGTCCCGCTCGAACATCGAGGTCAACCACGGAGGCGCTGTCGCGGCTCCCGGGCCCGCCAGGTCTGCTGTCATCGCCGATCCCTCAGGTCTCACCCATTACATGATGTGAATTTCCCTGCCGTCGTGTATCTTGCCCTGTGCCTTGCGGATGCAAGCACGCGTGCACGTGCAAATGTCGCGCGTCCCCGACTTTCCGTGGAAGTTCCCAGAAAAGACGGCCTCACCCCGGTCCGGTAGGATGATCAACCCGATTGGTTCACCAGGGATTTTCCGGGAGCGCCGCCGATGGAGCGATCGTGAACGCACAGGCGGACAGCACCGCCCCCGTACCGGTCGGGATCGCCCGCGGCGGCCCGACGGCCCTGCGGCTTCTGCTCGGGGCCCAGCTCAGGCGACTGCGCCGGCAGAGCGGCATCACCCCCGAGAAGGCGGCCCGTGCCATCCGCGGGTCGCACGCCAAGATCAGCCGGCTGGAGCTCGGCCGGGTCGGCTTCAAGGAGCGGGACGTCGCCGACCTGCTCACCCTCTACGGCATCACCGACGCCGACGACCGTGCCGTGCTGCTCGACCTGGCGCGGCAGGCGAACATCCCCGGCTGGTGGCACAAGTACAGCGACGTGCTGCCGGGGTGGTTCGAGTTCTACGTCGGGCTGGAGGAGGCGGCGTCCGTCATCCGCTGCTACGAGCTGCAGTTCGTGCCCACGCTGCTGCAGACGCCCGAGTACGCGCGGGCCCTCGTCCTGAGGAGCAGCGTGGGGCGGTCCGCCGACGACGTCGACCGGCGCGTGGACCTGAGGATGCGCCGGCAGGAGCGGCTGACCGGGCCCGAGGCGGCGACCCTGTGGGCCGTGATGGACGAGGGGGCGCTGCGCCGCCCGATCGGCGGCCGGAAGGTGATGCGGGCCCAGCTGGAACACCTCATCGAGGTGACGAAGCAGCCGAACATCACGCTGCAGATCGTGCCGTTCGACCACGGCGGGCACGCCGCGTGCGGGGGGCCTTTCACGATCCTGCGCTTCGAGGCGCCCGAGCTGCCCGACGTCGTCTACCTGGAGCAGCTCACCAGTGCCCTCTATCTGGACAAGCCCGAGGACACCGAGGCGTACACGCAGGTGATGAACGAGGTGTGCGTGGACGCCCGGCCGGCCACGCAGACCGGCGCGTTCCTGGAGGAACTGCTCGCCGACCTCGGGTGAGCTACCTCCTGGAGAAGAACGCCTGGCAGGTCTCGGCGAAGGCGACCGCCCGGGCGGTGGGCCGCACGCCGCGCACCGAGGCGAGCACGACGTCGAGCGCGGGCACGTCGTCGCTGATCGGGACGCACGCGACCCGGCCGCCGTCGTAGGTCTGGTCGTTCTCGGCCCGCTGGTTGAGTATCGAGTAGCCGTGCCCGCCCGCCACCAGTGAGCGCGCCGTCTCGTAGCTCGACGTGCGGAACCGTACGCGTGGCTCGGTGGGATAGATGGCCCGGAAGTAGTCGCGGCTGCGCGGCAGGTCCAGCAGGATCATCGGCTCGGCCGCCAGGTCCGCCAGCGACACCGTCTCCGCCCGGGCCAGCGGATGCTCCGGCGGCAGCAGCGCGTACGGCCTGGCCCGGGTGAGCGTACGGATGTCGAGATCGAGGGCGAGATCGATGGCGTAGACGAGGGCGACCTCGCACCGCCCGTCGAGCAGGGCCGACTCCATGGCGGAGATCTCGCCCTCCGCGACGCTGACCCGCACCCCCGGATACCTCTCGGCGAACTCGCGCAGCAACCGGGACAGGTAGAACGGCGCGAGCGTGGTCAGGCAGCCGACGGCGAGCTCACCGGTCAGCGACCCCGCGAGGCCCCGCGCCGACTGGGCGAGCGCCGCGGCGTGGGACAGGAACTCCCGGGCCTCGACGAGGAAGCGCTCGCCCGCGCGGGTCAGCGAAAGACCGCGGGCGTGGTGGCGGATCAGGAGCTGGACTCCCAGCTCCCGCTCCACCTGGGCGATGGCGGCCGAAATCGCCGACTGCGCCACCATGAGCTCTCTGCTGGCCGCGGTCATGCTGCCGAGCTCGGCCGCGGTTACGAAGTAACGCAGCTGGACGAGGGTGAAGTTGACGTCCGCCACGCCACCCATTGTGACCGTCCAAGTGCCCGACGGCGCCCGCAAACCGGTATCAACTTCGAATGCCTTTTCCTAGCCCTGATCAGGCGTTTTCCCTTTGGAAACGACTGGTGCCCAGGGTAACGCCCAGGACGGCGAAGGCCAGGGACACGACGACCCCCCACAACAGGGCGGACGACGCGTAGGAACCGGCGAACAGCGCGCGCAGCCCCTCGACCGCGTACCGGAACGGCGTGAGCCGCGACACCACGTCGAGCCAGGCGGGGGCGAGCGACATCGGCAGCAGCGCGCCCGACAGCAGCATCAGCGGGACCACCAGGGTGGACATCACGGGCGCGAACAGCTCCTGCCGTATCGTGAGCGCCGCCGTGTACGACAGCGACGCCATGCCGACCGACAGCACGGTGGTCAGCAGCAGCGCCGCCAGCACCCCCGCCAGCGGCGCCCGCAGGCCCAGCGCGTACGCGGCCACGATGATCGCCACCGCCTGGATCAGCAGCACGACGCAGTCCCTGAGCACCCGGCCGAGCAGCAGCGTCACCCGGCTCACCGGCGTGACCCGCAGCCGTTCGAGCACCCCGAACCGCTGGTCGAACACGATGCCGAAGCCCGCCATCCCCGCGCTCGTCAATCCGAGCTGCACCAGCAGGCCGGGCACGAGGACGGCCCACGAGCCCACGCCGCTGCGGTCGAACAGCGGGCCGAACAACACGAGGTAGAGGAACGGCTGCAGGGCGCTGAAGACCAGGCTGAACTTGTTGCCGAAGGATGCGCGCAGGTAGTGCCCGGTCAGGACGGTGAGGGCGGTCACGCGGCGGCTCCCTCGCGCAGCTCGCGGCCGGTGACGGCGAGGAAGACGTCGTCGAGCGTCCGCGCGCCGTGCTCGGACTTCAGCTCGTCCGGGGTGCCCTGGGCGACGATCCGGCCGTTGTCGATGATCAGGACGCGGTCGCAGAGCGCGTCGGCCTCCTCCAGGTAGTGCGTCGTGAGGAAGACCGTCAGGCCGTCCCGCTCGCGCAGCCGCCGCACGTGGTCCCACAGGTTGGCGCGGCTCTGCGGGTCGAGCCCGGTCGTGGGCTCGTCGAGGAAGAGCAGCTCGGGCCGGTGGAGCAGGCCCATCGCGATGTCCAGCCGGCGCTTCTGGCCGCCCGACATCGTGACCGTCGTACGCTCCTCGACCCCGGGCAGGTCCAGCTCGGCGAGCAGGGTGGTCACCCGTTCGCGGGCCTGCTCCTTGTTCAGTCCGTACAGGCGGGCCTGGAGCACGAGCTCCTGCCCC
Source organism: Microbispora sp. GKU 823 (assembly GCF_002027145.1). Taxonomy (NCBI): domain Bacteria; kingdom Bacillati; phylum Actinomycetota; class Actinomycetes; order Streptosporangiales; family Streptosporangiaceae; genus Microbispora; species Microbispora sp. GKU 823. Next base: position 199,053 of record NZ_MWJN01000001.1, on the reverse strand, counting down.
ACCGGGGAGAACGGGGCGAACGCGCCGCCCTGGGCGACGTAGCCGATGCGGCGGCGTACGGCCGCGGGGTCGGCGAACAGGTCGGCGCCCGCGACCGTGGCGGTGCCGGACGTGGGGCGCAGCAGCGTGGTCAGCATGCGCAGCGTGGTGGTCTTGCCCGCGCCGTTCGGTCCGAGGAAGCCGACGATCTCCCCCGCGGAGACGTCGAGATCGATCCCCCGTACGGCCTCGACCGGGCCGAAGGTCTTGGTGAGCCCTCTGGCGTGAATCATGCTGGGTAGAGTAACACCAAATTTGGTGTCACTTAAAGTTTGTGCTCGCCCTTACAATCGAGGCGTGGAAGAGGGCCTGCGGGAGCGGAAGAAGCGGGAGACCCGCCAGCGGATCGCCGACATCGCGATGGGACTGTTCCTGCAACGGGGGTTCGACAACGTCACCGTGGCCGAGGTGGCCAGGGCCGCCGACGTGTCGGTCAACACGGTGTTCAACTACTTCCGCACCAAGGAGGACCTGTTCCTCGACCGCAGCGAGGAAAGCGAGGACATGCTGGCCCGGGCCGTGCGCGAGCGCCGCGCGGGCGAGACGGCGGTCGAGGCGGTGCGGCGCGACTTCTTCGAGGCCCTCGACGCCGGCGACTGGCGTTACGGGATGAGCGAGGGCCTGGACCTGTTCACGCAGCGGGTGCGGGAGAGCGTGGCGCTCCAGTCACGGGCGCGCATGCTCGACGTCAACCGGGAGGAGCGGCTGGCCCGGACGCTCGCCGAGGAGGCCGACGCCGATCCCGACGACCTGACCCCCTGGCTGGTGTCGGCGCAGATCTGCGCCGTCGTCCGCGCGCTGACCCGCCACTTCGCGATGCGGCAGATGGCCGGCGAGGACGCGGCGCTGATCAGGGCGGACGTCAGGGAGCACGCCGAGCGCGCCTTCGACCTGCTGGAGCGCGGGGTCGGCGACTACTGCCTGCGCCCCGAGCCCGGATCGCTCAGGCTCCCGCAAGCCGGCGAGCGCTCCACACCAGCGCCTCGGTGACGCGGGCCTGCGACAGGCCCAGGGTGTGCCGCTGGAACTGGTAGACCTCGGGCGCGAGCGGCGCCAGCACGGCGTCCGCCGTTCCCTCCGGGTCCGGCACCCCGGCCTCGGTCAGCAGCATCCGCACGTGCGCGCGCCAGAAGCGGTAGGCGCCGGTGCCGAAGCGGGCGCTCCCGGTCTCGGCCCCCAGCACGAGGTGCAGGTGACGCTCCAGCAGGTCGATCATGGCGATGTAGAACGCGGCGAGCCTATCGGCCGGTGAGGCGCCCGGGCCGAGCGGCGGCGGGCCGTTCAGGATGTGTCCCTGCACCTGCCGCTCGTGCTCGTCCAGCAGGGCCGTCGCGATCGACGCGGGGTCGGGATAGCGCCGGTAGAGCGTGGCCCGCCCCACCCCCGCCGCCTTGGCGATCTCGTCCATCGTGACGTGCCGCGCGTCCCTCGTCGCGAAGAGCCGTTCGGCCGCCTTCAGCACGCGCATGCGGTTGCGCGCGGCGTCCGCCCGTTCCCGCACCGGCGCCGGCCGGCCCGGTTCGAGGTCGAGCACGGGCAGTTCCCGGCCGCGCGGCCGGCGTGGTCCCCTCCGGGGGAACACGGCCGTTGCTCCGGTTCCCGCCGGGATCCGTCAACCCGTTGGTCATGAGGACATCCTAATCCCCCGGCGGAACGATGTGGACAGAGCGTCCATTTCTGCCTTACGCTCATCCGGACACCCTGTCCGTTTCTGGCCCGGCTTCTCGAAATCCGGTTCTTTCAGAAGAGGGATCGCGATGCATGCCCTGTTCCTCGCCTCGGCACTGCTGGTCGGCTGCTTGCTGGCAGTGCAAGCCTCGGTGAACCTCCAGCTCAACAAGGCGGTCGGAACGCCGTACGGCGCCTCGACCCTGCAGTTGAGCGTGGCGACGGCCCTGCTGGCGCTCCTCGCGGTCGCCGCCGGGGCGATCGGCGCCGTCCGCCTCGTGCCCGGTGTCCCGTTCTGGCACCTGCTCGGAGGGCTGGCCAGCCCGCTCTACATCACCAGCGGGATCCTGCTCTTCCCCCGGCTCGGCGCGCTGGCCGCGGCGGGCCTGTTCGTGACCGGCCAGATGTTCGCGTCGCTGGGGCTGGACCTGTTCGGCCTGCTCGGCATCGCGCGCAAGCCGCTCAGCGTCGGCATCGCCCTCGGCGCGCTCGCGGTCCTCGCCGGCATCACGGTCGTCATCCGGGGACAGCGCCCGGCGCAGACGCCGCCCTCGGCGGGACCGGCGCCCGGCGGCGCTCCCGGCACTCCCGGCCGTGCCGGGACGGCCACCGTCACCGCCCCGGCCGCGACGGCGGCCGTACGCCGGACCGGCGGCCTCGGCCAGGGCGGCTGGATCCTGCTGGGCATCGTGGCCGGCGCCGTCCTGCCCGTGCAGGGCGCGGTCAACGCCGCGCTCCGCAAGGACATCCACCAGCCGGTGACCACCGCGATGATCAGCTTTATGGCGGCCACGATCACCATCGCCGTGGTGCTGGCCGTCCTGCTCGCCACGCGCCGCACGCCGCGCCCGCGGTTCGCTCCGCTGCGCACGATGCCCTGGTGGGGCTGGCTCGGCGGCGCCTGCGCCGCGGCGTACGTCACCGCGACCTTCACGCTCATCCCCACGATCGGCGCCGCCACCACCGTGGCGCTGACCGTGACGGGTCAGCAGGCCGCCTCGGCCGTGATCGACAACTACGGCCTCCTGCGGCTGCCCCGGCGCCCGCTCACCGCACCGCGCCTGACCGGTCTCGCCCTGCTCATCGCCGGCTCGGTGCTCGTCCAGCTCACCTGAGCGCCCCCCCGACACAAGGAGAACGTCGATGACGACGACACTGACCCCGGAACCCGGCACCATCATCATCTTCTCGGACATCTGGTGCTCCTTCGCGCACATAGCCGTGCACCGGCTCCACAGGACCCGGGAACGGCTGGGCCTGACCGGCCGGGTGCGCTTCGACCACCGCGCCTTCCCCCTGGAACTGCTCAACGACGCGCCCAGCCCCCGGCCGGGGACCGACAGCGAGGTGGGCCGGATGGCCGCGCTGGAACCCGACGCGGGATGGCAGCTGTGGCAGGCGAAGGACTGGCTGTACCCGTCCACGACGCTGCCCGCGCTTGAGGCCGTCCAGGCGGCCAAGGAGCAGGGGTTCGCGGCGTCCGAGCAGCTCGACCTGGCGCTGCGGAGGGCCTTCTGGGCCGAGTCGCGGTGCATCAGCCACCGTAAGGTCATCCTGGACGCCGCCGCGTCCACCGGCGTGGTGGACGTGGACGCCCTGGCGGCCGCACTCGACGACGGCCGGGCGCGCAGGACGCTGTCCGAACAGGCCGCCGTCGCGGCGACCGAGCGGGTGAACTGCAGCCCGCACCTGTTCCTGCCGGACGGCACCGACCACGCCAACCCCGGGATCGAGGTCGGCTGGGCCGGCTCGTACGGCATCGGCTGGCCCGTGGTCTCCTCCGACGACCCCAGCGTGTTCGAGGACATCCTCAAGCGCGCCGCCGCCTGACCGAAGCCCAACCCGGTACGTCGACCCCGCCGCCCGTGGCATGCCCGAGAGCATGCCGGGCGCGGCGGCTGTATACAGGTCCACGTGAGGTTGGACGAGCTTGATCGCGCCATTATCCGGGCCCTCGTGCAGGACGCCCGGGCGACGTACGCCGAAATAGGCGCTCAAGTGGGGTTGTCGGCTCCGGCCGTGAAGAGGCGGGTCGACCGGCTCATCGCCAGCGGCGCGATCACCGGCTTCAGCGCCCGGGTGGAGCCGTCGGCCCTCGGCTGGACCACCGAGGCGTACGTCGAGCTGTACTGCCGGGGCAAGACCTCACCCGCGGAGATCGGCATGGCCGTGTCCCGGCACCCGGAGGTCGTCTCGGCCTGCACGGTCACCGGCGAGGCCGACGCGCTGCTGCACATCCGCGCGACCGACGTGCGGCACGTCGAGCGGGTGATCGAACGCCTGGCGGCCGAGCCGTTCGTGGTCCGCACCAAGAGCTCGATCGTGCTGTCGCGGCTTATTAACGGATCGCTGCAGAACGGGTGAAGGACGCAACCGATCCACACGTGATCGCAACGCGGGCGCATTGGATTGTCGCCCTCCGATTCCTACGCTGAAGTCCCGTTCACCCGGTTTCCCGCTTGGAGTCGACGATGACACTCGCGCCAGCCGCCGAGACCACGGACAGTGGTCGTACGGGCACGGCCCGGCACTTCCTGATGTGCCGGCCCGAGTTCTTCACGGTCTCGTATTCCATCAACCCATGGATGCATCCCGAGAAGGGCGCCGACACGACCAGGGCACTGCGGCAGTGGGAGAGCCTCCGGCAGGCGTACGAGGACCTCGGCCACACCGTGAGCCTGATCGACCCGATCGAGGGCCTGCCGGACATGGTGTTCGCCGCGAACGGCGCGCTCGTCGTGGACGGCCGGGTCTACGGCGCCAGGTTCGCCCACCCGGAACGCGCCGCCGAGGGCCCCGCCTACCTGCGGTGGTTCGTCGAACGGGGATACGAGACACTGGAGGCGTCCTTCACCAACGAGGGCGAGGGCGACTACCTGACGCTCGACGAGATGATCCTGGCCGGGACGGGCTTCCGCACCGACGTGGCGGCGCACATGGAGGCCCAGGAGTTCCTCGGCCGGCCGGTCGTCACGCTGCGCCTGGTCGACCCGAGGTACTACCACCTCGACACCGCCCTGTTTCCGCTGGACGGCCACAACGTGGCGTACTATCCGGAGGCGTTCAGCGAGGGCAGCAGGAAGGTGCTGCGGCGGCTGTTCCCCGACGCCGTGATCGCCACGTCCGCGGACGCGGAGGTGCTGGGCCTCAACGCGGTGAGCGACGGCCGCAACGTCGTCGTCAACGCCGAGGCGACCGGGCTGATCCTGGAACTCAAGCGCCGTGGCTTCGAGGTCGTCCCGGTGGACCTCGGCGAGCTGCGCAAGGCCGGCGGCGGGCCCAAGTGCTGCACCCTCGAGATCCGGCCGAACAGGGAGATTCGATGAACAGCGAGGAACTGATCCGGCTCAGCGAGAGCCACAGCGCGCACAACTACCACCCGCTGCCCGTCGTGATCAGCTCGGCCGAGGGCGCCTGGGTCACCGACGTGGAGGGCAAGCGGTATCTCGACTGCCTGGCCGGCTACTCCTCGCTGAACTTCGGCCACGGCAATCCCACGATCCTCGCGGCGGCCCGCGAGCAGCTCGACCGGCTGACGCTGACCAGCCGGGCGTTCTACCACGACCGGTTCGCCGCGTTCGTGACCGGCCTTTCCGAGCTGTGCGGCAAGGACATGGTCCTGCCGATGAACACGGGCGCGGAGGCCGTCGAGACCGCGGTCAAGGTCGCCCGCAAGTGGGGTTACGAGGTCAAGGGCGTCGCCCCCGACCAGGCCAACATCGTCGTGATGGAGGACAACTTCCACGGCCGGACCACGACCATCGTGGGCTTCTCCACCGACCCCGAGTCGCGGGACGGCTTCGGCCCCTTCTCCCCCGGCTTCCGGATCGTCAAGTACGGCTCGGCCGAGGCGGTCAGGGAGGCGATCGACGAGAACACGGTGGCCGTGCTCCTGGAGCCCATCCAGGGCGAGGCCGGCGTGCTGGTCCCGCCGGACGGCTACCTGGCCGCGGTCCGGGAGATCTGCACCGACAACAACGTGCTGTTCGTGGCCGACGAGATCCAGTCGGGCCTCGGCCGCACCGGCGAGACGTTCGCCTGCGACCATGAGCGCGTCGTCCCCGACCTGTACGTCCTGGGCAAGGCCCTCGGCGGCGGCGTGGTCCCGGTCTCCGCGGTCGTCGCGAACGCCGACGTCATGGGCGTGATCGGGCCCGGCCAGCACGGTTCCACCTTCGGCGGCAACCCGCTGGCGTGCGCGGTCGGCGACGCGGTGATCGGGCTGCTGCGGACCGGCGACTACCAGGCCAGGGCCCGCGAGCTCGGCGCGTTCCTGCACGCCCGCCTGGCGGACCTCGGGCCCGGCGTGGTGGCGGTGCGCGGGCGCGGGCTGTGGGCGGGCATCGACATCGACCCCTCGCTCGGCACCGGACGGCAGATCAGCGAGGCGCTCATGCGCCGCGGCGTGCTCGTCAAGGACACGCACGGCTCGACGATCCGCCTCGCGCCGCCGCTCGTCGTCTCCCGGGACGACCTGGACTGGGCGGTGGACCAGCTCAGCGCGGTGCTGCGGGAGGCTCGGGCCTGATCCGCACCGTGTCCTGATCGCCGGTGTCGGTGAACCACGTCACCGTGGCCTCCCCGGGCGCCAGGTCGATGGCGGTCATCATGTTGGGGAACCAGGGTCCCTTGCTGATGCGCCACCGCAACGGCGGCCGGGGAAGGCCCCCGGCCCTGGCCAGCACCCCGCCGAGCACGCCCGCCAGCCCGAACGACGCCACGATGTTGGCGAAGCGCAGCGTGCGGCTCAGCGGGTTGCGGATCGGCGAGCAGACGATCTGGTGGACGCGCCCGCCGCCCCGGCGCCGTACGGACGCCATGTAGGAGTAGTGGACGTCTCCCGACAGCAGCAGGACGGTCGCGGGCGGCCTGCCCCGGCCGCCCGAGGCGACGTCCAGCACCGTGTGCGCGAGTTCCTCGAACGACCGGCGGAAGGCCCCCCAGTGCTCCAGGTCGAGAAACTGCCGCACCCGCTCGCCCCACCGCGCCGCCCGGCGGCCCCAGATCCCGTCGCAGACCGCCTCGTTCCAGCTCTCGACGTGGTGGATCCCGGCGGGCAGCAGGATCGGCAGCGAGGATCCGATGAGCAGGTGGTCGAAGTCGCCGGTGGCGTGCTTGTCGAACCAGTCCCACTCGCCGGGGTCGAGCATCCGCCGGCGTCCCGGCTCCAGCACCCGGGCGCTGCGGCTGTCCAGCACGATCAGCCGGCTGCCGCCCAGGTCCCTGTGGTAGCTCCAGCGCACCGAGTCGGGCTCCTTGTCGGCCCGCCGGGCGAAGGCGTCGAGCGCCTCGTCGCCGCCGCCCGAGCGCAGCGCGGCCAGCACGGGATCGGCCGCCCGCTCGGCCGGGGGCAGGTTGCCCAGGTGCTGGTAGATGTAGTACGAGCCGAGCGCGGAGACGACGCGCCGCTCCCACCAGGGCACCTCGGCCATCTGCTCGCGCCAGACGTTCGAGGTGTTCCAGTCGTCCCTGACGTCGTGGTCGTCGAAGATCATCAAGGTGGGGACCGTGGCCAACAGCCAGCGGACCGGAGGGTCGGACCACGCCTGGCGGTACAGCTCGGCGTACTCCTCGAAGTCGACGACCTCCTCGGGCCCGTCGTCCCTGCGCCCGGCGATGAACTCCTTCATGTCCGGGGTGAGCTCGTCGGCGTACACCTGGTCGCCGAGCAGCAGGATCAGGTCGGGCCGCTCGTCCGGCGACTCCATCAGGCGCAGGCCGTACGCCCGCAGGACGTCCGGGCCGTGCGTGCGCACGTACGGCTCCTCGTGCGGCACGCTCGTACGGCAGGAGCCGAAGATCAGCCGGTCGAGGCGGGTGAGCGGGCGGATCACGCTCGGCGGCAGGCCCTCTTCCGGCCACACCCGCCGGTCGTCGAGCTCCACCTCGTAGGCCACCGGGCCCTCGACGCCGACGTCGAGCAGGGCGTAGTGGTGGCCGTGCACGGTGAAGGTGCGCTCCTCGGAGCAGGCGTCGCCGGCCCGCACACGGACCGTGCAGGGCTCGGAGGTCTCCACCCAGACGGTCGCGGCGGCCGCGTCCACATGGCGCAGCAGCGGGCCCAGCACAAGTTCCGGCACAAACCCTGTCTACTGCAAAAGGGCGGCAAAGCGCGACTTGCCCCCGTCCTCCACCGTCGTTCACGGAGCGTGCGCCGCCTATGCGCCGGAACGGCGAAATCCCGCCCGGCGATCTCCGTATTGGCCTATATCGCGACCACCCGGCGCACGGTTTGATCCAGATGTCGCTCCTCCCGGTCCGCCTTCCGCTGCCGTCAACGACGACGGCACACGGGGTCCGGGGGACGGCCACCCTTTCCGACAGGAGAACACCAGAATGACCGTCACGGACTTCCCGACAACGGCGTCGGGGGTTCGGTCTCCGATCCCCGACCTCCATGCCCCCTCACCGGGTGAGCGCGCCCTCGCCGCCGCCCGCTTCCAGCTCGCCGAGGCGTCCCGGTTCCTCGGCCTCGACGACGGCATGCACCACATGCTCGCCACGCCCCGCCGCTCGCTGACGGTCTCGGTGCCCGTACGGCGCGAGGACGGCCGCCTGGAGGTGGTGCAGGGCCACCGCGTGCAGCACAACCTGTCGCGCGGGCCCGCCAAGGGCGGCATCCGCTTCCATCCCGCCACCGACCTCGCCGAGGTCACCGCCCTCGCCATGTGGATGACGTGGAAGTGCGCCCTCGTCGGCATCCCGTACGGCGGGGCCAAGGGCGGCGTCGCGGTGGACCCGGCCACGCTGACCACCCGCGAACTCGAACGCGTCACCCGGCGCTACGTCAACGAGATCCTGCCGCTCATCGGCCCGGAGAAGGACATCCCCGCGCCCGACGTGGGCACCGACGAGCAGACCATGGCCTGGATCATGGACACCTACAGCGCGAACGCCGGCTACTCGGTCCCTGGCGTGGTGACCGGCAAGCCCACGGCGCTCGGCGGCTCGCTGGGCCGCGCGGGCGCGACCTCCCGCGGAGTGCAGATCGCCGCGCTGCAGGCCCTGGCCCGGACGAGGGGGGCGCGCTCCCCGGAGGGCACGACCGTGGCGGTGCAGGGCTTCGGCAAGGTGGGCGCGCTCGCCGCCCAGTATCTCGCCGACGCCGGCTGCCGGGTCGTGGCCGTATCCGACGCGGGCGGCGCGGTCGTCCGGCCCTCCGGCCTCGACGTCGCCGCGCTGCGCGCCCACACGGCCGAGACCGGGACGGTCCACGGCTACCGCGACGCCGACCCGCTCTCCCGCGACGAGCTGCTCGAACTCGACGTGGACATGCTGGTGCCGGCCGCGCTCGAAGGCGTGATCACGGCGGACAACGCGCCGCGCGTACGGGCCCGCCTGGTCGTGGAGGGCGCCAACGGGCCCACCTCGCCCGAGGCCGACCTGATCCTGGCCGGCAACGGGACCACCGTGGTCCCCGACATCCTGGCCAACGCCGGCGGGGTGATCGTGTCCTACCTGGAGTGGGTGCAGAACACCCAGGCGTACTCCTGGAGCGCCGGCGAGGTCGAGGTGAAGCTCCGCGACCTGATGGAGAACGCCTACCGGGCGGTCGCGGACCTGGCCGCCGAGCGCGACCTCACGCTCCGCCAGGCCGCCCACGCGATCGGGGTGGGGCGGGTGGCCGAGGCCCACCGGATGCGGGGCCTCTACCCGTGAGGCCCCTGACGTCCCTCTAAGACGGCGACGATGACCGCCTCCCGGGAATATGCGGCTTCCGGGAGGCGGTCAGGCCGTCGCGGCCGTCACGATCTCTTCGCACAGCTCGTGGGTCGCCAGGGCGTCGTCGGCCGTGAGGATCCGTCCCTCCCGGACCGCGGCGAGGAACTCCCCGCAGATCTGCTCGATGCCGCGCTGCCGCGTCGCCGGGACCCAGTCGCCGCGCCTCGTGAGGACCTCGTCCCCGCCGAGGTCCACCACGTCGCCGAGGTTGACCACCCGCCGCTTCCCGCCGCCGCCCATGACCTCGCAGGTCTCCTCGGCCGCGCCGCTGGTGCGGCTCATCACGCCGACGGCGGTGAAGCCGTCGCCGCCGAGCGTCAGCACCACGTGTTCGAGCAGGCCGTCCCGCACCCTGGTCCTGATCACGGTGTCGGTGACCGGCCCGGGGGCGAGGAAGCGCAGCGTGTCGGCCACGTGGATGAAGTCGTCGAAGACCACGGTCCGCGGGTCGCCGGGCAGGTCACGCCGGTTCTTCTGCATCACGACCACGTCGCGCGGCAGGTCGCGCAGGGCCGCGTACGCGGGGGCGTGCCTGCGGTTGAACCCGACCATCAGCGACCTGTTCCGCTCGTGCGCCAGCCGTACGAGCCCGGCGGAGGCGGCGGCGTCGTAGGCGAGCGGCTTGTCCACGTAGACGTGCACGCCCGCCTCCAGCAGCGTGGTCACGATCGGGACGTGCGCGGTGGTGGCCGCGTGCACGAAGGCCGCGTCGATCCCGGCCCCGGCCAGGCCGTCCACGGAGGTGAAGCGCGCGCCGATCCGGTAGGCGTCGCCGAGCCGGTCGAGAGCCGCCCGGTCGCGGGTGCACAGCAGCGGCTCGATGCCCGGCGTCGCCGCCAGCACCGGCAGGTAGGCCTTCTCCGCGATGTCGCCCAGGCCGATGATCCCGACTCTCATGCCCGGGAGACTATCGCCGTCGTTCCGGCGCCTTTCAGCGCCCCCGCCACCACGCCACCGTCTCCTTCACCCCGTCCTCGACCGGCGTCGGCGCGAACCCGAGCACCTCCTGGGAGGCGAAGGAGTCGAGCACGTACGGCCGGTCGAACTGGTAACGGGTCTCCCCCAGCTCGCGCAGGAACGGCGATACGAGGCCCCCCGCCTTCAGCGTCCACGACGGCAGCCGCCGCAGGCGCGGCGCCGGGACGCCCGCGGCCTCGCACACCATCTCGGCGTACCGCCGCATGGTGAAGGGCGGCGCGGTCGGGACGTGCCAGGGCCGGCCCCACGCGCGCTCCTCCTCCGCGGCCGCCGCCAGCGCCCGCACGACGTCGGGCAGGTACGTCCAGCTGTGCGGGATGTCGGGATCGCTGATGACGGTGGCGGGCTTGCCCGCGAGCAGAGGTTCCAGGAGCCGCGGCCCCACGTACGACTGGTCGGACGACCGCGGCCCGTAGTAGTCCGAGCCGCGCACCTCGGTGACCCGCACCCGGCCGGCCTCGTGCGCGGCCCGCATCTCCTCCCACATCCGGGCCCTGACCATGCCCTTCGTGCCCGTCGCGGCGAGCGGCAGATCCTCGGTCATCGGCCCGTCCACCGGGCCGTACCCGTACAGGTTGCCCAGCGTGACCAGGACGGCCCCGGACGACTCGGCGGCGGCCAGCAGCGAGGCCGCGATCGGCGGCCAGTCCAGGGGCCACCGGTGGTAGCGCGGGTTGGCGCAGTTGTAGAGCGCGTCGGCCCCCTCGGTGAGCCGCCGCATCACGGCCGCGTCGGCCGCGTCGGCGGCGACCGGCGAAATCCCGGGGTGCTCGGGGCCCGAGCCCGAACGGGTGACGAGGGTGACCTCGTGCCCGCGCTCCGCCAGCGTCTCGGCGAGCCCGCCGCCGACCTGTCCCGCTCCGACGATCACATGCCTGCCCATCACTTCTCCTTCAGACCTGATCCGTCAGCAGCCGCAGCACGCCGTCCACGACGTACACGACCGCGAACACGACGCCCGCCGTGACGAGGCCGGAGGCCGCCAGCGCGGCCGCCCCCGCCCCGAACCACACAACCTCGAAGGCGGCGCGGGCGAGACCGTGCAACTGGTGCGGCGCCTTGCCGCCCGCCATGAACAACCCCCAGAGCGTGGCGAACACGGCCGGCCCACCGAGGCCCAGAAGGATCTTGACCAGGACGTTCGCCTGCACGGTGAACCCCCAGTAGGCCAGCGAGATCAGCACGCCCAGTTCCAGGAAGAACATCACTGCGGGGATGACGCCCTTGGCCACGGTGAGCATCGGCACTCCTTGCGGTTGTTGCTCCGTTTCGAGAGCAATGCTCTCCCATTAGAGCGATATTCGTCAAGAGCGGTGCTCTCTAATCGCTCAAGTGCTCTGTTAGCCTGGCCGCATGAACGCGAGCAGGACCGCGCGGGAGCGGGTGAGAGCTGAGCTGATCAAGGAAATCACGGACATCGCCCGGCGACATCTGGCGACAGAGGGAGCCACGGGCCTGTCCCTGCGGGCGGTGGCCCGGGAGATGGGGATGGTCTCCTCGGCGATCTACCGCTACTTCCCCAGCCGCGACGACCTGCTGACCGCGCTGATCATCGACGGGTACAACGCGCTCGGAGAGGCCGTCGAGCGCGCCGACGCCGCCTGCGCCCGCGACGACTTTTTCGGGCGCTGGCTCGCCGTCTGCCGGGCCGTACGCGAGTGGGCCCTGGCCCATCCGCACGAGTACGCCCTGCTGTACGGCTCACCCGTGCCGGGCTACGCCGCTCCGCAGGACACCATCGCGCCGGCGGTGCGGGACACGGCCGTGTACGGACGGATCGTCGCCGACGCCCACCACGCAGGCAGGCTCGCCCCTCCCCCGATCTGCCCGCCGCCGCCGGCGGTCCTGGCGGAGGACGCGGAGATCGTACGGTCGCTGGTGCCGGACGTGCCGGACGACGTGATCGCGCGGGCGATCGCCGCGTGGACGGGCCTGTTCGGGATGGTCAGCTTCGAGCTCTTCGGGCAGTTCAACAACACGATCACCCACCGCGCCGAACTGTTCGAGCACAACATGACCTGCCTGGCCCACTTCCTCGGCCTGCCCGAGTAGACGACACGGCTCGGCCTGCCCGAGTAGACGACACGACTCGGCCTGTCCGAGCAGGCGACACGCGGGCCGTGGTTGCCTGGCCTCGCTCAGGAGTCGGCCGGTTGATGAGCGGCGCGCACAAGCCCGGACTCGTACGCGCCGATCACCAGTTGGGCACGGTCGCGCGCCCGCAACTTGCTCAGCAGCCGGCCGATGTACGTCTTGACGGTGCCGTGGCTGAGATGGAGGTACTCGGCGATGTCGGCGTTGGACAGGCCGCGTGCCACGAGCACCAGGACCTCGCGCTCGCGCGCCGTGAGGACGTCCAGCGCGGGCCCCGGGGCAGGGCGGGCAGAGGGAAGACGAGCGAACTCGGCGATCAGGCGCCGGGTCACCGAGGGCGCGAGGAGGGACTCTCCGGCGGCGACGGTGCGGATGCCCGCCAGCAGGACCTCGGGGGAGGTGTCCTTGAGGAGGAACCCGGCCGCGCCGGCCCGCAGGGCCCCGTACACGTACTCGTCGAGATCGAAGGTGGTGAGGATGAGGACGCGTGTAGCGGCCGTCTCGGGAGATCCGGCTAGGCGCCGTGTCGCCTCGATGCCGTCCATGTCGGGCATCCTGATGTCCATCAGCACCACGTCCGGGTGTAGTCGACGGGCGCTTTCGACGGCTTCGGCGCCGGCGCCGGCCTCGCCCACCGCGGTCAGCCCCGGGGCGGTGTCGATCAGCACCCGGAAGCTGCCTCGGAGCAGAGGCTGGTCATCGGCGACGAGCACCCGGATCGGATCGGTCACGCGGTCGCCTCCTTCGGGCTGACGGCTGTGCCGTGAGCGGGTTCGGGCGGGAGACGAGCCGACACGGCGAACCCGCCGCCGGGCCTTGGCCCGGCCTCCAGCGTCCCCCCGTACATCATCACGCGTTCGCGCATCCCCACGAGACCGTGACCGCCGCTGAGACCCGCCCGGCCGGACCCCGGCGCGTTCCCGGCTCCGTCGTCCACCACCTCGACACGCACGCCTCCGCGTGCATCGGCGGTGATCGCCACCTGGCAGTGCGTTCCGTCGCCCGCATGCTTGATCACATTTGTCAGCGCCTCCTGCACGATCCGGTAGACGGTCAGCGCCGTCCCCGCCGGGAGAGGGGCGGCCAGTCGGGTGCGAAGCCCGGTGCGGATTCCCGCCTGCTCGGCACGCCGGATGAGGGGCGGCAGGTCGTCCAGCCCGGGAGGGGGAGCCGTGCCGGGGCCTGGCGCGCGTTGCCCGGCGGCGTCGCCGCGCAACACTCCCAGGGCGCGCCGCATGTCGGTGAGCGCCTCCCGGCCGGTCTGCTCGATCGCCTGGAGGGCGTCGCGCGTCTCCTGGGGGCGTTCCTCCGCCACGTGGTTGGCGACCGCGGCCTTGACGACGATCACGCTGAGGCTGTGCGAGACGATGTCGTGCAGTTCTCTGGCGATGCGCAGGCGTTCCTCGGCCAGCGTCTGCTCGGCCAGGCGCCGGTCCCTGCGGGCGGCTCGACGTCGCCGTTCACGCACCACGCGGCCCGCGGCCCACGCGGCGCCGACCACAAGCCACACGAGCGCCGCCGTCGCGGCGGCTTCGGGCCAGGGGCCGGACGGTGTCAGGACCGCCTCCCCGGTGACGACCGCGGCTGCCGAGCCGATGAGGGTCAGGGCCAGCGCCGCCGAGGCCCGGCGCGCCGGCTCGGCGAGCGCCACCGCGTAGACGGCCAGGGCCGCGGGGATGTACGGGTCGCGGGTGATGTCGAGAAGCGTCGCCGCCGCCGATGCGCCCACAACCACGGCGAGGGCGGGCAGCGGCCGAAGACGCCGAACGGCCAGCGGCGCTCCGACACAGGCGGCGATCAGCCACGCCACCCAGGAAGGGCCGGAGAACCCGGGCAGGCCGTCAGAGGCGTCCTGGCCGGCCAGCGCCCCATACGCGGCGGCCACGACGACCGCCACGCAGGCATCGAGTATCAGTAGATGCGGGCCTGTCGGGAGACGCCACCGCGCTCTGTGCATCGCACGACGATACCGATGGCCACTCATCCGGCCTGTCCGAAAAGGAACATCACGGTGCCCACGACGCCCACCATGACAAGCCTTCCGACGACCGTGGCCGTTCGCGGTGCCGGCCCGGTGCGCATCGCGGCAACGCCCAGAGGGACGAGCGCGACGCACAGCCCTGCGGCAGCGGCCACCGACCAGGGGGTCGTTCCCTTCAGCACGCCCAACGGCATCGCCGACGCGAGGGCCAGAGCCGCCGCGCGCACCGGTCCGAGCACCCGCGAGCGGTAGGCGCCGACGGCCAGGAGAACCCAGCCGCCCATGATCGCGGCGTTCAACGTGCTGAAGACATGGAACGCGCCGTAGGTCTCGCTCACCGTTCGTGTCGCCGACGCAGCCCCGTGGACGGTTACCAGGTGGAGGCCGAGATGGTCCACACCGGCGTGAAACGTCCGGGCGAACAGGCCGAGGATCGTGAGCACCCCGCCCCACACCGCCAGTTCCCGGAGTGTCTCACCGATCCTGGCGGCGAGGAGCGCGACTCCCGGCCACAGCAGCACCCATCCGGCGGCGACGAGGCTGTACGAGGCCGTCATGAGGTCAGGATGGTGCTCGTATGCGCTCAGTTGCGCGGGGAAGAAGAAGTCGAAACGCAGGCGCAGCAGTATGCCGGTGAGCAACAGCAAAGGCCCGGCGACAAGGGATGCGCCGCCCACCCAGCGTCCCGGAAAGACAGGGTTGGCACCAGTGATTGACGGGGTCGTTGCACTCATGGGGGCAACGATGCCGCCGCCGCACACGCCGGGTCGTCGGAGTGGGGACCACACTTCCGGATCTGACCGTGGTCGTATCGACGTGCCCGGTTGTCGTCTCCGGTCCGATGATCCGCGGTGACCGTCTCGACCGCATCGGCCCGGCGGGATCGGGTCGGCTCCCGGTCAGAGCTGGTGGGCGCCGAGGCGTCCTTCCAGCAGGAGGAGCAGCTCGCCGAGCAGGTCTCCCAGCTCCCGCCGCCGGTCGGCGCCCATCGCCGCCAGGAGATCGCTCTCGTAACGCAGCTGCCGCGGCAGGAGCAGGTCGGTGAGCGCGCGGCCCTCATCGGTGAGCGCGAGGTGGGAGACCCGCCGGTCGCGCTCGCCGGGCCGGCGGCTCACCAGCCCGCGCTCCTCCAGGACCCGCAGCCGCTTGGTGACGGCCGCCCCCGAGGCGAAGGTCTCCCTGGCGATCTGGCCCGGGGTGAGCTCACGGTCGAGCCGGCGCAGGGCGGCGAGGACGTCGAACTCCGGCCGGGTGAGGCCGTACTCGCGGAGGGGCGCGTCGCCGGCCTGCTGGAGCAGCAGGACGCACCGGGTGAGGCGGCCCATCACGGCGATCGGCGCGGTGTCCAGCTCGGGGCGGACACGCCGCCACTGGCGTATCACCTGCGCGACGACGTCCTCTGCGACGCTCTCGGGCGCCTCCTCGGCGATGTCCTCCACGCCCCGATCCTCAGTCCTGGGTCCGTTCGCAGCCGACTCTATCCCGAGCCGGTGCGGCCAGCCGCGCCAGCAGGCGGTGCCCCTCGTGCTCGGCCCGGGCGACCTGTTCCTCCGGCAGCGCGCGCTGCCACCACTCGCCGGCCGCCACGTCCGCGGCCCGGCGCAGCTCCACGAGGGCCTCGACGAGCAGGCCGCGAACCCGCGCGATCTCCCCCGGCTCACCGGCGCCGACCGCCAGCAGGCGCCGGGCGGCCGCCTGGGCGTCGGCCACACGCCGCAGCGCCGCGTCGATCCCGCCCGGCGCTGCGGCGGTTGGTCACCAGCAGGCAGCCGAGCAGGCCTGCCACGACGCCCACGGCCGTGTCCAGCCAGCGGTCGCTGATCAGCCGCCACGCGGGCTGATAGCCGGGCAGTTCTGTGAGCAGGAGGGCCATCGGCGTCACGCACACCGTGCCCAGCCAGTAGTTGCGGGTCATCAGCGCCTCGGTGCAGAACTGGAGGGCCAGCGTGAGCAGGACCAGGGCGAGCGCGCCCGTACGGCCGATCGGCAGCAGCGCCGTGAAGACGAGCAGGCCGACCACGCTGCCGAGGGCGCGCTGAAGGGCCCGGTGCCACGACAGCGTGGCGTTGGCCTGGAAGACGGACGCGGCCGTGACCACCGCCCAGTAGGGGTGACCGACCCCCGCGGCGAGCGAGACCAGCCCGGCGAGGGCGGACCCGACCGCGACGCGTACGCCGATCGGGAACAGCGGGGAGGCGGGATGGAACATCGCGCAGCAGGCCGGGTCCGCCCGGCGCCGCCCGTTCCAGCGCGATACCCGCGAGCCCGGCGGTCCCCGTCTCGCCGAGGCTCACCTCGGGCACCGGCCGGTTGCGGCGCACGTCGGCGGCCCAGCTCGCGAAGAGACCCGCCTCGTCGTGGGACACGGCCGGGAGGGACGCCTCCACCCGGGCCAGGAGGCGTTCGAGCGCGTGCCTGCCCGGCCCCTCGGGCGACGGGAGCAGCGTGTGCCACGCCGCGTTCACCGCCGCCGCCGCGTCATGCCGGGCGCGGGCGACCGCCGCCCCCTCCGCGCGGGCGAGCCGCACGGCGGCCTCCAGCGCGCGGGCCACCGCCGTGCGCTGGGGCCCCTCGGGCCGTACGAACGCGGGAGCCATGCAGACCAGCCACGCGAGCGCCGCGGCGACCGCGACGAGCGCGAGGTGGAGGGGGATCTCCCCGAGCCGCTGCGGCAGGAACGCGCAGGTCGCGCTCATGAACGTGAAGATCAGGTTGCCCGGCGGACCGATCCGGGCGGCGTCGCACGCCACCTTGTGCGCGGCGGCCAGCAGCGCCGCCACCAGGACCAGGACGGGGGCCGACCGGGTGAGCCCGGCCGCGGTGAGCGCGACGCCCACGCTGACGACCATGCTCGTCGCCACGCCGAGCAGGGTGCGGACCCTGACCCGGTACGGCAGGCCGTGCGCGTAGAGGGCGCACATGGCACCGGCGGAGGTGTAGACCGCCAGGTCCAGGCGGTCCAGCAGGAGCAGGACCGTGTCCGGCACGGCGAGGGCGATGACCGCGCTGAGCGCGTTCTTGTGCCAGACGTCCCCCAGCCCGCCGATCCGGAACACTCCCCGCAACGGCAGCCGCCCTCGCATCGCCGGCCTCATGATCCCCCGTTCTTTCGCAAGTGTTTTACCCGTGAAAGATATCAGGCCGCCAAGCGCCCCCGGGCGGCCGTTCGAGATGGGGACATGCGAAAGGCGGCAGTCGAGGATTTCCCGGTTGCCGCCTTTCGCGTGTTCACGACCGCCTTGTGGGCTGGTCAGAGCATATGCTTGCGTTTTTGTGCAAGGTCACGGGCAGTGCGACCGCAGGTCCTGCCGTCCACTGCGAAGTTCAGGGGATGTCAGGCGCGGGTGGCGCGGTTGACGGCGGAGATGATGGCCTTGAGCGAGGCGCTCGTCGTGTTCGCGTCGATGCCGACGCCCCACAGGACCTGCGTGCCGTTCGGCCCGCCGACCTCGCACTCCACGTACGACGCGGCCTTGGCGTCGGCGCCCGCGCTCATCGCGTGCTCGGTGTAGTCGAGGACCCGCACCGGCACCCCGATGCTCTCCAGCGCGTCGCAGAAGGCCGAGATGGGGCCGTTGCCGACGCCCTCGATCTCCCGGATCTGGCCGTCGACCCGCACGTCGGCGCTGATCGCGTCCTTGTCGTCCACGGTGGAGGTGTGCCGGTGGGCCAGCAGGCCCAGGCGGCCCCAGGGGCTCGCCGGGTTCGGCAGGTACTCGTCGGCGAACCGCTCCCACATCTCGGCCGCGGTGACCTCGCCGCCCTCGGCGTCCGTACGGGCCTGGATGACGCGGGAGAACTCGATCTGCAGACGGCGCGGCAGGTCGAGCTGGTGGTCGGCCTTCATGATGTAGGCGACGCCGCCCTTGCCCGACTGGCTGTTGACACGGATCACGGCCTCGTAGGTGCGGCCGATGTCCTTGGGGTCGATCGGCAGGTACGGCACGGCCCAGGCGAACTCGTCGACCGGCACCCCGGCGGCGGCCGCGTCGCGCTCCAGGTGCTCCAGGCCCTTCTTGATGGCGTCCTGGTGCGAGCCGGAGAAGGCCGTGTAGACCAGCTCGCCGCCCCACGGGTGGCGGGGGTGCACGGGCAGCTGGTTGCAGTGCTCGACCACCCGCCGGATCTCGTCCATGTCCGAGAAGTCGATCTCCGGGTCGACGCCCTGGGAGAACAGGTTCATGCCCAGCGTGACCAGGCAGACGTTGCCGGTCCGTTCGCCGTTGCCGAACAGGCAGCCCTCGATGCGGTCGGCGCCGGCCATGTAGCCCAGCTCGGCGGCGGCGACGGCGGTGCCGCGGTCGTTGTGCGGGTGCAGCGACAGCACGATCGAGTCCCGGTAGGCCAGGTTGCGGTGCATCCACTCGATCTGGTCGGCGTACACGTTGGGGGTGGCCATCTCGACCGTCGCCGGCAGGTTGACGATCACCTTGCGGTCGGGGGTGGGCTGCCACACGTCGTTGACGGCGTTGCAGACCTCGACGGCGTACTCCAGCTCCGTGCCGGTGAAGGACTCGGGCGAGTACTGGAAGTAGATCTCGGTGCCCTCCATCTCGGCCGCCAGCTTCTTGCACAGCTTGGCGCCCTCGACGGCGATCGCGGTGATGCCGTCCCTGTCCTGGCCGAAGACGACCCGGCGCTGGAGGGTGGAGGTGGAGTTGTACAGGTGGACGATCGCCTGGCGGGCGCCGCGCAGCGACTCGAAGGTCCGCTCGATCAGCTCGGGCCGGGCCTGCGTCAGCACCTGGATGACCACGTCGGAGGGGATGCGCTCCTCTTCGATGATCTGGCGGACGAAGTCGTAGTCGGTCTGCGACGCGGCGGGAAAGCCGACCTCGATCTCCTTGTAACCCATCCGGACCAGCAGGTCGAACATCTTCAGCTTGCGGTCGGAGTCCATCGGGTCGATCAGCGCCTGGTTGCCGTCGCGCAGGTCCACGGCACACCAGCGGGGCGCCTTGGTGATGACCTTGTCGGGCCAGGTGCGGTCGGCCAGCCGTACGGGCTCGAACGGCGTGTAGCGCTGGAACGGCATGGGGCTGGGCTGCTGCTCATTCATGATTGCTCCTCGTCGGGCGCACGGCGAGTCCCGGGCATGACGTTGCCGTCGATTCATTCGGGAAAGGGGCGCCGTTGGATGAAACCAGGGCGGCCGACGCGCATGACACTCGCACCGCGGCGAGGGAGCCGGCCTCTTACAGGCCCTCGCCGCGGCGGATAAGAAGGAGTCCGCGCAGCATGCCAAGCAGACTAGCAGACGCCCTCGACGGGACGAGACACCCGATCACATTTCGAGACGGAGCCCCAGGTTAGGGTGACTCGTGACGAAGGAGGCCACATGAAGGACGACGAGATCCTGAAGCGGATCAGCGAGCTGGTCGACGAGGAGCACGCCCTGCGCGAACGGCTGGTCGCGGGTGAGCTGACCTCCGAGGAGGAGCACAACAGGATCAGCTCGCTGGAAGAGCAGCTCGACCGCTGCTGGGACCTGCTGCGCCAGCGCCGCGCCCGGCGTGACGTGGGCGAGGACCCCGACTTCGCCTCCCCCCGTCCGGCCGACGAGGTCGAGAACTACATGCAATAGACGAACCACATGCGATAGAGCCCTCACCGCCGCCGTTCCACGATGTGAAAATCAGTCGCGCCCCTGACAACGCGTGCGGAATTCTTGTCGGCATGCGGATGAAGCGCGTCGCCCCCATCGAGAACGACGCCGAGCAGGGGGAAGACGGCCCGGACGGCCCGGCGGGCCACTCCCCCCTGGCCGGTCTGTACGACATCGCGCGGGCATGCGACCATCCGGGTCCGGCGATGTCGTGGCGGCACTTCAGTGCGAGCGTCCGGAGCGGGTCCGGCGGCGAACGCGCCGAGGCGTGGGCGGCGTGCGACAGCGGCCCGATCAACAGCCGCCCGATCAACGGCGGCCCGATCAACGGCGGCCCGATCAACGACCGCTCAATCAACGACGGCCACGTCGACGGCGGTGAAGTCGACGGCAGCCAGGTCGGCGGTGACCAGGTCGGCGGTGACCAGGTCGTCGGCGGCTACGTCCTCCACTTCCCCCAGGACGACAACACCCATCTCGCCCTGCTCCGGCTGATGACGCATCCGGGCCGCAGGCGCGAGGGCATCGGCGGCGCGCTGCTCGACCACGCCATCGGCCGGGCGCGGGACGAGGGCAGGCGCGTCCTGATCGCCGAGGCCCCGTCGGACGGTCCGGGCACGCCCTTCGCCAAGGCCCGCGGGTTCTCCCCGGCCTCCACCGAGACCCGCCTGGTGCTCGACCTGCGTACGGCCGACTGGTCCGGCCTCGAACTCCTCCGCGCCCGAGCAGTGCGGCACGCCACGGACTACTCGCTCGAACGGTGGGCCGGGCCGACCCCCGACGACCTGCTCGGCGACATGGCCCGCCTGGCGGAGGGCATGAACGACGAGCCGCTGGGCGACCTCGCGATGGAGGACCAGCGTTGGACCGCCGACCGCGTGCGCGCCCGCGAGGAGATGCTCACGCGGGCGGGCCAGCGGACGTACACGATGATCGCCCGGTGCACGGCCGGCGGAGAGCCGGCGGGGTTCACCCAGCTCGTGGTGGACGCCGAGCGGCCGGAGGGGTGGGCCCGTCAGGGCGCGACCACCGTCCTCGCGCCGCACCGCGGCCGCCGGCTCGGCCTGGTGCTCAAGCTCGCCAACATCACCTGGTTCCGCGCCTGCGAGCCGTCGGTGGAGCGGGTGATCACGTGGAACTCCGTCGCGAACCCGCACATGCTGGCGATCAACGAGGCGATGGGCTTCGAGGTCTTCGACACCTGGCACCAGTGGCAGCTCGACATCTGACCGGGGCCGGCCGGCCTACTTCGTCTTCCGGGTGTAGACGACGCGGTCGACCAGCCGCTCGGGCTGACCGGGCGGGGTGAAGTACAGGTCGAAGGTGTGCCGGTCGTTCGACCTGATGGTGATCACTGTGCGCATCGGTATGGTCTTCCCGACGTACTCGGGGCCGAGCACTCCGGGGTCGGTGAACGTCCCGGGCAGCGACAGCACGTTGCTGCCCTCGGCGAGTGCGGGGCCGCGATAGGTCATCGCGGTGGGGGTGACGCTGTCGAAGGTGGTCCACTCGTAGCGCCGGTCGATGGTGGAGAAGCCGAGGATCCCCAGCCGGTAGTACGGGTGACCGCCGAGGACGCCTTCGGCCTCCTCCTCCAGGAACCGGCCGCCCGTCTTGGCGATCCACCGCGTCCTGACCGTGATGTCGCGGGAGACGACCGGCTTGCCGTCGCCGCCGAGAAGGTAGTTGTACTTGGTGGCCTTCCAGGTGCCGACCAGCGGGTCGAGCCGGCGATGGAAAGGCCCCGGCTCGAGCGGATCGGCGGCTGCGCTCTGGGTCCGCGCGGCCGGCGCGGCGACCGGCGCCGTGGCGGCGGCCGCGCGCCGGTCAGTGCCAGTACGGCCGCGGCCGAGACGACGGACAGGGACAGTCTCTTCAGCACGGGTGTCTCCATGGGCTGCGAGGGGCCGGCAGGGCCGAGGTGGTGTGGCCGCGCCGGCGTGAACGATCTCGGCCGCGGACGGCCCCGGCTCTCGTACGCCGAGCCGGCCGCGCGACGTACGGGATCATGACATCGGCGGAAGCGGGGCTGATAGTGTCCCCGTCATC
Source organism: Microbispora sp. GKU 823 (assembly GCF_002027145.1). NCBI lineage: Bacteria > Bacillati > Actinomycetota > Actinomycetes > Streptosporangiales > Streptosporangiaceae > Microbispora > Microbispora sp. GKU 823. The sequence continues at coordinate 176,917 of NZ_MWJN01000001.1, read as the reverse complement.
GGCTAGACGTGCATTTCGCACGGTTCACGGGAGGGTCCCGGCGAGTGGGGCGAACCGCGGACGACCTTCCGCTCCGGCTGGCCAGGGCCATGTTGTGGGCCTCGTTCGGCATCCTCGTCTACATCCGCGCGTTCAGCGCTCTGGACAACGGCGCCGGTCCGCTCGGGGTGCTGCTCCCGATGGCGTCCTATCCGCCGCTCGTCGCGCTGTCGATGTGGTGCTGGAGCCCAGCGGTCCGATACAGGCTCCTCGCCGCCGTGGTGCTGCTCTACTTCCTGCCGATCCCGTTCGTCGGCGGGTCCTGGGAGTGGATCCCGTGGACCGTGGCCGCCGCTGTCCTGTGCGCGCTCCCCACGCGGATCGCCTGGCCGCTGTTCGTCCTCATCGTGGCCGCGGCCGGCGCGTCGGCCCTCCTCCCCGCCTACCCCTATCCCGGGTTGGAGGTCCAGGGCGGTCTCGGCTACATGATCGTCACGGCGGACGACGGTCTCATCGTCTTCGGCCTGTCCAGGCTCGTCATGGCCGTCGCGAGACTTCACCAGACCCGCGAGGAACTGGCCCGGACGGCCCTGTCGAGGGAACGGCTGCGGCTGGACGGAGAGCTGCGGCGCCTGCTCGGCGGGAAACTCCAGGCGATCGCGTTCCGGATGCGGACCGCGGCCCGGCAGGAACCGGGCGAGGCGCGGCACTCCCTCCGGGAAGGGATCGAACTCGCGCGGCGCACCCTGGCGGAGGTGCGTGCCACGGCCGGCGCCTACCGCGCCGATGCCCCCGAGAGGATCTCACCGCCGGTCGAGTCGCCGCGGCTGGCGCGACGGGTGCTGCTCGCGGTCCTGCTCATCCAGTGCGTGCTCGTCCTGAAGAACCTGGCCTACGTCCGCCCCGGCGACTGGCCGGCCTTCGCCTTCGCGACCGTCCTGCTCGTCGTCATCGCGGTCCTTCAGGTTCTTCCGCAGTCGCGGACGGTGCTGGTCGCGCAGAGCCTGCTGATCCTGCTGCCCCTGCCCGTCTTCCCCGACGCCTGGGACCGCCTGCTGAGCGTCTTCACGGGCAAGCTGCTGCTCAACGTACGGCCGCCGCGCTCCTGGGCGATCGTCGGAGTCGTCCTGGCCGGGCACCTCGCCTGGTTCCTGCACCGCGTCGACAGCGATTTCCTCTTCATCGACGACCTCCCCGCCGCGCTGAGCAACTTCGGCGGCCACGTCATGATCATGTGGCTGGTGTACCGCCTCGGGCGGCTGAGCGGGCTTCTCACGGTGCTGGAGCGCGCACGGCACGAGCTCGCCGAGGCGGCGGTGCGCCGCGAACGAGTGCGGATCGCCGGTGACCTGCACGACATCCTGGGCTACAGCCTGTCGGCGGTCGCCCTGAAGGGTGAGGTGGCAGAACACCTGCTCGGCACCGACCCCGCCAGGGCCAGGACCCAGATCGCCGCACTGGGGTCACTGGTCGACCGGGCCCTGGTCGAGCTCGACTCCATCACCGGCGATCGGGTCGAACTGCGGTTGAGCGGTGAGATCGACGCCGCCCGCGAGGTGCTGGCGGACGCCGGGATCGAGGCGGTGGTGCGCGTCGAGACAGGGCCGCTATCCGCGCCGGTCGACACCGCGCTGGCCGCGGTGCTCCGTGAAGGCGTCACCAACGTCCTGCGCCACAGTCAGGCCCGCACCTGCGAGATCGCCGTGTCGGGAACTTCGGGCGGCGTACGGTTGCGGCTGGTCAACGACGGCGCCGCCGTGCAGGCCACCGTACGGGAGGGATCGGCGCGGCCGGAGCGGCGCGGCACCGGGCTCGACAGCATCGCGGCGCGGACCAGCGGACGGGTGACGGCGGGACACCGCTCCGGTGACAGCTTCGAGATGCTCGCCGAGTTCCCCGCACCGGCCGGACCCGGTGGCGGTCCGGAGGGCTTCCAGCCGGGTGCGGGCACGCCGGCTCTCCCGAGGTCGGGACCGCTGGCATGATCCTGTCGATCGGATGCCGGTCGAGGCCGTTCGTTCGAGGGCCGGGAGGGTGATGAGCGTGATTCGCGTCCTCATCGCGGAGGACATGCACATCCTCCGCGAAGCGCTGGTCGAGCTGCTGTCCCTGCACGACGACATCGAGGTGGTGGCGGGGGTGGCCTCCGGCCTGGAGATCGTGCCCGCGGCGCTGGAGCACCGGCCCGACGTGGCCGTGATCGACATCGATCTGCCGGGGCTGGACGGCGTGGCCGCGGCCGCCGAGCTGCGCAGGGCGCTGCCCGGATGCGCCGTCCTGATCCTGACGGCGCTGACCAAACCGGGCGTCCTGCGCAGGGCGCTGGGCGTCCAGGTCGCGGGCTTCGTCCCGAAGGACATCCGGCCGGCCGAGCTCGCCGCGGCGATCAGGACCGTCGCGGCGGGCGGACGCGCGGTGGACCCGTCGCTGGCGCTGGTCGCGCTGGAGGCGCCGGAAAGCCCGCTCAGCCAGCGCGAAACGGAGGTGCTGCGCATGTCGGCCACGGGCGCGCAGCCCGCCGAGATCGCCGAGCGGCTCTTCCTGACCTACGGCACGGTGCGCAACTACCTCACCTCGGCGGTCGCCAAGCTGGGGGCCCGCAACCGGGTCGACGCCATCCGGATCGCCACCGAGTCCGGCTGGATCTAGCCATGTGCGAAATGCACATCGGCCCCGTTACTGGGGCACTAACGGCCTCCTCCGGCCTTCTGCCACGCTTTCGGTGAAGTGAACCAAGATCCACCGAACGGCGTCCGCCGCGTGCCGCGGCTCTGCCGTCTTGTGCGCAGGAGATGTCATGGGAAAGACAGGCGACCACGCCCCGCAGCGGGCGGCGACCCTCGCAGGCGCCGGGGCACGCTGATGGAGCCCACCGAAGTCCTGCCGATCGTCGCGATCCTGTCGATCGTCACCGTCGAGTTCGGCGGGCACGCGCTGCTGCGTTTCGTCACCACCGACCGCGACAGGCTCGGGGCCCTCCGCGAGCGCTTCTTCCGCGCCGGCCACGCGCACGCGGGTGTGCTTCTGGTGCTCTCACTCGTCTATCTGCTGTACCTGCCCCGCGCCGGCTTCCCCGACGGCCTGGAATGGCTGTGCGGCGCGGCCCTGCTCGCCGGGGTGCTGGCCCAGTCGGGCGGGTTCTTCCTCCACCTCGGCATCGGCGAGGAGGGCCGCACCTCGTACGGCACGGCGCTCACGCGGACCGGCGCCCTGCTCCTCGCGGCCGCGCTCATCGCCCTGGCGGCCGGACTCATCCGGGCCGCGTAAACCCCTCTTGTGAGCGAACGGAGATGTGAATTGATCCTGGTGACCGGCGCGACCGGGAATGTCGGCTCGGAACTGGTCAAGGCGCTGCTCGGGGCGGGGGAACGGGTGCGGGCGCTCGTCCGGAACCCGGCGGACGCCGCCCTGCCCCCTGACGCGCAGCCCGTCGGCGGCGACCTCAACCGCCCGGAGAGCCTGACCGAGGCGTTCGACGGGGTCCGCCGTGTGTTCCTCCTGCCGGGCTACGACGACATGCCCGGCCTGCTGGCCCGCGCCCGCCGGGCCGGGGTGGAGCGGATCGTGCTGCTGACGGGCGGCTCCGCCGCACTGGAGGACATGACCAACGCCGTCTCCCGCTACATGACCCTCTCCGAGCGAGCCGTGCGCGCATCCGGCCTGCCCTGGACCATCCTGAGGCCGAGGTCGTTCATGTCCAACGCCCTGCGCTGGCTCCCTCAGCTCGAGGCCGGCGACGTGGTGCGCGTGCCGTTCGCCGGCGTGCGCACCGCCGCCGTCGATCCCTTCGACATCGCCGCCGTCGCGGCCCGGGCGCTGCTGGACGACGGGCACGACGGCCTGATCCACGAAGTGACCGGCCCGCAGACGCTGCTGCCCGCCGACCAGGTCGCCGTCCTCGCCACGGTGCTCGGCAGGGATCTGCGCTGCGAAGGCCTGACCGACGCCGAGGCCCGGGCCGAGATGGAGGCGCAGATGCCCGCGCAGTACGTCGACGCGTTCTTCCGGTTCTTCGTCGACGGCACGCTTGACGAGTCGCAAATCCACCCCACCGTGCGGGAGGTGACCGGACGCCCACCCCGCACCTTCGAGCAATGGGCGACCGCCCACGCCGACGCCTTCCGCCGGATTCAGGCCGTTTGAGGCGTGGACGCCGAGCCGCGCTGGCATCCCCCTACGGGCGCAGGTCGGTCCTGGCCTCGCCGGTGACCGGATCGTACGGGAAGGAGAGGTGCTGGTGGATCATCACCCACGCGCCGTCTCGCCTCTCGAACACGCGGGTGCCGCGTGACCACGTCTCGGTGCTCTCGCCGCCGGCCTGCCCGACCCGGATGTGGTTGAGCCCCCACGCGACCGCCAGGTCCTGCCTCACCAGGATCTTGAGGTCGGGGACGTCCCAGCTCACGCCGTCCTCGGCGGCGTCGAGGCCACGCGCGCAGACCTCGCGGACCGCCTCGACACCGCGGTGCTGCAGCGGCTCGTCGTGCTCGTAGGAGACGACGTCGGCGGCGATGCCGGCCATGAGGCCGTCCAGGTCTCCGGCGGCGGTGCCGGCGAACCACCGGCGGTGCAGTTCGCGCACCTCCTCCTCGGCCGTTCCGGAATCGGCGTCCGGCTCGACGTACGGGAACGAGTGGTGCTCGTGGGCGATCACCCATCGGCCGTCCTGCCTGCGCAGGCCGAGCGTCAGCCGCAGGCGCATCCGCGGGTTCGCGGCGAGCTCTTCCGGGCTGCCGCAGCGCAGCAGGGCGTGGGCGAACGCGACGTCCTCCCCCGCGGTCACGTCCAGCGACTCGATCTCGAAGCAGGCACCCTGTGCCTGCCAGGCGAAGAAGGGCGGCCACGTCTCGCGGTAGGCGTCCAGGCCGCGCACGCCCTCGTACGGCGGCGGCACGTCGAACATCACGATGTCGTCGGCGTGGTCGGCGACGACCCCGTCGATGTCGCCGCGGTGGACCGCCTCGGCCCAGCGCTCGATCAGGTCGCGGATCAGCTTGTGGTCGTCGGTCATCCGGCTCGGTCCTTCCGGGTTGTCGCGCTGATGATTCCTGTCAGCACCTACAACCCGCGGCGACCGCCGGACTCATCGCTCTATCCGGGTGTCAGTTCCGCCGGCAGGCCGAACGCCGGCAGGTGGGCGTCCAGGAACGAGACCACCTCCGCGATCAGCGGTCCGCGCAGGGCGAGCAGGTCCAGGCCCGCGGCGGCGTAGACGCCGCGGTCGTCGTCCCAGAGGTACGTGCCGAACGCGACCTGCCCGTTCGCCCGCGCCGGCAGGAAACGCCAGCGCCGGTTCCCGGCCGTCTCCAGCAGGAAGCCGCGGATGCCGTCGTGCCCGTGGAACCAGGCCGTCAGCGGCGGCATCGAGTACTTCGCGTCATGGGTCAGCATCGCCACGATTGCGTCCACGTCCGCGGCCTCCCACGCGGCGGCGTACCGCCGGGCCGTCTCCCGCCACACCGGTTCGCCGAGCAGGCCGAGGGTCTGCTGCTGGGTGGCCGGCGGGACCAGGCGGCCGAGCGTGGCGCGGGCCCGCTGCAACGCGCTGTTGACCGCGGCGACGGTCGTCTCCAGCAGGCCGGCGACCTCGCCTGCGCCGTAGCCGAGGACGTCGCGCAGCAGCAGCACGGCCCGCTGCCGAGCCGGCAGGTGCTGCAGCGCGGCGACGAAGGCCAGCTCCACGCTCTCCCGCGCCAGGGCGCGCGCCTCAGGGCCCAGCTCCGCCGTCCAGCCCATCAACCGGTCGGGGAACGGCTCGACCCACGCCGCCTCGGCCGCCGGCGCGCCTCCCGGGCTCAGATCGGCGGGCAGCTCGCGCCGCCCGCGCCGTTCGATGAGCGTCAGCGACCTGTTCGTCGCGATCGCGTACAGCCAGGGCCGTACGGAGCCGCGGTCGTCGGAGCCAGGGTTCTCAGAGTCAGTGTCCTCGAACCGCGGCAGGGCACGCCACGCCCGGTCCAGCGTTTCCTGGACGACGTCCTCCGCGTCGTGGACCGACCCGAGCATCCGGTAGCAGTGGGCACGCAGCTCGTCCCGCAGCGGCCCGACCAGGCGCCCGAAGGCGTCGCCGTCACCCGAGCGGGCCGCGGCCAGCAGTTCCGCGCGGGACCACCCTGTCCCGCCCATGAGATCCTCGTCCACCATCCCATCCTCACGCCGTGCGCGGTCGGCGGCCCGACAGAGTAAGAATCTTGGAGGATGCCGCGCTCTTGGGAAACAGGGGACGAGAATCATGCTCAGGTCGAATCTCGAACGGCAGGGGATCACACGCGTGGGAGGCGGCCTGGCCGCCCTTCTCGTCGCATTGTCCGGATGCGCCGGCGACGCCGTCGAGCCCACCGGCGGCTCGGACGAGCGGAAGACGCCTGGCCTCACCGCCCGCAGCCCGGCCCCGGACGGCGCCGCGAGCCCTGGGGGGACCCTGGGCAGGGCGGTGCCCATGGCACACCGGCAGGGTCCCGCGCACGTCGAGGTCGTCGCGCTGAACCGGACGTCGGCCACCACGGTGACCGGCCGTTTCAAGGTCGTCAACGACGGTCGGACCGGGCTCGACCTGTCGATCAGCCTGTTCGAGGGCGGAAGGGGGGCGGACAGCAGCTCGCTGGTGGCCGGCGGCATCGGACTGCTCGACGGCCGGGGCAGCAAGCTGTACATGCCGCTGTCCACCACCGACCACACGTGCCTGTGCTCCTCGCTGGCCGGCACGACGATCGCGCCGGGCGAATCGGTGGACGTTCACGCGGTGTTCCCCGCGCCTCCGCCGGACGTACGGCGCGTGACGGTGACGATGCCGCTGACGGTGCCGGTCCAGGACGTGCCGATCACGGACGGCCCGCTCCGGCCGGCGGCGGACCAGACGATCGACCCGGCGTCGGTGGACCTGGCGCCGCCGCGGGTGCTCAGCGTGCACAGCCGGGCCGAGGGCGACGAGCGTTCGGTGGACGAGGACGCCGACGGCCGCGCCGTACGGCTGTCGGCCGATGTGCTGTTCGCCCTGAACAAAGCCGAGTTGACCCCGCGGGCGAGCGCGCTGCTGAAGGAAGTGGCCGGGCAGATCGACGCCTCCGGGGACACCACGGTCGAGGTCGACGGTTACACCGACACCACAGGGAACGACGCCATCAACCAGCCGTTGTCGGAGCGGCGCGCCAAGGCCGTGGCCGACCGGCTCAGGACGCTGGTCACCCGGGGCGGCGCCACCTTCCGGACCGCCGGCCACGGCTCGGCGGACCCGGTGGCCTCCAACGCCTCCGAGGAGGGGAGGCGCAAGAACCGGCGGGTCACCGTCCGGTTCACGCCTCCGCCGCCCTCATCGTCCGCCACGGATCAGTCCTCGGGCGGGCAGCCCTTCGAGTGGTCACCCGGCGAGGCCCCGGTGTCCGGCAGCGCCGCGTTCACCGCCGACGGCGCCAAGGATCTCCGGGTCGAGGTCAACAGCGCGCACCGCGACTCCACAGGCCTGACCACCGTGGTCTGGACCGTTCGCAACACTGGGCAGTCCGACGCCGAGCTGCAGTCGGCGTTCGAGCAGGATCAGCGGTATCACGGCATGTTCAGCCCCTCCCCGAGCGGCACCGACGGCGTCACCCTGCTCGACCGGTCCGCCAAGATCTGGTACTACCCGTTGCGCGACTCCGGCGGGCAATGCGTGTGCACGTCCATGTCCCGCACGGCCGCCAAGAGAACGCTGGCGCCCGGAGAGAGCGTCACCTACTCCGGCGTCTACCGGCTGCCCGACGAGGTGCGGAGCGTGGACGTCGACTTCCCCTGGCACGGCACGGCGGGCGCGCGGGTCGAGGGAGTCGCGATCGGATAGCCGGAACTCCGCACGCCAGGCCCCACGTCACAGGCTCCGCATGACAGGAGGAAGCGGTCGGGCCGTGCGCAGTGCCGGGTCCGGACGGCCCCCACCGCATGGGCGGTGCGGAGCCTCCGGCGCGGCCGAAGGCGTTCACACGTGCGATCGCTTCCTCCCTTCCAGCGTAAACGCGGGGCCGCGACCGGCGACAGGGCTCAGACGGACAACAGGCGGTGAACCTCCTCGTCCTGGAGCTCCCGCGCGGGGCCGGACCTGACGACCCGTCCGGCGTCGAGGATCACGAACCCGTCGGCCAGCCGCAGCGCGAGGTCCAGGTACTGCTCCACCAGCAGGATCGCGAGGCCGGTCGCGTGCAGGCGTTCGACGGCCTCCTCGATCTCCAGGATGATCGACGGCTGGATGCCCTCGGTCGGCTCGTCCAGGATCAGCAGCTTCGGCCGGGTGACCAGGGCCCGGGCCATCGCGAGCTGCTGCTGCTGGCCGCCGGACAGGAAGCCCGCCGGCCGTTTGAGCAGCGGCTTGAGCCGGGGGAAGACCTCCAGCGCCTCCTCCAGCGCCGCCCGGTCCCGGTGCGCGGACGCCTCCAGCGTGACCAGGAGGTTGTCCATCACGCTGAGCTGGGGGAACGTGTCGTGCCCCTGCGGCACGTAGCCCATGCCGAGCCGTACGCGCTGGTCAGGGCGCAGCCGGGTGACGTCTCTGCCCTCGAACGTCACCCTCCCGCCGGTCGCCGGGAGCACGCCCATGACGGTGTCGAGCAGGGTGGTCTTGCCGACCCCGTTGCGGCCCATCACGCAGACGAGGCGGCCCGCGGGCACCTCCAGCGAGACGCCGAAGAGCACCCGGGCCCGGCCGTACCCCGACTCCAGTCCCTCAACGGACAGCATCCTCGGCACCCTCCCGCGCCCGTCCCAAGTAGATCTCCTGTACGCGCGGGTCGGCCCGCACCTGCTCCACCGAGCCCTCCGTCAGCACCCTGCCCTCGTGCAGCACGGTGACCTGGGAGGCGTAGCGGCGCAGGAAGTCCATGTCGTGCTCGACCACGATCACGGTGTGGTCGCGGGCGACCTCGGTGAGCAGTTCGCCGGTGCGCTCGCGCTCGCCGGAGGACATGCCGGCGACCGGCTCGTCGAGCAGCAGCAGCCGAGGCCGCTGGACGATCAGCATGCCGATCTCCAGCCACTGCCGCTGCCCGTGGGACAGCACCCCCGCCTTGCTGCCCGCCAGCGAGGCCAGGCCGGTCGTCTCCAGCGCCGCCGTGACCTCCTCCGACACCCCGCGCCTGCGCCGCAGCAGCGACCAGAGCGGGCGGCGGAACGACGCGGCCAGGTCAAGGTTCTCCAGCACGGTGAGCTCCTCGAAGACCACCGAGGTCTGGAAGGTGCGGCCCACGCCGAGCCGGACGATCTCGTGCTCCCTGCGGCCCAGGAGGTCGTGCCCCTCGAACCGCACCGAGCCCCCGGTGGGCCTGGTCAGGCCCGTGATCACGTCGATGAGGGTGGTCTTCCCCGCGCCGTTCGGCCCGATCAGGAAGCGCAGCTCACCCCGCCCCACGGTCAAATCCACACCGTCGAGCGCCCGGAAGCCGCCGAAGGCGACCTCCAGACTCCGTATCTCCAACAGCGCCTCGGTCACGTCCGTGCCTCCCTTCTCCGTACGAGGTTGGCGGCCAGGCCCGCGATGCCCTTGGGCGCCAGCGTCATGACGAGCACGAACAGGGCGCCCTGCAGGTAGAGCCAGGCGTCCGGAAACTCCTCGCTGAAGTAGGTCCGCGCGTACCCCATGACGACCGCGCCGAGCACCGCGCCGGCCAGCGCGAACCGGCCGCCGACCGCCACCGCGACGACGAGTTCGAGCGAGGGGACGACGCCGAGCAGGGCCGGCGAGATGATGCCGACCACGGGCACGAACAGCGCCCCCGCGATGCCGGCCATGCCCGCCGAGACGGCGAAGGTCAGCGTCTTCACGGTGGCCGGGTCGTAGCCGAGGAAACGCACGCGGTCCTCGCCGTCCCTGACGGCCAGCAGCAGCCGCCCGAACCGGCTGCGGACGAGTTGCCTGGCGCCCAGGTAGAGCGCCCCGAGCACGACCGCGACCAGCAGATAGAGGCCCCGCTGGGTCTCGTCGGCCGCCACGTCCTGGCCGAAGAAGTCGAAGAAGTTGGTCAGGCCGTTCGTGCCGCCGGTCAGCCCCTGCTGCCCGACCAGCAGGATCACCAGCGCCGCCGCCAGCGCCTGGGTGAGGATCGCGAAGTACGCCCCTCGTACGCGCTGGCGGAACACCAGCGTGCCGAGCAGCAGGGCGACCGCCACCGGCAGCACGACGACCATGGCCAGCGCGAAGACCGGGTTGCCGAACGGCTTCCACAGCGCCGGCAGCTTCTCCACCCCGCTCCAGACCATGAAGTCGGGCAGGTCCCCGGCGGCGTCGTTGAGCTTGAGATACATGCCCATCGCGTAGCCGCCGAGGCCGAAGAACACCCCCTGCCCGAGCGTGAGCATGCCGCCCTGGCCCCAGGCGAGGCCGATGCCGAGCGCCACGATCGCGTAGCAGAGATACTTGGCCAGCAGGCCGAGGCGGAACGGCTCCAGCAGCAGCGGCGCCGCCACCAGGGCGAGCACCGCCACGGCCGAGAACACCGCCGCGAACGCCGCCGGGCCCTGCCACCGCCGTACGGACACCGCGGGGGCCGTCATGTCAGCGCCCGCGACCGGACGAAGAACAGCCCCTGCGGCCGGACCTGCAGGAAACCGATGATCGCCACGAAGACCACCACCTTGGCGAGGCTGGCGTCGCTCCAGAACTCGACATAGGAGTTCAGCAGGCCGAGGCCGGCCGCGGCCAGCACCGCGCCGCGAAGCTGGCCCAGGCCGCCCGCCACGACCACGAGGAACGCGTCCACGATGTAGTACGTCCCGAGCGTCGGGCCGACCGGCCCGATCAGCGTGAGGGCGACCCCCGCGACCCCGGCGAGGCCGGAGCCGATGAAGAACGTCCTTTGGTCGACCCGCCCGGTGTCGATGCCGCTGGTGGCCGCGAGCCTCCTGTTCTGCATCACCGCCCGCATGCGCCGCCCCTGCCCGGTCCTGTTCATGTACGCCCAGATCGCGAGCACCGACGCCGCGGCGAGCGCCATGATGAACAGCCGGTTGTACGGCAGGATCCCGACGCCGCCGCGCAGCCAGGCGGGCGAGGCCACCTGCACGTTGGGCGCCCCGAACAGGTCCCTGGCCAGTTGCTGGAGCATGAGGCTGACGCCCCAGGTGAGCAGCAGCGTGTCGAGCGGGCGGCCGTAGAAGCGCCGGATCAGCGTGCGCTCCAGGACCAGGCCCATGAGCCCGGCGACCACGAACGCGGCCGGGAGGGCGATCAGGAACCCCACGCCCTGGAGCAGGTAGGCCGTGTAGGCCCCCGCCATGATGAACTCGCCGTGGGCCATGTTGACCACGCCCATCTGCCCGAACGTGAACGTCAGCCCGAGGGCGATCAGCAGCAGGACCGCTCCGATCGACAGCCCGATCGGCAGCTGGTTGAGCACTCCCTCCATGGCGGCCGTCAGACCAGGCCGCCGGCCCAGGAGTACGTCTTGAGGTAGGGATCCGGCTTGATCGGCTCGCCGGAGTTCCACACCTCCTTGATCTGGCCGTCCGGCTGGACGACCCCGATGCGCGCGGTCTTGTAGACGTGCTGGTTGTCGCCGTCGATGGTGACCTTGCCTTCGGGGCGGTCGAGGGACACGCCGCCGGCGGCCTTCTTGACGGCCTCCACGTCGGTGGTCCCGGCCTTCTTCACGGCCTCGGCCCACAGGTAGACGGCGTTGTATCCGGCCTCCATCGGGTCGGAGGTCACCTTGTCGGCGCCGTACTTCGCCTTGAACGCGGCGACGAACTTCTCGTTCGCGGGGGTGTCGGTCGTCTGGTAGTAGTTCCAGGCCACGAGGTGCCCGGCGACGTTGTCGACCCCGATGCCCCTGACCTCCTCCTCGGCCACGGACACCGACATGACCGGCATCTGGTCGGCGCTGATCCCGGTGCTCTTGAGCTGCTTGAAGAACGCGACGTTGCTGTCGCCGTTCAACGTGTTGAAGACCGCGTCCGGCTTCGCCTCGACGATCTTGTTGACGAGCGTGCTGTACTCCGTGTGCCCGAGCGGGGTGTACTCCTCGCCGAGGACCTCCATCCCGTTCGCCGCGGCGTACGCCTTGATGATTTTGTTCGCGGTTCTCGGGAAGACGTAGTCGCTGCCCACGAGGAAGAGCTTCTTCTTGCCCTTCTCCTTCAGGTAGTCGAGCCCGGGGACGATCTGCTGGTTGGTCGTCGCGCCCGTGTAGAAGATGTACGGCGAGCTTTCCAGTCCCTCGTACTGGACCGGATACCACAGCAGCGCCTTGCGCTTTTCGAAGACGGGGAGCATCGCCTTGCGGCTCGCCGACGTCCAGCCGCCGAAGACGGTGGCGACTTTGTCCTGCGCGATGAGTTTGGTGGCCTTCTCCGCGAAGGTCGGCCAGTCGGACGCGCCGTCCTCCACGACGGGCTCCAGTTTCTTGCCCAGTACGCCGCCCGCCGCGTTGATCTCGTCGATCGCGAGCAGTTCGGCGTCCCTGACCGTGACCTCGCTGATGGCCATCGTGCCGCTGAGCGAGTGGAGAATGCCCACTTTGATGGTGTCAGAGCCGCTGGACGAGGCGCCCGTGTCATTCGTGGACGATTGCCCGGCACAGGCCGCGAGCGTCACGGCCGCCAGCGTGAACACCGCTCCGGTGCGCCATAATGAGTTACGCAAATGCCTCTCCCTTGCCGCCGCGGTCCCCGCGCCGATCCGTCTGCCGTCAAGGTGAGCGCGCGGTATTTCCCGCCGAAATCCCGGCGGTTAACAACTCATTAGCGAGGGCTCACCGCGGTCCGGATACGCATACGAAATCAGCGGGTAACGCGGGGGAAACGCCGGGTACTTATCGTCCCGCCATGCGGCTCACTCCACACGAACAGGAACGGCTCCTCATCCACGTCGCCGCGGGCGTGGCCCGCGAGCGGAAGGAGCGCGGCCTTCGCCTCAACCATCCGGAGGCGACGGCCCTCATCGCGTCCTTCCTCCTGGAGGGCGCCCGCGACGGCCGCAGCGTCGCCGATCTGATGGACGCCGGCCGCAAGGTGCTGCGGCGCGAGGACGTCATGGAGGGCGTGCCCGAGATGCTGGAGTCCGTCCAGATCGAGGCCACCTTCCCCGACGGCACCAAGCTCGTCACCGTCCACAACCCGATCGCATGAGCGAGCGAAGCGAGCGAACCGGTCAGCACGGCGAGCGAAGCGAGCGAACCGGTCAGCACGGCGCGACGAGCTTCACGGGCGTGCCGGGCGAGATCCTCTGCGGCGACGGCGACGTGCCGCTGAACCCCGGCAGGGAGCGGATCACCCTGAGAGTCGTCAACACGGCCGACCGCCCGGTGCAGGTCGGCTCGCACTACCACTTCGCCGCCGCCAATCCGGGCCTGGAGTTCGACCGGGAGGCGGCCTGGGGCACCCGCCTCGACATCCCGGCGGGCACCGCGGTCAGGTTCGAGCCCGGGGTGGAGCGCGACGTCACGCTGGTCCCGATCGCCGGCCACCGCGTCGTACCGGGCCTTCGTCCCGAGTGGGCCGGGCCTCTCGACGGGAGGACCGATGTCTAGTGTCGAGCGCTCCCGCTACGCCGCCCTGTACGGCCCGACGACCGGGGACCGGGTGCGCCTGGCCGACACCGACCTGTACGTCGAGGTGACCGAGGACCTGTCGATGGGGCCCGCCGGGGCGGGCGACGAGGCCGTGTTCGGCGGCGGCAAGGTCATCCGCGAGTCGATGGGGCAGGCGCGCACCACGAGGGCCGAGGGCGCGGCCGACCTCGTCATCACCGGCGCGGTGATCCTCGACCACTGGGGCGTGGTCAAGGCCGACATCGGCGTACGCGACGGCCGGATCGCCGCCATCGGCAAGGCCGGCAACCCCGACACCATGGACGGCGTCCACCCGGACCTCGTCATCGGTCCGTCCACGGAGATCCTCGCGGCCAACGGCAAGATCGTCACGGCGGGCGCCGTCGACTCCCATGTCCACCTGATCTGCCCGCAGATCCTCGACGAGGCGCTCGCCTCGGGCGTCACCACGGTCGTCGGCGGCGGCACAGGACCCGCCGAGGGCACGAAGGCCACCACCGTGACCGGCACCTGGTATCTCGGCCGGATGCTGGAGTCGCTGGACGCCTACCCGGTCAACGTGGCCCTGCTCGGCAAGGGCAACACGGTCAGCGAGGAGGGACTGCTCGAACAGCTCAGGGCCGGGGCGTCGGGCTTCAAGCTGCACGAGGACTGGGGCACCACCCCGGCCGCGATCGACGCGTGCCTGGGGGTCTGCGACGCCACCGGGGTGCAGGTCGCCATCCACACCGATACGCTGAACGAGGCGGGGTTCGTGGAGTCGACCCTGCGGGCCATCGGCGGCCGGGCGATCCACGCCTACCACACCGAGGGCGCCGGAGGCGGACACGCCCCGGACATCATCACGGTGGCCTCCCACGCCAACGTGCTGCCGTCGTCCACCAACCCGACCCGGCCGCACACCGTCAACACCCACCACGAGCACCTGGACATGCTTATGGTGTGCCACCACCTCAACCCCTCCATCCCCGAGGACCTGGCGTTCGCCGAGTCGCGGATCCGGCCGACGACGATGGCGGCCGAGGACGTCCTGCACGACATGGGCGCGATCTCGATGATCGGCTCGGACTCCCAGGCCATGGGCCGCGTCGGCGAGACGATCATCCGTACGTGGCAGACGGCGCACGTGATGAAGCGGCGCCGCGGCGCGCTGCCGGGCGACGGCCCGGCCGACAACCTCCGCGCCCGCCGCTACGTCGCCAAGTACACGATCAACCCGGCGATCGCCCACGGCCTGGACGCGGAGATCGGCTCGGTGGAGGCAGGCAAGCTCGCCGACCTCGTCCTGTGGAGCCCGGCCTTCTTCGGGGTCAAGCCGGACCTCGTCGTCAAGGGCGGCGTCATCGCCTACGCGCAGATGGGCGACGCGAACGCGTCGATCCCGACGCCGCAGCCCGTGCTCCCCCGCCCGATGTTCGGCGCGGCCCCGGCCACCGCCGCCGCGACCTCGCTGCACTTCGTCGCGCCGCTCGCACTGGAGGACGGCCTGGCCGACCGCCTGGCCGTCGCCAGACGGCTGGTCCCCGTGGCCGACGTCACGCGCCCGGCGCAAGGACGCGATGCCGCTCAACGACGCCCTGCCCGACATCCGGGTGGACCCCGACACCTTCGCCGTCCACGTGGACGGCGAGCTGATCGAGCCCGCCCCGGCCGAGTCGCTGCCGATGGCGCAGCGCTACTTCCTCTTCTGACGTGGACGGGGACGCGGCGCTGCTGCTCCTGGCCGACTCCCGGCTCCCGGCCGGCGGGCACGCGCACTCGGGCGGCGTGGAGGAGGCCGTACGGCTGGGCGAGGTCACCGGCACCGGCGACCTGGCGCGGTTTCTGCACGGCAGGCTCGCCACCACGGGCCTCGTCACCGCCGCCCTCGCCGCCGCCGCGTGCGAACTGGCCGCCTCCGAAACCGCCCCAGAAACCACCGCAGAAGCCGTCCCCGGCGGCGTCCCCGGAACGGCCGCGTACGGCGACAGTGCAGGCCGGGAGGGCGACAGGGCAGATCGGGAGCTCGGCGCCACCCGTGACCCGGGGGCACCGCCCGCGGACGGCGCCGCGGACGGCGTTCCGCTGTGGCGGCGGCTGGACGCCGAGGCCGACGCCCGGACGGCCTCGCCCGCCCAGCGGGAGGCCGCCCGCACGCAGGGGCGGCTCCTGCTGCGCACGGCCCGCCGGATGTGGCCCTCGGCCGCCCTGGACACGCTCGCGCGGGCGCTGCCGGAGGGTCCGCACCATCCCGTCGCGCTCGGCGCGGCGGCGGCATCGGCGGGCTGCACGCCCCGCCAGGCCGCGCTTGCCGCCGCGTACACATCGGTCACCGGCCCGGCCACGGCGGCCGTACGGCTCCTCGGCCTCGACCCGGTCATCGTCCACCGCCTGCTCGCCGACCTCGCCCCCGCGCTCGACGCCACGGCCCGCGCCGCCTGCGCATCGCTCGACGACGCGGTCCCGGCGGACGAGGATCCGGACGAGTGCCGGGCGGAAGAGCACCCGGGACGGCAGCCCGGGCGGCACGCGGCATGGCGGGCCCGATGGCGCGCGCTGCCGGGGCACAGCGCGCCCGCGGCTCGACCTCCTGGCGGAGGGACACCTGACCAACCCGATGAAGCTTTTCGTCTCCTGACATCCGCGCACCGGCCACCGCACGAGAAAGAGCAGGTACCCCGATATGGGCGCTCACCACGACGACCTCCACGACGCGGCCGAGCCACACGGGCGGCCGCTCCGCCTCGGCATCGGCGGGCCGGTCGGCAGCGGCAAGACCGCCCTGGTGGCGGCGCTGTGCCGCAGCCTCGGACCGTCGCTGCGGCTCGGGGTCGTGACCAACGACATCTACACCACCGAGGACGCCGACTTCCTGCGCCGCGCGGGGGTCATCGACCCGGAACGGATCCTCGCCGTGCAGACCGGCTGCTGCCCGCACACCGCCATCCGCGACGACATCGCGGCCAACCTGGACGCCGTCGAGACGCTGGAGGAGCGGTTCGGGCCGCTCGACCTCGTGATCGTCGAGAGCGGCGGCGACAACCTCACCGCCACGTTCAGCCGGGGCCTGGCCGACCGGCAGATCTTCGTGCTCGACGTGTCGGGCGGCGACAAGGTGCCGCGCAAGGGCGGGCCCGGGGTGACCTCGGCCGACCTGCTCGTGGTCAACAAGACCGACCTCGCGACGATGGTCGGGGCCGACCTGACCGTGATGTCCCGCGACGCGGCGGCCGTACGGGACGGCAAGCCGGTGCTGTTCACGTCGATCAGGGAGGACAAGGGCGCTCACACCGTGGCGGAGTGGGTGACGCGCATGGTCGACGCCTGGCGGCGCGAGCACGGCGAGCCACACCGCCACGCCCTCCCGAGCGCCGCCCAGCAGGCTCCGGCGTCCTGACCGGCATGACGGCCGTCACCGCGCGTGCGCTGATCAGGACGGAGGCCGCGGGCGGAGGCCGGACCCGGCTGGAGACGCTGCGGTCCGACCCGCCGCTGACGCTGCGCCAGACCGGCCCGCGGCGGGTCCACCTCGTCTCGACGGGCGCCGGCCCGCTGCGCGGGGACCGCCTCGAACTCGGCGTGGACGTCGCCCCCGGCACCTCGCTGGAGGTCCGCTCGGTGGGCGCCACGCTGGTGCTGCCGGGTCTCGCGGACACCCCCTCGGTCATGGTCGTACGGGCGCGGGTCGGTGCGGGCGCCACCCTGCACTTCTCCCCCGAGCCGACCGTCCTCGCCGCCGGATGCGCGCACCGCCTTGTCGTACGGCTCTCGCTCGCCGAGGACGCCACGGTCTTCTGGCGGGAGGAGATCGTCTTCGGGCGGCACGGCGAACGGCCGGGACGCGGCCATGCGCGGTTCGACGTGACCGTGGCCGGACGGCCCCTGCTCCGCCAGGACCTCCTGGTGGGCGAGGAGGCGGTGGACGGCAGCCCGGCCGTCTACGGGGACGCCCGCTGCATCGGCTCGACCCTGATCGCGGGACCCGCCTGGGCCCCTCCCGCCGTGCCGGACGTCAAGCGCGGGCGGCGGGCCGTGCTGGGGGACGGCTGGGCGGCGCTGCCGCTGGCCGGTCCCGGCGTGCAGGTGTGCGCGCTCGGCGCGGACGCGGTCCAGCTCAGGGAGCGGCTGCGGCGCGGCGAGCAGGCCGCCGCGCCGCCACCACCGGAACCAGCCGCCACCCCGGCACCCGCGCCACCGGCCTCCCGGGCACCCGCGCCACCGGCCACCCCAGGCGCCGCCTCGGCGCGGGCTCCACGTGCCCAAGCGCCCGGCGCCCGGCTGGCCGGCGATTCCAGGGCTGAAACCGGCCGCCTCGGGCCGTAGCCTGGTGATCGTGTCGGAACCCACGCAGTATCCCGGCAGACCGAGGCGAGGCACCGGCGTGGCCGGCGTCCTGCGGGCCGCCGGCGTGTTCGTCGCGGGGTTCGCGCTGGCCGTGACCGCGCTGCTCCCGTGGGCGGGCCTCACCGCCGAGTTCGGCATCCTCGACGCGTCGTTCACGCACGCGGTGCGCGGCGTGGACGCGGGCCCCGGCTGGTTCGTGATGGGCGCCGGGATCACGGCGATGCTGCTCGGCGTGCTCGGCGCGACGCGAAGCTGGCTGTTCACCGGGCTGGCGATCCTGCCCGGCGCGGTGGCCGCCTTCGCGCTGGCCATGTTCCTCGCCGACCCGCGCGACCTCGTGGGCCGGCTCGACTTCCAGGTCTCCGGGCTGCTGCGGGTGCACCCGACGATCCAGTACGGCTGGTTCGCCGGCCTGCTGGCCTCGGTCGCGCTGGCGGTGCTGGCCGCCGCCGCGCTGCTGCGCCGCCGGTGACGGCCGTCAGTCGTAGAAGCCGAGACGCCGCAGCTGCTTGGGGTCGCGCTGCCACTCCTTGGCGACCTTGACCCGCAGGTCGAGGTAGACGCGGGTGCCGAGCAGCGCCTCGATCTGCTGCCGGGCGCGGGTGCCCACGTCCTTGAGCCTCGTGCCGCCCGGGCCGATCACGATCGCCTTCTGCGACGGGCGCTCGACGAACATGTGCGCGTACACGTCGAGGAGGTCGTCGCGGCCCTCCCGGGGGTGCATCTCCTCCACGACCACCGCGATCGAGTGGGGCAGCTCGTCGCGCACGCCCTCCAGCGCGGCCTCCCGGATCAGCTCGGCGACCAGCACCTGCTCCGGCTCGTCGGTCAGCTCCCCGCCGGCGTACAGCGGGGGCGACTCCGGCAGCCGCTTGACGAGCACGTCGGCGAGGACGTCGAGCTGCTCACCGCCCTGCGCGGACACCGGGACGATCTCCGCGAACTCGGCCAGCGCGGACACCGCGAGAAGCTGGTGCGCGACCTGCTCGCGGGTGGCCAGGTCGCACTTGGTGACGACCGCCACCACCGGGGTCTTCTTGACGGCGGCGAGCTTGTCGACGATGAACCGGTCACCCTTGCCGATCGGCTCGTTGGCCGGGACGCAGAATCCGATGACGTCGACCTCGGTGAGCGTGGACAGCACCAGGCTGTCCAGCCGCTCCCCGAGGAGCGTGCGGGGACGGTGGAATCCGGGGGTGTCCACGATCACCAGCTGGGCGTCCGGCCGGTGGACGATGCCGCGGATGGCCCGCCGCGTGGTCTGCGGCTTGGACGAGGTGATCGCCACCTTGGTGCCGACCAGGGCGTTCATCAGCGTGGACTTGCCGACGTTGGGCCTGCCGACGAAGCAGGCGAAGCCCGCACGGAAACCGCTCGATTCGGCGTCCACGTCAGATGTACCGGCCCTTCAGCGAACCGTCGGGGGCGGCCAGGAACAGCGTGCCGTTGCCCATGTCCTCGACGACGGCAAGGTCCTGCTCCGCCGGGTCGTCGGCCTCGCTGACGATCGCCGCCGCCTCCAGGGCCTTCGCCCCGCTGGACACGGCCATGGCCACGGCCGCCTGGAGGGCCGAGAGCCGGAGCGAGGGCAGCGCCACGGTGGTCGCGGCGTACGTCCGGCCGGTCTCGTCGCGCACCGCGGCACCCTCGGGGGTGCCGCCGCGCGCCCGCGCCGACCGGGCCAGCGTGATGATCTTGTTGTCCTCGGGGTCCAGCGTCTGTGTCACGCGTCAAGCGTACCGACCTCGCGGACGAGCAGCCGTGCCAGTTCGGCCGTGCGGGCGGGGTCGGGCGGGGTCAGGCCCGCGTGCACGAGCGCGATCAGCGTGTGGCCGGAGCGTGCGACGACCACGTGCATCCGGTAGGGGTAACCGCCCACCTTCCCGGACAGGGCCCGGCCCGCCGCATCGGCCCCGCCGATGCCGGGCAGCGGCGTCCGCGCGGCCGTCAGGCGGTCGTACGGCGTGCCGCCGTCGGCCGTCGCGCAGTGGGAGAGGGCGTCGCGGAGCACGGCCAGGTGCCCGGCCGCCTCGCCGCCGTCGTAGACGGCGACACCGACCCCGGCGAGCTCGCCCGCGTGCGCGCCCTGGTAGGTGGCGGCGGCCGTGCCGCCGAGCCCCTCGCGCGGGGGGCCTGCCCCGCGGCAGCGTCGAACAGCAGGCGGCACGCGCGGGCGCGGGGACGGAACGGCGGACGCCAGGGCGCCCGCGCGTGGCTGAAGAACCCCTCGGGAAGGTCGTCCATCCTGCCGAGCACCGCCCGCGGACGGCTCGCGTCCGCCGCCTTGCCGGGCGCCCGTACGGCGGCGTACGTGACCGCGCCAGTGCCGCAGGCACCAGTGGCCAGGACCAGGCAGCCCGCGACGGCCGCGTGGACGATGCGCATACCCGCCTCCCCGCTTTGCCGGAGGTTTTCCTTCCCCGGACCGCGAGCGGGTAATCACATTGCGTAATCAATACGGGGCTCCCACCCGAACCGGGTGAGAGCCCCGCACCGATTACGGATCCCCCATGGGAGGCTCCGGTGCGCCGCGAACCCCCTCCCGGCGCGCCGGACTCCCCAACGAGGCGCCCCGAACCCCTTCTGAGCGCCTGGGACAACAATGGCCTGACACGCTTGCAGCCCGGTTGAAAGACGCTTGCAGTCCCGGACGGCGACGGGTCACTCGTGGTCGGCGCCGGCGGCCACGACCTCGTCACCCGTCGCGAGCTCCTCGCGGCGCACGACGACCGTGCTGATCCGGTTGCGGCGTCCGGCCAGGTTCTCGGCCGTCAGGCGCAGGCCGCCGACGACCGCCTCCGACCCCGCGATCGGCACCCGGCCCAGGGCGTGCGCCAGCAGGCCGCCGACCGTGTCGACGTCGTCGACCTCGATCTCGGTGTCGAACAGCTCGCCGAGCTCGTCGACCGGGAGCCGCGCGGTCACCCGCACCGCCCCGTCGTCCAGCCATTCGACCCGCGGGGCCTCCTGGTCGTACTCGTCGGCGATCTCCCCGACGATCTCCTCGATGACGTCCTCGATGGTGACGAGGCCGGCGGTGCCGCCGTACTCGTCGATGACGATGGCGAGGTGGATCTGCCGCGCCTGCATCTCACGCAGCAGTTCGTCGATCGGCTTGCTCTCCGGCACGTACGTCGCGGGGCGCATGAGCTCGTCGACCCGCACGCCGCCGTCGCCGGTGTCCTGGATGCGGCGGACGATGTCCTTGAGGTAGGCGATGCCCACCACGTCGTCCTCGTTCTCCCCCACCACGGGAACCCGGGAGAACCCGCTGCGCAGGGCCAGCGAGAGCGCCTGGTTCAGCGTCTTGCCGCGCTCGATGAAGACCATGTCGTGCGCGGCACCATGACCTCGCGCACCAGAGTGTCGCCGAGCTCGAAGACCGAGTGGATCATCTCGCGCTCGTCGGGCTCGATGACCCTGCGCTGCTCGGCCAGGTCGACGAGATCGCGCAGCTCGGCCTCCGAGGTGAACGGGCCCTCGCGGAAGCCCTTGCCCGGGGTGAGCGCGTTGCCCAGCAGGATCAGCAGCTCGGGCAGCGGGCCGAAGATCCGGGTCAGGCCGTACACGATGGGCGCGCTGGCCAGCGCCACCGGCTCGGCGTGCTGGCGGCCGAGCGTACGCGGCATGACCCCGACGATGACGTAGCTCACCAGGATCATCACCACGGCCGCCAGCGCGTACGCCTGCCCGCGGTCGCCGAGCCAGTCGATGAACAGCAGCGTCGTGATCACCGTGGCGACGAGCTCACAGCTCAGGCGCAGCAGAAGCACCAGGTTGAGGTAGCGCGGCGGGTCGGCGACGATCGCCTGCAGCCGCACCGCGCCCCGCCGCGCCTCCTTGACGAACTCCTCCGCGCGCACCCGGGAAATGCGGGTCAGCGCCGTCTCCGCGCTCGCCAGCAGGCCGCCGGCCACGATCAGGAAGACGGCGGACAGCAGCCAGCCGTTGCTCACGGCTTACGCCGCACCTCCCGCCAGGCGCCGAGCAGTTCGTCCTGCAGCCCGAACATCTCGGCGTGCTCCTCGGGCTCGGCGTGGTCGTAGCCGAGCAGGTGCAGGATGCCGTGCGTGCACAGCAGCTCCAGCTCGTCCTGCGCGCTGTGCCCGGCCTCGGCGGCCTGCTTGGCCGCCACCTGGGGGCACAGCACCACGTCGCCGAGCAGCGCCGGGTCGGGGGACGCGTCCTCGTCCCGGCCGCCGACGTTGGGCCGCAGCTCGTCCATGGGGAAGGCCAGCACGTCGGTCGGACCGGGCTCCCCCATCCACTGCTCGTGCAGCTCGGCCATCGCCGCCTCGTCGATCACCAGGATCGACAGCTCGGCCAGCGGGTTGATCCCCATCCGGCCGAGGACGTGCCCGGCCAGCTCGACCAGCGCCGACTCGTCGACCTCGACGCCGGACTCGTTGGCCACCTCGATGCTCACGGGGTCTCCTCACCCGTCATGGTCGTGCTCACCGCCGGTTGTTCCGCGGCCGCTTGTTGATCGCGCGCGGCTCCGACGCCATCGCGGCGTCGTAACGGCCGTAGGCGTCGACGATGTCGCTCACCAGCTTGTGCCGTACGACGTCGGCACTGGTCAGCCTGCTGAAATGGATGTCCTCGATGCCCTCGAGGATCTGCTGGACGACCTTCAGGCCGCTCTCCTGGCCGCCGGGCAGGTCGATCTGGGTCACGTCGCCGGTGACCACGATCTTCGAGTTGAACCCGAGCCGGGTGAGGAACATCTTCATCTGCTCGGGCGAGGTGTTCTGCGCCTCGTCCAGGATGATGAAGGCGTCGTTGAGCGTCCGGCCGCGCATGTAGGCGAGCGGCGCGACCTCGATCGTCCCCGCCGACATCAGCCGGGGGATCGAGTCGGGGTCGAGCATGTCGTGCAGCGCGTCGTACAGCGGCCGCAGGTACGGGTCGATCTTCTCGTAGAGCGTGCCGGGCAGGAAGCCGAGCCGCTCCCCCGCCTCGACGGCGGGGCGGGTGAGGATGATCCGGTTGACCCGCTTGTTCTGCAGGGCCTTCACGGCCTTCGCCATCGCCAGGTACGTCTTGCCGGTGCCGGCGGGGCCGATGCCGAAGACGACGGTGTGCCTGTCGATCGCGTCGACGTACCGCTTCTGGTTGACCGTCTTCGGCCGGATGGTGCGGCCCCGCGCGGACAGGATGTCCAGGGACAGGACCTCGGCCGGACGGTCGGTGGCCTGCCGCAGCATGTGGATGCTGCGCTCGACCGCGTCGGGGGACAACTCGGCACCCGACCCGACCAGTTCCACCAGCTCCTCAAAGAGGCGCACGACGACGCCGCTCTCCTCGGGACTGCCGGTGATCGTGATCTCGTTGCCCCGCACGTGGATGTCGGCGCTGAAAGCGCCTTCGATGACCCGCAGCAGCTCGTCACCCGACCCGAGGAGGCTGACCATCGGCTGCCCCTCGGGGATGACTACCTTGGCCTGGGTCTTGTGGATGTGCTGTGACTCGGACATGGGCGGCCCTTGCGGCCCTGATCGCCTCCCTAGTTCCCTCCCCACTTTAGTCGCTCAGCCGGGGGGCCAGGTGAGGCCTCGTCCGCCGAGGACGTGCGCGTGGACGTGGAAGACCGTCTGCCCGGCCCCCTGCCCGGTGTTGAACACGATCCGGTAACCGGTCTCGGCGACGCCCTCCTGTACGGCCACCGCGTGACAGGTCTTGAGCAGGTCGTCGGCGAGGCCGTCGTCGGCCGCCGCCAGCGCGGCGGCGTTCTCGTGGTGGGCCTTGGGCACGACGAGGACGTGGGTGGGGGCCTGCGGGTTGATGTCGCGGAAGGCCAGCGCCCGCCCGGCCTCCAGGACGATGTCCGCCGGGACCTCCTTGGCCACGATCTTGCAGAAGAGGCAGTCGCTCACGCGCGAAAGCCTAGCCGTTGCCGCTAGTTGATGACTGCAATGATCCCCCGGGCTAGTGTGAGTGTGCGAGACTGCACCAGAAAACCCCCCTAGTGTCGGGCGAGGACACCGCTGGGCCATGCCCCCTCATGATTCGGAAGAACGTAAACCCCCCGGGGATGACGAGCGTCCTATCGATGTGACCACCGAGACCCTCGTGGCCGACAGGTCGTTGGGGACGGTGCCCGTCGGGTGGGATGCCGACATGGCCGTGACGGCGCTCTACAGCGCTCACTATCGGTCACTGGTGCGTCTCGCCGTGCTGCTGGTGCGTGATATGGCCAGCGCGGAAGAGGTCGTTCAGGATGCGTTCGTCGCCCTTCACGGCGCCTGGCGCAGGCTGAGAGACACCGACAAGGCACTGGCCTACCTTCGTCAATCGGTCGTGAATCGATCGCGTTCCGTGCTGCGGCACCGCGCGGTCGTCGAGAAGTACGCGCCCAAGGGGCTGCCGGACGCGCCGAGCGCGGAGAACGGCGCGATCGGTGAACTGGAGCGCTCGGCCGTCATCGAGGCGCTGCGGAGCTTACCGACCCGCCAGCGCGAGGCGCTGGTGCTGCGATACTACGGCGACCTGTCGGAGGCCGAGATCGCACATGCGATGGGGATCAGCAAGGGCGCGGTGAAGAGTCACACGGCCCGCGGCATGGCCGCACTACGGATGGCACTGGAGCAGTTCTCATGACCTTCCCGCCCGACGACGAGTACGGCGAGTTGCTCCGCCGTGCCCTGCGCGCGGAGGCGGACTCGGTCGTGCCGTCTCCCGAAGGACTCGAGATCATCCGCGGGCGCATCGAGCAGCGCGGTCTGCGCGGCCTGCGGAACATGCTGTGGTGGCGCGTCGGAGCGGCCGCCGCGGGGGCCGTGCTCGTGGCGGGCGCGGTCGTGATGGTCGTCCCCGGCCTGCGCGACCAGGTGGCGCAGTCCACGGGCATCGCTCCCGCCGGCGACGAGCGCGAGGACGAGAGGGACACTTCGTCGGTGAGCCGGCCGCCCAACCTGGCGCCCTCACGTCCGGCCGTGATCGTGCCCGTCACCCCGAGCCCGTCCCGCGGACGGCCCGCCCCGTCCCCGACGCACAGGGTCGGCGCGACCACCAGGCCGTCGCCGTCGCCGTCCGATCCCTGCGTCACGCCCACCCCCCAGCCCGGGGTCGATCGAGCCCGACGCGGCCCTCCCGCCGACGTGCTCGCCGACGTCGGTGACGCAGCCGCCCGCGGTGACGCCCTCGGCCTCGCGCCGTCCCTCGACGGCTCCGCCCACGTCCGCGCCCGCGGTCACCCCGAGCACGACGCCCACGGAGACGGCCACGACCGACTCGGCGACCGAGACGCCCACTCCCTGACCCGGTCCGCCCGTCATCCCGGGGTATGACGCGGCGCTCGCCCGATCACCGGGGGTCGCACCGGTAGATCGTCACGCGGCCGGAGGGCGTCGCGCCTCCTCGTTGGAATCCTGATCACGCAACTGACAGAGATCAGGATCGAAAGAGGCGAGACATGCCCGAAATGTGGCGGAAGCGGGTGGGCGCGCTCGGGGCGGCCCTGGCCCTCACCCTGGTGGCCGCGGTCCCGGCGTCCGCAGCGCCGGCGGGGGTGACGACGGCGCCGGGAATTCCGACGGTCACCGGGATCCGGCTCTCCCTGCCCGCCCCGTCGGGGCCGCTGCCGGTCGGCACGGTCCCCGTACGCCTGGTGGACCGGTCGCGGCCCGACCCCTGGGTGAAGGGACGGCCCTACCGGGAGCTGATGGTGAGCGTGTGGTACCCCGCCGCCCGCGCGCCGGGGCGCCCGGTGTCCCCTCACCTGCCGCCGCTGGTCGCCGCCGACCTCGACGCCACGTCGGCGCCCGCCCTCCTCGGCGTACGGCCCGGGCAGGTGGACTGGGCGGCGACCCGCACGCACTCCCGCCTGGACGCGCCCGTACGGCCGAAGACCGGCGGCTACCCCGTGGTGCTGTACTCCCCCGGCTACATGGTGCCGCGCTCGCTGGGCACGCTCGCGGCGGAGGACCTGGCCTCGCGCGGCTACGTGGTCGTCACGGTCGACCACACCTACGAAGCGTCCGCCGTCGAGTTCCCCGGCGGGCGGCTGGAGCGTGCCCGGGTGCGGGCGGACAGCACGGCCGACGCGATGAAGGCACTCGACGTCAGGGTGGCCGACCTGCGGTTCGTCCTCGACGTGGTCACCGCGCGGCACACCGGCCTGCCCTCCCGGCTGCCCTCGTGGCTAAGCAGGGCGCTGGACACCACCCGCGTGGCGGCCGTGGGCTTCTCGATGGGCGGCGCGGCGACGGCGCGGCTGATGTACGCCGACCACCGGGTCAAGGCGGGCGTGAACCTCGACGGCTCGCTCTTCGGCGAGGTGACCGAGCGCGGACTCGACGGCCCGTTCCTCCAACTGGCCGCGGACAGGGACGACCCTTCGTGGGAGACGTTCAGGAAGCAGCGCCGGGGCTGGAAGCGCGACCTTCGGCTCGCCGGAGCGGAGCACTACTCCTTCACCGACCTGCAGGCGCTGGTCCCGCGGATCTCGAGCGGCCTTGGCACGCCGTCCGAGATCGTCGGCACCGTCGACCCGGTCCGTTCGATCGCGGCCCAGCGTGCCTACGTGGCCGCGTTCCTCGACCTGCATCTGAAGGGCCGCGAGACCCGCCTGTTCGACCGGCCGAGTCCCGCGTTCCCCGAAGTCGGATTCCTCGGCTGACCCTCACCAGCGGCCGCAGCGGGACAGCAGGACGGCCGCCGCGGCCACGCCCGCCGTCGAGGTGCGCAGCACCGTCGGCCCCAGCAGGGCCGGCGTGGCTCCCGCCTCCCGCAACGTGGCGATCTCCTCCTCGGTGACGCCGCCCTCCGGGCCGACGACCATCACGATGTCGCCCGGCTCCTCCGGCAGGGGCAGGCGGCTCAGCGGCTCGGCGGCCTCCTCGTGCAGCACGACCGCGAGCGCCGCCGCGGAGACGAGCGAGCCGACCGCCGCGGTCGTGGCCTGCTCGGTCACCTCGGGCAGATGGAAGCGCCGGGCCTGCTTGGCCGCCTCGCGGGCCGTGCCGCGCCAGCGGGCGAGGGCCTTGGCGGCCCGGTCGCCCTTCCACTGGGTGACGCAGCGGGCGGCGGCCCAGGGGACGATGACGTCGACCCCGGCCTCGGTCATCATCTCGACCGCGAGCTCGCCCCGGTCGCCCTTGGGCAGGCCCTGGACGACCACCAGCCTCGGCCGGGGCGGCGGGACCTCGAACCGGCGCAGCACCTCGGCGGTCAGCGAGTCCTTGCCGGCCGCCGTGACCGTGCACTCGGCGACCCGCCCCGCGCCGTCGGTCAGGTCGATCCGCTCCCCCGGGCGCAGGCGGCGTACGGCGGCGGCGTGCCGCCCCTCCGGCCCGTCGAGCACGATCGTGTCCGCCGCCTGGCCGGCCGCGTCCGACAGGAACACGGGAACAGTCATGCGATCAGCTCAGCGGCCGTTGAAGGCGTCCCGCAGGCGGGAGAAGAAGCCCTGCTGGCCCGGGGAGAACTTGCCGGGCGGCCGCTCCTCTCCGCGCAGCTTCGCCAGCTCGCGCAGCAGTTCCTCCTGCTGCGGGTCGAGCTTGGTCGGCGTCTCGACGTTCACGTGGATCAGCAGGTCGCCCCTGCCGGTCTCGTTGAGCCGCTGGACGCCCTTGCCGTACAGGGGGATGACCTGGCCGGCCTGGGTGCCGGGCCGTACGTCGATCTCCTCGGCGCCGTCGAGGGTCTCGATCGTGATCGAGGTGCCGAGCGCGGCGGCGGTCATCGGGATGTGAACGGTGCAGTGCAGGTCGTCGCCGCGCCGTTCGAAGATCTGGTGCGGCCGCTCGACGATCTCCAGGAACAGGTCGCCGGGAGGTCCGCCGCCGGGGCCGACCTCGCCCTCGCCGGCGAGCTGGATGTGCGTGCCGTCCTCGACGCCGGCCGGGATCCTGACCTTGATCGTACGCCGGGTCCTGACCCGTCCCTCGCCCGAGCACTCCATGCAGGGGTGCCGGATGACGCTGCCGTACCCGCCGCACTGGGGGCAGGGTCGGGAGGTCATGACCTGGCCGAGGAACGAACGGGTCACCTGCGAGACCTCGCCGCGCCCGTGGCACATGTCGCAGGTGTCGGGGTGCGTGCCTGCCGCCGCCCCGGAGCCCTGGCAGACCTCGCAGACCACGGCCGTGTCGACCACGATCTCGCGGGTCGTGCCGAAGGCCGACTCCGCCAGGTCGAGCTCGACCCGGATGGTGGCGTTGCGGCCCCGGCGGGCACGGGAGCGGGGCCCCCGCGCGGCGCCCGCCGAGCCGAAGAAGGCGTCCATGATGTCGCTGAACGGGAAGCCCGCGCCGAAGCCACCGGCGGCCCCGGCGCCCGCGCCGCCGCCGAACGGGTCGGCGCCCATGTCGTACATGCGGCGCTTGCCCGCGTCGGACAGCACCTCGTACGCCTGGTTGATCTCCTTGAACCGCTCCTGGGTCTCCGGATCGGGGTTGACGTCCGGGTGCAGTTCGCGGGCGAGACGGCGGTACGCCTTCTTGATCTCTTCCTGGCTGGCGTCGCGTCGTACGCCAAGGGTCGCGTAGTAGTCGTTGGACACTTATGACCCCGCCAGGATCTGGCCGACGTAACGCGCCACCGCGCGCACCGCACCCATCGTCACCGGATAGTCCATTCGTGTCGGGCCCAGCACTCCGAGCCGGGCCAGTTCCTTGTCACCCGAACCGTATCCGGCGGCCACGATAGAGGTGCCGCGCAGCCCGCTATAGGGGTTCTCGGATCCGATCCGGACGGTCAGTTCGGACAGCCCGCCGGTCTCCCCCAGCAGGCGGATGAGGACGACCTGCTCCTCCAGCGCCTCCAGCACGTCCCGCAGGCCGACGCTGAAGTCGGCGGCGGCGAGGTTGGCCGTACCGCCGAAGACGATCTTCTCCTCGTGCCGCTCGACGAGCGTCTCGAGCAGCACGGACAGGATCGTGGCCGCCACCGGCCTGTCCTCGGGAGGCAGACGCTCGGGAACGTCGGCCACGGTCTCCGGCACCCGGGACAGGCCGCAGCCGTCCAGGCACGCGTTGAGCACGGCGCGCAGGTTCGCGATCCGGTCGTCGGCGATGGCCTCGGGCAGGTCGACCACCCGCTGCTCGACCCGCCCGGTGTTCGTGATCAGCACCAGCATGACCCGGCGCTCCGCGAGCGGGACGATCTCCACGTGGCGGACCGACGACCTGGTGAGCGAGGGGTACTGGACCACCGCGACCTGCCGGGTGAGCTGCGCGAGCAGCCGGACCGTCCGCATGACGATCTCGTCGAGGTCCACGGCCCCGGCGAGGAAGGTCTCGATGGCCCTGCGCTCCGCGCCGGACAGCGGCTTGATCTGCGACAGCCGGTCGACGAACAGGCGGTATCCCTTGTCCGTCGGCACCCTGCCGGCACTGGTGTGCGGCTGGGTGATGTATCCCTGCTCCTCCAGCGCCGCCATGTCGTTGCGGATCGTCGCCGGGGAGACGCCGAGGTTGTGCCTGTCCGCCAGGGCCTTCGACCCCACCGGCTCGTTGGTGGACACGTAGTCCTCGACGATGGCGCGCAGGACGGCGAGCTTGCGGTCGTCGAGCAATGTGTCACCTCCCTGTGCCTGGAAACACCGACTCTGGCACTCTGTGTTCCCGAGTGCCAAGTGTACGGCTACCACCCCACGTGGTGCGATAACGCAGGGGGCACCAAGACAGCGCAGGGCACCAAGACAGCACAGGGCGCCAGGACAGCACAGGGCACCAGGACAAGCGGATTCCAAATCCCCCGCAAGCCACGTGGTCGACTCTTGTTTCCATGCACGAGAACCAGACCCCCGATGTGACCATGCGGGTGCCCCGCCCCGTGCCCCAGACCGACGTGACCTTGCGGATGCCGCACCCCTTTCCCCCTCCGTACGGCGGTTCCCGGCCGATCCGGCCCCGGCTGCTGTGGATCTTCCTCTCCTGGGCGCTCTTCGTCGTCCTGCTGGTGGCGGGCGTCGGCGGGTTCGCCGGCGGCCTGTTCTCCACGATCGGCGACGCCGCGCCCACGACGACCTTCTCCGGCGGCAGTCGGTGAACGTCACGCTCGACCCCGCGGACAAGCCGGCGATCTACGCGGCCGTCGACCAGCCCACCGACGTCCGCTGTCAGCTCGGCGACGGCGCCGACCCGCGGGTGCGGCTGACCCGGCCCGCCGTCTCCCAGACCGTCACGCTGAACGGCACGACCTGGGAGCTGCTGTTCGAGGCCGGCGTGCCGAAGGCGGGCGCCTACCCACTCGCGTGTGAGGGCGACGGAGTCCGGTTCGGCGTCGGCAAGCAGCTCGCCGGCGAGGCCGGCTCTCTGGCGGGCGGCGCGATCGCGCTGCTGGCCCTGCCCACCGTCGGTTTCCTGGCCGCGCTGATCGTGACCATCGTCGTGCTCGCGCGCCGCCGTCGCGTGGTGTGATTTGCTAGCGTTCCCCGCATGTACGGGCGGGACGTGCTTTCCGGAGACTGGCGGCGGCCACGGCGGGGGCAGATCCCCGAGATCCCGGCCGAGCCCGACCTCGTGGTCGAGGACGCCGAGGGCCGCTTCTGCGGCGCGGTGGTGGCCTGCGACAAGGAGGCCGTGACGCTGGAGGACCGGTTCGGCCGGCGGCGGGTGTTCCCGCTGACGCCCGCCGGATTCCTCCTCGAAGGCAAACCGGTGACGCTGGTGCGCCCCCAGGCCGGCCCGAAGGGGCCGCTGCGGAGCGCCTCGGGGTCGATCGCGGTCGAGGGCCTGCGCGCGCAGGTCGCCAGGGAAAGCCGCATCTACGTCGAGGGCGTCCACGACGCCTCGCTGGTGGAGAAGATCTGGGGGCACGACCTGCGGGTGGAGGGGGTCGTCGTCGAATACCTGGAGGGCGTGGACGACCTCCCGGCCATCGTCGAGGAGTTCGGCCCCGAGCCGGGCAGGCGGCTCGGCGTGCTCGTGGACCACCTGGTGCCCGGGTCGAAGGAGAGCCGCATCGCCGCCCGGGTCTCCGGGGACGACGTGCTCGTCGTCGGGCATCCGTTCGTGGACATCTGGCAGGCGGTCAGGCCCCGGGTGCTCGGCATCCCCGCCTGGCCGGACGTGCCGCGCGGCGTGCCCTGGAAGGAGGGCGTGATCGACGCCCTCGGCTGGCGGATGGACCCCCAGGAGGCGTGGCGGCACATCCTGGGCCGGGTCACGACCTACGCCGACCTGGAGCCCGAACTGCTCGGCCGCGTGGAAGAACTGATCGACTTCGTCACGGCTGCCTGAGCCCCCGGGGCCACCCCTCCGGACGGCGGCCCCCCGGCATCCCCGCTCACGGGGACGATCTCGCCCGGAGTCGCCGGCGGCCTGGTTGTGATCCGCCGCGCCGGTTCATTCCGGGTGGACCGGCGGTGAACCCGGTCTTGATCGACTGAAGGGTGCACGCGCCTGCGTGCGTTCCCCCTTCTCGATGGAGACCCATGCGCCCCCATCCGCCAGGCATCGCCCTTGCCGCCGCCCTCCTGCTGACGGCCGGCGCCCTGCACCCAGGCGGCGTGACGCCCGCGAGGGCCGCCACCGCGGCCGACGTCACCGCCAGGCCACCAGTCTCACCCGCGGCGTCCGGCGAGCCGGCCGCCGTCGCAGCCGATCAGTCTCCAGGTTCCGGCCGGAGGCCGCCGCGCGCACGGCGAAGGCGCAGGGCACTCCGGTGGAGGTGGAGAGCGAGAAGACCGACAGCTCCTCACTGTGGGCCAACCCCGACGGCACCTTCACTCTCGAGACCTTCGCGGGACCGTTGCGGGTCAAGGACGGCGGCACGTGGCGCCCGATCGACACTACTTTGGTCCCCGATGGACAGGCGGGGCTGCGCCCCAAGCTCACACCGGCCGATGTGCGGATGTCGGCCGGAGGAGCCCGGCCATTCGGCGAGGTCCGGCGAGCGGATCGCTCGTTCGCCGTCTCGTGGGGCAAGCCCCTGCCGGCGCCGCAGGTCAAGGCGGACACCGCCACGTACAAGGACGTCGTTCCCGGCGGCGACCTGACGGTGAAGGCCCTGCCGAACGGGTTCAGCCATTCGATCGTCCTGCGCAGCCGCCCGGCCAAGCCGCTGGAGATCACGCTGCCCGTGGCGGGCAAAGGCCTGAATCTCTCCGAGGCCGGCGACAACGGTCTCAACCTGCAC
The DNA here is from genome assembly GCF_002027145.1 of Microbispora sp. GKU 823. Taxonomy (NCBI): domain Bacteria; kingdom Bacillati; phylum Actinomycetota; class Actinomycetes; order Streptosporangiales; family Streptosporangiaceae; genus Microbispora; species Microbispora sp. GKU 823. The sequence goes on along the minus strand of NZ_MWJN01000001.1, from coordinate 145,022 downwards.
GACTCCACCGGCACCCTGCTGGCGTCCGCTCCGGCCCCGCGCATGTGGGACTCGACGACCGACCCCCGGTCCGGCGAGCCCGTGCACCAGATGGCGATCGACACGACTGTCAAGCAGACCCCTCAGGGCACGGTGCTGGTGCTCAAGCCCGCTGCGGGGTTCCTGTCGGACCCGGCGGTGAGGTATCCCGTCACCATCGATCCCACCAGCACGCTCACGGTGGAGACCGACACGTGGGTCCAGAGCGACATCCCGGACTCCCAGCGCGGTTCCACCGAGCTCAAGGCCGGTACCTACGACGGCGCCCACATCGCCCGCTCGTACCTGAAGTTCCGTCACGTCGACGACCTGCGCGGCACCACGATCGTGGACACCGACCTACGACTGTGGACGTTCTGGTCGTCGGTGTGCGTGGACCCCAGCGCAGGCGTACAGGCACGCCGCATCACGTCGGCGTGGGACCCGGACACCATCAAGTACGGCTCGGAACCGGCCACGACCGCGACGGGCGCCGTCACCACGAAGACGGCCTACGGCGCGGCGAACTGCCCGCAGGACTTCATGCACTGGGACACCGACGCCATCGTCCAGGCGTGGGCCGACGGCCAGCCGAACTACGGGATCCAGTTGCGCGGCGCGGACGAGAAGGACGCCTCGACCTGGAGACGTTACTACTCCTCCAACTATGTGTCCGGAGCTCAGGGCGAGAAGGAGCCCGCGCTCAGCGTCACCTTCACGTACAAGCTCAGCGCCCCTTCGGGGCTCGACGTCGCCCCGAGAGCCTCCTCGGACCCGGCGGTCGGCACCGTCGCGAGCCTCACCCCCACGTTGTCGGCCAAGGCGAGCGATCCTGCCGGAAAGCCGCTGGACTACACGTTCGAAGTGACCACGGCCGACGACGGCGACGTCATCGCCACCGGAGGCCCCAAGGGCGTGGCCTCCGGCGCGACCGCGACCTGGAAGGTGCCCGCGGGCGTCCTGAGGAACCCCGGGTCGTACCGGTTCAGGGTCAGGACGACGAGCCAGACCGGGGCGAGCGGCTGGTCGCCGAGCATGGCCTTCGCCACCGACGTGCCCACGGTCCCCACGAGCCTGGCCACCGGCCTCGGCGACCCGTCGGCCGTGGTGCTGTCGGCCGTGATATCGCGGCCCTCGGGCCAGCCCCTGACCGCCAGGTTCTACCTCTTCGACAGTTCCGGTGCGGTCGTCGGACCCAGCCCGCTGGGATCCAGCACTGTCCAGGGCGGGCAACGGGCCGCGTTGCAGCTCGCGCCCGGTCTGCTCACCGCCGGGGCCGGCTACAAGTGGCAGGTGGAGGCGTGTACCGGCTCCACCTGCAGCGCCCGGACCACGCCCGTCGCCTTCACGGCCCCGCAGCCGGTGGCGGACAGGCCCGCCCAGTCCACGACCTTCGGCGCGGATGTGCTGGCCGTCCGCAGCGCCAAGACGGCCTCGGACGCCTGCGACGGGACGCCCTGCCCCCTGGAGAGCACCACCGCGTTGCAGGTGGGAGGCGGCCGGATCTCCACGTTCAAGGCTGACCTCGGCGCCATCCCGGCGGGCGCGGAAATCACCTCTGCCACGCTCGACCTGGGCACTCCCGTCTGCGCCGCGGCCTGCCCCGCCACGCTCAAGGTGTCGGCGTACGAGCTGAGCGACGACCCCGCCGCGGACGCGTCAGGGGCCGACGCCTCGTCCCTGCTGCTGGACGAGCCGTTCGACGAGGCGGACCTCACCAGCCCGAGGATCGACATCACCGGCTCGGTGCAGGGAGACCGCCAGGACGGCCAGGGCTTCCCGGAGCTCGCCCTGCGCGTCACCGATCCCGCGGCGCCGGAGGCGTCCTTCGGCTCGGCGACGATCACGGTCGTCTACGTCGCGCCGGCCGCGCCGGGAACCCTGCAGAACGTCAGCGTGCGGGCGGGCGACGGCGGAGCGCTGGTCACCTGGGGGCCGCCGTCCGAGTCGACCGGTGACGCGCGGATCACCGGGTTCGACCTGGACGTCCTCAACGGCTCGGGGAGCGTCGTCCAGACGCTGACGCCGTCCGAGCCGAGAGCCGTCGTCACCGGGCTGACCAACGGGTCGGCCTACACCTTCCGCGTGCGCGCCGTGAACGAGCAGGGCGACGGCGCCTGGAGCACCACCTCGGTCGTGCATCCTCAGGCCGTACCGGACAGGCAGTCGTACGTCGACGCGGTGAGCCAGTATCTGGACAGCCGGGAGGGCATCGTCGAGGGACGTTTCACGAGCGCCGCCGACGCGATCGCGAAGCACGACCAGAGCTACCGGTTCGAGTCGCTGATCGAGGCGGACGAGCAAGCGCTCCTGGCCGCCAAATCCGAGGCCGAGGCAGGCGGAGGCGCCCAGGAGAGCTCGACGACCACGCTGAGCGACCCTCTCGTCTCTCTGTCGGCCGACGGCACGACCGTCACCGTCCGGGCCACCGTGCGGCAGTCCCGCGTCCTGCGCGACCCCACCGGCGAGAAGACGACGCAGGAGGAGGAGAACCCGTCCGACTACTCCTTCAACGCCGTGCTGTCCGGTCAGAGTCAGCGTCCCGACGGCTCCGCCGACGGCCTCGCCGGCCGGACGGACGGCGATTCTGCCGACTCCCAGGTCTACCCGGATGGGTCCGTCACGGCGGACATGGGCGAAGACCTGACCGTGCCCGAGCCGGGCGACGCCCCCGAAGGCACCGTCTCGGCCGCCTCCGTGAGCCCGTCGGGCATCGCCAGTTGGGCCGTGAAGCACTGGAAGAGCCACCAGGAGTACGACAACTTCTGGCACCGCGGCGGCGACTGTACGAACTTCGCCTCCAAGGCGCTGCGATTCGGCGGCGGCGCCAGGGAGATCCGGAACTACGGGCGAACCGCGAAGCAGAAACGCGAGAACCAGAACAACTGGTTCTGGGCGGCGCCCGTCGGCAAGGACTCGAACACCTTCGTCATCGTCACGAAGAGCATGAGCCATATGAGCAGCCGCCACCGGATCCAGTGGCGCTCCACCTTCTCGCAGGTGCGGCCCGGCGACATCATGTACTGGGACTTCGACCCGTGGAACAACAACGGGCCCGACCACATGTCGATCGTCACGAAGAAGACGGCTTCCAGCGAACGAGGGATCTTCTACACGGCGCACAGCTACAAGGTGGTGAACAAGAGGGTCTCGGACGCGAAGGAAAGCGGCTGGCGGATCGGTTACGCGAGGCTCGTCCTGTGAGCAGGACCCGAACCGGCCGCGGGCCTCGCCTTCCGTCTGCCCACCACCGCGGACGGCATGGGAACTGTTCCCGCTGAATCGTCGGGGCGCCCGGTCGCAGGACCGGGCGCCTTGCTCGTCCGTCTGTGGAAAGGCGCTCGCGGCCGCCGCAGGCACCGGAGACTAGGGAGTCAGGTCCCGGACCACGGCGTCGGCGAGCAGCCTGCCGCGCAGCGTGAGCACGGCCCGGCCCGCCTTGAACGCCTCCACCTCCAGCAGGCCCTCCGCCAGCGCCCGCGCGCACGCCGTACGCGCCTGGGGGGCGAGGTCGGCGAGCGGGAAGCCCGAGTCGAGACGCAGCTCCAGCATGACCCGCTCGACGGCCCTGTCCTCCGCCGACAGCACCTCGCGGGCGTGCGCGGGCGAGGTCCCGGCCGCCAGGCGGGCGGCGTACGCCGCGGGGTGCTTGACGTTCCACCAGCGGGTGCCGCCGACGTGGCTGTGCGCCCCCGGCCCGGCCCCCCACCAGTCGCCGCCGGTCCAGTAGAGCAGGTTGTGGCGGCAGCGGGCCTCGTCGCCCGCCGCCCAGTTGGAGATCTCGTACCAGCTCAGGCCGGCGGCCGTCAGCATCTCCTCGGCGATCAGGTAGCGGTCGGCCGCCACGTCGTCGTCCGGCATCGGCAGCTCGCCGCGCCGGATCCGGGCGGCAAGCCGGGTGCCGTCTTCGACGATCAGCGAGTACGCCGAGACGTGGTCGGGCCGGGCGGCCAGCGCGGCCTCCAGGGAGGCACGCCAGTCGTCGTCGCTCTCCCCCGGCGTGCCGTAGATCAGGTCGAGGTTGACGTGCTCGAACCCGGCCGCGCGGGCCTCCCGTACGGCCTCGGCGGGCCGGCCGGGGGTGTGCCGCCGATCGAGCACGGCCAGGACGTGCTCGCCCGCGCTCTGCATCCCGAAGCTCACCCGCGTGAACCCGCCCGCCCGCAGTTCCTTCAGGTAGGTCTCGTCCACCGATTCCGGGTTGGCCTCGGTCGTCACCTCGGCGTCCGGCCGCAGGCCGAACTCCTCGCCGATGGCGTCGAGGATCCGTACGAGGTCGGCGGCGGGCAGCAGGGTCGGCGTGCCGCCGCCGAAGAAGACGGTCTCCACGGGCGGCGCGGCGTCTCCCAGCACGCGCCGGGCCAGCCGTATCTCCTCGACCGCGGTGGCGGCGTAGTCGCGCTGCGCGGCGCCGGGCCCCAGCTCGGCCGCCGTGTAGGTGTTGAAGTCGCAGTAGCCGCAGCGCGTCGCGCAGAACGGCACGTGGACGTAGAAGCCGAACGGACGGGAGCCGAGCCCGTCGAGGGCCCCGGACGGCAGCTCGCCGCTCGCGGGGACGGGGTCGCCGTCGGGAAGCACAGAAGGCACGCTCTCCAGTCTGCCGCCACTCGCGCCCTGCCATTGACGCCCTGATCACAGCGGTCTACGATCGCGGCAATTTACAGGAAACTTTCCTATATAAAAGCGCTCGGGAGGCCGGCGTGCTCATGAGAAGGACCCTCGCCGTGGCGGCCGCCGCCACCCTGGCGGCCGGACTGGTGCCGTCGGCGGCCCAGGCCAGCACCGGCGGCGACCGATACAAGCGGGTCGCCTACTTCATCCAGTGGGGAATCTACGGTTAGAACCTTCCTTGGAGTGCAAACTTCGAGGAGGCCCCCATGGCAGAGGTTGTCCCTGTCGTCTCGTACGCGCGCATCTCGTCGGACGGACGGGGAGACGAGCACGGCGTACAGGATCAGCACAAGGTCAACCGGGAGACCGCCGGGCGGCTCGGCTGGACGATCGTCCACGAGTTCACCGACAACGACAAGTCCGCCGCCAAGGCCAACGTCGTACGCGACGCCTTCGAGGCCATGGTCAAGGCGCTTCGCGCCGGACGCCTCGCGGACGGGACACCTATAGAAGGTGTGGTGATCGTCGCTGAGGACCGGCTGGCACGCCGTCCCGGCGACTACGAACGCTTCGTGGAAGCCTTCACCTATCGCGACGGGCGGGTCTTCGCCGACGCTCGCGGGCCGAAGGACCTCTACAGCGAGGACACCGAGAGCATGGGCCTGTTCGGGGCCGTGATCTCGAAGATGGAAGTCCGGAAGATGCAGCGGCGCATGCGTCGCTCTCACCGGGCGCGGGCCGAGCAGGGCGTACCGGTGGGCGGGCCTCGTCCGTTCGGCTGGCTGGCCGATCGCGTCACCATTCATCCCGAAGAGGGGCCGCTGCTGCGCGAAGCGGTAGACGCGATCATCGCCGGGGGCTCTCTTCGCGCGATCGTGATGAAGTGGCAGCAGCTCGGGGTGCGTACGACGCGGGGGAACGAGTGGTCACGCCGTTCTCTGCGGGCCACCCTGTCCAGCCCTCGACTCTGCGGGTGGCGGGAGATCAACAGTGAACTGGTCCGCGACGTGGACGGCAATCCGGTGGTCGGCAAGTGGGAAGCCCTGATCACACCCGACGAACTGCTTGCCGTGCGGGCCGCCTTCCTGCGCACCTCCCGAGAGAAGGCCGATCAGTACGCGGCCCTGGGGATGCGCTTCGATCAGCGTGAGCACCGCTATCTCCTGTCGGGCATCCTCCGGTGCGGCAAGCCCAAGGCCGATGGGACCGGCATCTGCAACGCGCCCCTGCGGGTTCGGCCGGCACGCGGAGGGGTTCACCTCTACGTCTGTCCCGCTCCGAGCGACGGCGGATGCGGGGGCGTCGGGCGGCGCGGTGACCGGGTGGACGTGTTCCTATCCGAGCTGGTCCTGGCGAAGCTCGACGAGTCTCCCGACGCGGACACGGAGGACGTCCCTTGGGCCGGTGAGCAAGAGCTGAACGACAAGAAGGAGCAGCTCGCCGAACTCACCCGGCAGTGGAACGCGCGCACGATCAGCAACGAACTGTTCTTCATGCTCGTCCCGTCGCTTGAGCAGCGGATCAACGAGTTGCGGCGGGAGGGCCAGGCGTACACGGCGGCCAAGGAACGCAAGCGGGCTCGGCGCATCGTTGACGGGGCCGACATACGACGGCGCTGGTATCTGCCCGAGGACCAGGGCGGCCTCTCCATGGGCACGAAGCGCGCGATGGTCATGGAGGCGTTCCATGCGGTGATCGTCCATCCGGTGGGCAAGGGCATGGGGTCGTGGGGCAACTTCGACCCGAACGCGCTCGAACCCGTTTGGCGGGAGGACTGACGCCCTTACCTCAGCGTGACATCTGCCTTCCTCTCCTCCCTACGCAGACATACGCCAGCGAACGCCGATGGACGCCAGTGAACGCCAGCGAACAACGGTGGACAGTCCCGAGAAGGGCCATGCGCGGAACGCTGACCTGGATAAATACGTTCTCCGGGTGGTACATCTGAGAGGGCAAGGGCTCCGTCCGCGACAGGGCGGAAAGGCATTTACAACAGCGAGCTACCGGCTGCGACAGATTCGAGCACAGGGGAACCACCGGGCAAACAACACAACAGATAGGCCGTTCCGCTGGAGGGACCCGGCCCAGCGGTAGGCCCCCTCGACGTGCTCACCGGTTCACCGTCGCATAAAACACTCCACATATCGCCTCGCTGAAAGCACCACCGCACTACAGACCTGCTTCGGTCTGCTCTGCGCTGGTGCTTTGTCTTTCCCGGGTTCGCGCGAGGGGGCTTCCTACGAGGAAAGGAGGTCTCCGCTGGTACCCGAGGAACTGGGTCCAATGGCTGCGCTGGCTGAGGAGTGGTGCAAGCGGCAGCTCGAACGCTCGCCCCGGTGGGGCGTCAACAAGTGGCGGCGGCTGGCCGCCATCCACGGTGCCGAGTACGTCGGCGACGCGCACGACACCGCCTCCGACAGCGGGAGGGACGCCGCGTGAGCGAACTCCCTCCCCTCTCCCCCGATGTCCTCGCCGCCGCCCAACGCGCCGCCATGCCGGACTTCGCCCGGTGGCAGGAGATGGTGCGCGCCACGGGCGGCTGTGCCCAGCCGATCCGGCTGCAAGGTCGCCGGATCACCTTCGATGCCGGGTTGGAGGTGCTGGACGTCTACCGGACGGCCGACGAGCCGACCGGCTACCTGCTGACCGCGTGCGGCAACCGTCGTGCGTCCCGGTGCCCGGCCTGCTCGGAGGTCTACCGGGACGACACCTACCACCTGATCCTGTCCGGCCTGCGCGGCGGCAAGGGCGTCCCCGAGGACGTGAGCGCTCATCCCCGCGTCTTCACCACGTTCACCGCCCCCTCGTTCGGCGCGGTCCACGCTCGTCGTATGAAGGGAGACAAGGTGTTGCCGTGCCGTCCCCGGCGGGACAACCCGGTGTGCGAGCACGGCAGGCCGGAAGGCTGCGGGGTCCGACATGCCGACGGTGATCCCCAGGTCGGGCAGCCGGTCTGTGTGGACTGCTACGACTACCGGGGCGCGGTCCTGTGGAACGCCCATGCCGGTGAGCTGTGGCGGCGCTTCACCCAGGCGCTACCGGCGACCTTCGCCCGGCACCTCGGCATCTCTCGGGCCGAGCTTCGACGGCGGCTGCGGCTGTCGTACACCAAGGTGGCCGAGTACCAGGCACGGGGCCTGGTCCACTTCCACGCGGTGATCCGCCTCGACGGCCCGGACGGCCCGTCCGATCGTCCGCCGGACTGGGCGACCGTGCCCGTGCTCCAGGCGGCGATTCGGGAAACCGCGGCTGCGGTCTCGGTTCCCGTACCGGACGATGACCCGTCGTTCGTCGGCCGGTGGGGAACGCAACTCGACGTGGACCCCATCTATGTCGCGACGGGGTTGGAGGGCGTCGCGGATCAGCGGGTGGCGGCCTACATCGCCAAGTACGCCACCAAGGGGGCCGAGTCAGCCGGGACCGTGGACCGGCCGATCCGGGAGGTCGCCGACGTCGCGCGGCTCGACGTCACCGAGCATGCCCGGCGCATGATCTACACCTGCTTCGCCCTGGGGAACGATCCGGCCTACCGGCTGATCCCGTTGCGGCAGTGGGCGCACATGCTCGGCTACCGGGGCCACTTCTCGACCAAGAGCCGCCACTACTCGACCACGCTCGGCGCGCTTCGGCGGGTGCGCGCCGATCACCAGGCCGAGCGGGCTCGGGAACGGCACGGCCTGCCTCCTCGCGACGAGCGAGAGACGGTCACAGTCGGCCAGTGGCGCTTCGCCGGAAGCGGATACCGGCACGGCGAACACCTGTGGGCCGAGCTGATCCGGCAACGCATCGCCACCGCACGCCAAATCGCTCGAAAGCAGGAGCGGCCATAGTCGACACTGGCTTGCAACCACGTCGACAGTACTGCCGCGGCACGCGCTGCCTCCGGCTCGCGAGGTCTTCATGAGACCTCGAATTTAGTAGGGACGATAGTTAGTTGCCTGGAAACCAGGGACAGCGCTATCGTACTCATTCTCTCGTCGATTCGAGCACAAAGAAAGAAAAATTCATGACGAATAATTATCGCGATCTTTATGCAGCTATCGGTCGCGTGGCAAGCGAAAGCGCAAATATTGAGGCAACTCTACGATGGATTTTCTGCGCATACGTGCGCGCCGAAAGCGACTATTCCGACGGAGAGAATCTCACAGTACTATTCGAAGGGCAGTCATGGGAGTGGCTCGCAAATAATTTATCCATAGTCCTGAAAGTTAGAATGGAGCACGATCTTCATGATTTTGAAGAATATAAGGAGCTTGCATCGATACTCCCTTCTTTGACCGCTCTTCGAGAACGGCGAAATCTCGTCATACATGGCGTCTGGACTATATGTAGCCAGGACGAAAATGACGGTTTATGCGACCTGTGGGATTCTTCTCCTCCTCCCGCCGCAGACGCCGGCCCCGTTTACCACTTCTACCGGAGTAGGCTGCGCAAGTTTTTCGGCGCCGAGGCGCATATGACTACGTCGGACGTTGAACGACTGGCGGATGAGCTGCAGGAAGCAGACGCAAAGATCACAGCTGCGTGGCGAACGGGAGAAGAAACTCGACGCGAGTGGCAGGAACGACTGATGCGAGCAATGCTCGAGTCCCGCAACAAGAAGCTAGCTTCCAGCGATGGCGCTGATAGCCCAGAGTGATGCAGTCGAGCGGTGACTACGCAAAGCTACCGTCCTCGGCTCGCTGGCATCTACGCTTGGTGCGCCTTCCATCGTCTTGCTGACAACCGATAGAAGGCAGAAGGCCCCCGATCCGTTCGGGGGCCTTCACTCGTCTTCGGTGTCTCGCCGGGGCGGGCCGCCAGTCTCGGGGTCGGCGACGAAGGTTCCCTTGCCCAGCACGGTGTAGACGTCTCCGGCCTTGAGCAGTTCGTTGATGACCCGGCGTGCGGTGCCCTTGGCGATGCCGAACTCCTCGGCCATGCGGGGTTCACCAGGGATGGGGTGCCCCACCTGGTATTCGCCCGTCCGGATACGCCGTCGTATCTCTTCGAGGACGGCTTCCCATTTGAGCTGGTCAGGCCGGAACTCGATCACGGGCTCAAGAGTAGGAATGAAAGCGTTCCATGTCGTTACCAGAGGTACCTAGAGGTACCTAGGAGAAGGACTAGGTAGGGGTAGGAAGGTTGGCGTACGCTCAACCCGTCAGCGAGACAGATGGGAGAGCCATGCGTCAGATCACGATCAGGGCCGGAAGCGTCAACCAGCAGGCGGGCATCCTGGCCGCCCTCGGCGACCTGCTCCGGTCCCAAGGGGTCCACGTTCGGTTCATAAGCCACATCACCCTGCGGATGACCGGGTTCCCGGTGCAGGAGAAGGCGGGCTCGGAGCTGGACGTCTACGGCTTCGGCGGACAGGTCGCGACGGTCACCATCGACCAGGAGAACAAGCCGCGCCGCTTTCTGATCAAGCTGCCGAAGTCCGGGACCGTGGTTCCGCTGCCCTCGGTCGACCAACCGCAGTCCGCCGTCCGGTGGATCGTCGGCTGGGCCAACGGCGGAGCGCAGTAGGGCGGCGGCTCTGATGGCGGCCACCTTCCTGGACCCGAACGAAGGATGCCTGAGCCCGCACTGGGAGATGCGCCAAGAAGATCACGTGAAGCTCGTGTGGCATAAGCCCTTCGAGGGGGTGGGGCGTGTGCGCGTTCTCGCCTGGACCTGCGACTGCCGAGCCGTCGTCTACGAACTGCTCCAGGCCGGCGGGCAGGCGTTCATCCGCAAGACCACCCAGGCGGAACCGACACCAAAGGTCAAAGAGACGCACCGCTGGCCCATCGAGGAGGCCCACAGGGTGTGGCACGCCCTTCTGCTCGGCGAGATGCGATAGACGGTCCAGCCCTCACGCGCCCCGCTCATTCGGGCGGGGCCGCACCTGTGTCTACGACCCGCACCGCTCTTCTCTGCGCTCGGCGGGATTGGGTCTGCATCAATCTCGTGGAAGCGGACGACAATACGCACCGTACCGGGCATCGCGAGGCTATGTTGTGTAGTTTCGGGGCATTTATAGCAAACTGCGCCGTTAGCCCGCCGGACTAGGATGTGCCCATGACGCAAAGCACGCCGACTGAAGCTGACCTGTGGAACTACGTCCGCACTCCGACGATCGACGCTATCGCCAAGATCAAAAGGTACAAGCAGGGTGTGTCAGAAGGATTAATAACCACCGACAATAACATGCTTAAGCATGGCTATAAATCATTGTTCGACAGCCCTCCATCGGGAGAACGGGCGAGTTTCTACAACTACAATGACCTAGACGGACTACAGAGGCTGTACCAGCAGGTGCAGTCATTGCCGGTGGTAGCACTAAAGTTCTTACTTCCAAATGACCGCGAAGAGCCCCTGGATTTCGCCAAGATCCTTCTCCACGAAGTGGCTATGATTCCCATTCTCCTTGCAGATAGGTATGTTGCGGCGCATGAAGACCGGGTTGAAGTCGACGAGACAGTATTGGAGTATCTATACCGTGAGCAGGAATCCTACCTACTGGCCGACGATCTGAGAATGGACGTGTACGTACCGATTTTAGGCGCCCAAATAGCAGAAGAGAGTGTTTTTAGTAAGATCTCGATTGTCAGATTGAGCAAGGCACAGCAACAGTCGCTTGCAGATGTGCCGCACGTTTCCCCTTATGACGCGGGACGATTAAGTGCAGCAACACATGCATTGAAGCTCGAGAACGTTCCGGCCTTCGCAGGGGGGTGCGGCCTGTACTTTGCACTGGAACCGTACGAGCCAACCTTTGAATTGGTGGAGGAGTTTTTTGAGGCAGCATCAATAGAGTCTTCCAGCTCTATAGGCTATGCACAGATGCTGCTAGAGCCTATTGAATGGTTTGGAGACATAGATCATACCGGCAACACGAGATCCGTATATCTCTTCAGGGACTACGCAACTCGAATCGATAATCTCACGCGTCATGCAGGCGAACTAAATCTGGATCAGCTTGCGCACGTGAACCTATATTTCGAAAAGATGAGCCGCAGTCATCCCAGCATCCGAGTAGCGACACGACGCCTCTCGGCCGCACGAACAAGGGACAACGACGAGGACCGCATAGTTGACCTGTGCATAGGTCTAGAAGCCCTGCTGGGTGGGGGGTCAGGCTCCGGCGAGATCGTCCACAAGATCTCCCTGCGTGCAGCCGCAATGCTGTCACGGTATGGCTGGGGTGGCAGCGGGGGGATTTTGAGTGCAATCAAAGACGTCTACTCTTATCGGTCTAGAGTTGTTCATGGCGTTCCTGGCCCACACAAAAAGCAACTTCTCCATCTGGACGGCATGCCGATCCACGCCTCCCGCCTTGCCCTGGCAGCCTTGTCCCAAATACTACGCATTGCTCTGACGGTGGATGGATTTAATCCAGACAAAGTCGATGAGATGTTTGTGTACTCTGCGCTGGATATAGCTGCGACCCACGTTACAGAGAAAGATTGTCCCAACGAATCTAACTAAAGATCAGAATCGATGGTCACACATACGTCGCAAGTTGCGTTATTGAGACATCCTCGACTAATTGCCGAACTGTGTAGGCAGTAGGTCTTCCCGCGTCGAGGTCAGCTGCAGCCTCAGTGGCCTGGACCTCCGTGAGGCCAACGCGGCGATGCCATCCCCACTCTTACCTCGTGATCTCGCATGTGGAGTATCGCTCTGACCTGAAGGGCCGCATGCGGGCCGTATGAGTGAGCGAACGCACTGTCGAGCTGCGTACCTGCGAGGAGATCGGACTTCTTCACCGGGCCGCGCTGCGGCCCGGACTGACTGGTGAACGTCCATCGCTGGCGACCCGATGACCGCGTACTCGACAGGGACCGGGACGTCCCGCGCATCGGCCGGAGAGCGGTCGAGCTGTGATCGGCTCGGGGATGCTGCGGCGGGCGCCGGCGGCGGAAGCCGAGCGGCTGCGGGCCGAACTCGAACCCTACGTACGGCATCGCCGCCGACGTGAAGGAAGGCTACGGCATTGCGCTGGTGTCGGTGCGGGTAGATCTCGTTATTCGGCGGGAGCCGGGGACCGGACGAGTGGCGCTATCGCTGGCGGACCGGCCGAATGGAAGAGCACATCGGGCGGTACGTCTATACCGGATGCAGGACGGACGCACTACCAGGCTGCAGTGCGTCGGTTCGCGGTCCGGTACAGCTCTCATCCCCTGTGACGGTCCATGTCCCTTAACGTGGACAGGAACTCGCTTCCCCGGGCGATCAGTCCCGTGCCGTCGCGCCGCTCGGGGAGCGGATTTGTGGCCCGCACCACTCCTCCCCCGCCCCCGATAGCTGCGGACATCAGTGGCCCGGCCGAGGTGTCAATGCCGTCTTCGCGTGTCCGTCCACCAACGACGTACACCGCAACCCCGCAATCAACCCGCACAGACGGCGTTGACGCCGACCAAGGGCCACGAACAATCGAGCAGCGGGGGCGGGGCTAGATGACTATCCTCTTCCCTGTAAGCACTATTGGATCAGCTGGATTATCGTAAATGACATCCGCTTGCCATGGATGGACCGCCGCGGCACGGACCGTATACATGCCAACGGTTCCGCCATATTCGATTCTCCGAGTCGTTAAGCATTGCACTTGCTTGTCGTTCTTGTATAGGACACCCTCCATGCTGTCCAGCAATCCCTTAACCAGGTTATCCACATCGGCAACTCTCTTGTTGCGAGGGACGAGCGAGACGATGGTCAAGCATATCGGGCTATTCATCCAGGGGCCGGAAAATCCTCGGTCGCGAAGTTGTTCCTTCACTGCCTCAGTGATGGCCCTATCCTGCTTGGAAGATTGGCGAGACCACGGGTCAACCTGAATATGGAACGTCATTACCAGTAGTAGTTTGCCCTGCTCGTCCATAAGCGGTTCACACGCATAGCAACTGCCCCCGATTCGCCGAGCTTTGTCTAGTGGCGTCAGGCTTAATGCGCTCCATATGCGAGGGGCCCGATACGCAAGGACGGGGGGGTCCTCGAAAGAATGCAACCATTCGTAAACTGCCTTGCGTTCCTGGTTACTCGGAGGGCGGGTCAGGGAGGTCCTGTGGCCTCCTCATAAGATTGCCAGACGGCCTCCAGTCGCTCCTCGTAGGACGATTCCATCCCCAAAGCGCGAATAGCGGCGTCAACAGGATGCTCCAACCGATTTGTCCTTCTCGTGATGGGAACGACAGTTCGGACGATTCTACATGGAACCTGCGGCCTCGTACTGGCATAGCTCTTCGTTAGCCAGCCCGGTGCTGCTCTGCGCGGGGCGGCGCGGGCCGGGACCGGCCGGAGAGCCGCATGCCCGGCCCGCTGGCCGCCCGGCGCGCTGCGAGCCGCCGCAGCGGCTCGCCTTGACCTTGTAGAGAAAGTCCTCGCCGATACGTGGTCGTTTGTCGCTGCCTTCGGGCATGGCGATAAGTGCTGGCGGCGCAAGGTACGGCGGCACAACGGCATCGGAGCATGTCAGGGGGAAGTCGCGCTGGATGGTGGTCGCCAAGCTCCAGGCTGACATTCCTACGAAGACATGTTGCGCCAAGGGCGGTACTAGGGACGGAACTTCCATGTGAAGGACGTGGACGCCAGCGGCGCCGCCGCGAAGCTGACCCACCTCAACTACGCCTTCGGGTTCGTCGGCCCCGAGGGCACCTGCTACTCCGCCGACCCCTGGGCCGACTGGCAACGCCCCGTACCCGCAGAACAGAGCGTCGACGGCGCCGCCGACACCGACGACCAGCCACTCAAGGGCAACCTCGGCCAGCTCAAGAAGCTCAAGGCCCGCCACCCCAGCCTCAAGGTCCTCATCTCCCTCGGCGGCTGGACCGGCTCCAAATACTTCTCCGACGCCGTCCTCACCCCCGAGTCCCGGGCCAGACTCGCCGCCTCCTGCGTCGACCTGTGGCTCAAGGGCGACCTGCCCGGACTGCCCCCCGGCGCCGCCGCCGCCGGCGTCTTCGACGGTATCGACCTCGACTGGGAATGGCCCGGCTCGGCCGGCAACGACGGCAACGTCATCCGCCCCGAGGACAAGCAGAACCTCACCCTGTTCCTCACCGAACTACGCCGCCAGATGAAGGCCCACGACCGGCGCGACGAACTCACCGCCTTCCTCCCCGCCGCCGCCACCAAGATCGACGCCGGCTTCGAGGTGCGCAAGGTCTTCGACCAGCTCGACTTCGCCACCGTCCAGGGCTACGACCTGCACGGCCCCTGGGAGAACCGCACCGGCCACCAGGCCAACCTGCTCACCGACCACCGCGACCCCAACGACGTGAAGTTCAGCGTCGACCAGACCGTACGCGACTACATCGCACGCGGCGCGCCCAAACAGAAGATCGTCATCGGCGTCCCCGCCTACGGCCAGGGCTGGACCGGTGTCACCTCCGGCGGCGACGGCCGCTACGCCACCGCCACCGGCCCCGCCCCCGGCACCTGGGCCCCCGGCAGCGACGACTACAAGAACCTCGTCAACAAGCCTGGCAAGCGCTACCGCGACCTGCTCACCGGCACCCAGTGGCTCTACGACGGCAACGAGTTCTGGTCCTACGACGACCCCGCCGTCATGCTGCAGAAAGCCGCCTACATCCGCCTCAAGGGCCTCGGCGGCTCCATGCTCTGGTCCATCGACCAAGACGACAACAAAGCCTCCCTCACCACCGCCCTCTACTCCATCCTCCGCTGACGGGCCGTGCGGAAGGGGCGCCCGGCCCCTTCCGCACCACAGCCGGGCGACCGCTGACGGCGCGGGCTTATTGACACTGGGAACGGCAAGGGCCCGCTCGGCGAGCCCACTTTCTGTCGGTGGGACCTGCTGTACTGCTGACGGTCCCAGCACAGCTGGCCTGAACCGATGAGGAGGGGTGTTCATGGCCTTCCTGTCCATCCACACCATGACCGGCGACGCCGACGATTTGCTCGCCCGTAAGCAGCGGCACATGGATCCCGTGGTCGAGCGCCTCGCCCCGAGGCACGGCGCGATCCTCTCGATCACCAGCGCGACCGACGAGGGCATCATCACCGTGAATCTGTGGCAGAGCGCCGAGGGAGCCGCCGCCTTCAGCAGGGAACCGGAGGCGCTTCAGGCCCAGAAGGACTCCGGTCTCCCCATGCCGTCGAGCTTCCAGCGCTTCACGGACGCGACCGTCACCTGCTATCGGGACACCCAAGGCTGACTGATGTACCGCGTGGCTTCCTTGCCTGGGCAGGCATTCTGCGGAACCTTCGTGTTGTCCGGCCCGAACGGGGATTCGTCGAGTCCGAGGCCCGTCCAGTAGACGCCGAAGGCCGCCTGGGGCGGCTCGTTTCCGGGGCGGACGGCGAAGAACTCCGAGACGTAGCGCTGGCCGTCCATCGTCCTGCCGTGCAGTTCCAGCCTCACCCGGCGCGGCCGTGCAGCCCGTCGCGCACGACACGAGGGCGGCTGCGGCGATCAGTCGTGCGGTCAGGGACATGACGACGCCTCACGCGGCTGGGGGTCGGCCCGTCATTCTACGGAAGTCACCTGCACCCGCGGGCCACGGCCGAAACCGAGGGCCGCGGACACTTCTTGATCAGGACGCGGCCACGTCGGTCCGGGTCCCGAGCACGCGCTCGGCGATGCGGTCCCACTTGTCGCTGTGCCCGGGGAGGGCGAGGATCCGCAGCAACAGGTCCCCGTCGCCGTGGTAGGCCCGGAACGACTCGGCGATCGTCACGCTGTCCGAGGGCCGGTCGAGCACCTCGATCTCGTCGCCGGCGCCGAGCTCGCCCTGTTCGATCACCCGGAAGTACGCCCCGGTGCGGTTCTCGTCGGTGAAGCGCTTCACCCAGCCGCGCTCGTCCAGCCAGTTGCGGAACACCACGCAGGGGACGCGGGGGGCGGTGACCTCCAGGACGGCCGTGCCGACCCGCCACCGCTCCCCGAGGACCGCGCCGGTCACGTCGGCCCCGACCGTCGTGAGGTTCTCCCCGAACTGACCGTCGCGCAGGTCACGGCCCATCCGGGGCTCCCACCAGTCGTAGTCCTCCCGCGCGTAGGCGTACACCGCCTGGTCCGGGTGGCCGTGGTTGGCGACGTCGGCGCGTTCGTCGCCCGCCAGGCCGTTCTCGTGTACGGCGACCCGGCCCTCGGCCTTCCGCTTGTCGATCGCCGTACGCCGCAGGTTGCCGGCCCACTCGGCGTCGACGGCCCGGCCCACGTTCACAGAGAGGATGCGCATGGCCAAACGTTAACGGATGGTCATGTTTCTCCGCGATGCTATTAAGTTCTGGTCAAGCCAGGCGGTGCCTACTTCTTGTTCTTGTCCGGGGCCTCGGACGAGAGGGCGGCGACGAAGGCCTCCTGGGGGACCTCCACCCGGCCGACCATCTTCATCCGCTTCTTGCCTTCCTTCTGCTTCTCCAGCAGCTTGCGCTTACGGCTGATGTCACCGCCGTAGCACTTGGCGAGGACGTCCTTGCGCATGGCGCGGATGTTCTCCCGGGCGATGACGCGGGCGCCGATAGCGGCCTGGATGGGCACCTCGAACTGCTGCCGCGGGATGAGCTCCTTGAGCTTCTTGGCCATCTCCACGCCGTAGGCGTACGCCTTCTCGCGGTGGACGATCGCGCTGAACGCGTCCACGGTCTCGCCCTGCAGCAGGATGTCCACCTTGACCAGGTCGGCCTCCTGCTCGCCGGACGGCTCGTAGTCGAGCGAGGCGTACCCGCGGGTCTTCGACTTCAGCTGGTCGAAGAAGTCGAAGATGATCTCGCCGAGCGGGAGCGTGTAGCGGATCTCGACCCGGTCCTCCGACAGGTAGTCCATGCCCTGGAGCTGCCCGCGGCGGCCCTGGCACAGCTCCATGATCGCGCCGATGAACTCGGAAGGCGCGAGCACCGTGGCCTTCACCACCGGCTCGAAGATCTGGCCGATCTTCCCGGCCGGGAACTCCGACGGGTTGGTGACGACGTGCTCCTTGCCGTCCTCCATGATCACCCGGTAGATGACGTTGGGCGAGGTCGAGATCAGCGACAGGTTGAACTCGCGTTCCAGCCGCTCACGGACGATCTCCATGTGCAGCAGGCCGAGGAACCCGCAGCGGAAGCCGAAGCCGAGCGCCGCCGACGTCTCCGGCTCGTAGACGAGCGCGGCGTCGTTCAGCCGCAGCTTGTCGAGGGCCTCGCGCAGCTCGGGGTAGTCGTCGCCGTCGATCGGATAGAGCCCCGAGTAGACCATCGGCTTGGGGTGCTCGTATCCGCCGAGGGCCTCCGCGGCGGGCTTGGCCGCGTTCGTGACCGTGTCGCCGACGCGCGACTGGCGCACGTCCTTCACGCCGGTGATCAGGTAGCCCACCTCGCCCACGCCGAGGCCCTGGTCGGACGGCATCGGCTCGGGCGAGATGACGCCGATCTCCAGCAGTTCGTGCTGCGCGCCGGTGGACATCATCAGCACGCGCTCGCGCTTGGACAGGTGGCCGTCGACCACCCTGACGTACGTCACGACGCCCCGATAGGTGTCGTACACCGAGTCGAAGATCAGCGCCCGGGCGGGGACGTCGGCGTTCCCGACGGGCGCCGGGACGTGCTCCACGACGTGGTCGAGCAGTTCCTTGACCCCCACGCCGGTCTTGCCGGACACGCGCAGCACGTCGGCGGGGTCGCAGCCGATCAGCCCGGCGATCTCCTCGGCGTACTTGTCCGGCTGCGCGGCGGGCAGGTCGATCTTGTTGAGGACCGGGATGATGTGGAGGTCGGCGTTCATGGCCAGGTAGAGGTTGGCCAGCGTCTGCGCCTCGATGCCCTGGGCGGCGTCCACGAGCAGGATCGCGCCCTCGCACGCCTCGAGCGACCGGGACACCTCGTAGGTGAAGTCCACGTGGCCCGGGGTGTCGATCATGTTGAGGACGTGGCCGTTCCACGGGAGCCGCACGGCCTGCGACTTGATGGTGATGCCCCGCTCCCGCTCGATGTCCATGCGGTCGAGGTACTGCGCGCGCATCGACCTGTCGTCCACCACGCCGGTGAGCTGCAGCATGCGGTCGGCGAGGGTCGACTTGCCATGGTCGATGTGCGCGATGATGCAGAAGTTGCGGATCAACGCGGGGTCGGTCTGGCCAGGCTGAGTGCGCACCGAGGTCCGTTTCGACAAGATGATTGACTGCTGATCGGGCGGGCCGTCCGCCTCGCCTCGCGCTCGGCGGGCCCTCCCGAGGCTGGCGGACCAGCCACCCTCCATGGTGGCATGTCCGGATGCTTGCCTTGACCACCAGACGTGTTCTGCGATTAGCCGCCGTCGTCGTGGCCGTACCGCTCGCGCTCGCCCTGGCCGGCGCCGCCGCGCTGCGTCTGCAGTTCGCCGGCACGCCCGCCGGATGGGCCAGGACCACCGGCCACGACGCCCTCTGGATGGGCCACGCGTGGGTGGACGGCCGCCGCACCGAGGCCGACGTGCGGGCCCTCGCCGTACGGCTGCGCGCGAGCGGGATCAGGGACGTGTACGTCCACAGCGGGCCGTTCAAGTACGACGGAACCCTGCCGCCCGACCGCTACGCCAACGCCGGAAATTTTCTGAAATGGTGGAGGAAGAACGTGCCCGGCGTCCGGGTGTCGGCCTGGCTCGGCCAGACGGTCAACGACAACGGCAAGCCCCACCTGAGCCTGGCCGACACGGCGACGCGGGCCCGCGTCGTGGCGGGCGCCCGTGACCTGGTCACCCTCGGGTTCGACGGGATCCACTACGACTTCGAACCGGTCTCCGACGGGGACGGGCCGTTCCTCAGCGTCCTGCGCGAGACGCGGCAGGCCATCGGCGCCCGGCCGTTGTCGGTCGCCACCCAGCAGATCGAGCCGCTGACCGGCCTGCGCGCCCCCACCGCCCTCGCCATCGGCCACGACAAGTACTGGACGCCGGACTACTTCCGCCAGGTCGTCGGCCTCACCGACCAGGTGGCGATCATGACGTACGACTCAGGGACGCCCCTGCCGTCCCTGTACGGCGGCTACGTCGCGCGGCAGACCTCGCTCGCCCTCGACCTGGTGCCCAAGGACAAGACCCTCCTCATCGGGGCTCCCGCGTACCACGACCACGGCGTGGCGTACCTCGACTACGCCGAGAGCGTCGAGGCCGCCGCCGAGGGCGCGCGGCTCGCGATCAGCGAGCACGGTCCGCGCACCGAGTTCGGCCTGGCCCTGTACGTCGACTTCGCGGCCACGGAGGAGGACTGGAGGGAGTACGAGCGGGCCTGGGTGCGCGGCGGCGCCGGAGGAGCCGTCGAGTCGTCGGGCGGGCGGGCCGATGTGCGGACCGCGGTGGCCGCGTCGCGATAGCATGAGCGAGGGCGGCCCCGTCGTCGTGATTTGAGCGGCGACCCGGGCTGTTGGTATCCTGTCCAACTGCGTGTGGCGCGCCCTCTCACCAGCCCGCGCGCCCCATCCGACCAAGACTTAACACTGAGGCTTTCTTCGTGGCGAACATCAAGTCCCAGATCAAGCGCAACCGGCAGAACGAGAAGCGCCGGCTGCGCAACAAGGCCGTCAAGTCGTCCCTGAAGACCGCGGTCCGCAAGTTCCGCGAGGCCGCCGACCAGGGCAACGTCGACGACGCCCTCGTCGCGCTCAAGGCCGCGTCCCGGCAGCTCGACAAGGCCGTCAGCAAGGGCGTCATTCACAAGAACCAGGCCGCCAACCGGAAGTCGGCGATCGCAAAGCGCGCCGCCGCCCTGCAGGCCGCCAAGTAGTTCACGCAAGGCGCACGCCGCATCTCCCTCGCGGGGGATGCGGCGTTTTCGCGTACCCGCCGCCGGACCTCAGGCGGGCACGGGCGACTCCACCGCCTCCTCGGTCGTACGCCGCCGGACCTCGGGCAGGGCGAGCACGGCCAGGTTGACCACGGCCACCAGCACCGCCGCGGTGAGCAGCGGAGCCGCGGCGCCGGCCCAGGCGGCGACCGGCGCGGCCGCCGCGAGCCCGAGAGGCCGGGCCGCGTAGGAGATGAGCGCGTCGAACGAGTCCACCCGGCCGAGGGCCTGAGGCTCCACACGCTGCTGCACCACCGTCTCCCACAGCGGCGACAGCATCCCCACACCCAGCATGGCGACGACATACGCGGCGGTCACGACCACGGCCGGCGCGGGAAACGCCGTGGGGAACGCGAAGGCGACGAGCGGGCACGCGTAGACCGCCGCCCCGACAGCCGCGACGGCGAGGGGCCGCCGGATCGGCAGCCTGGGGGCCACGAAGACGCCGAGCACCGCCGCCACCGTTCCCGCCTGCGCGACGGCCACCCAGACCGGCTCCCCGCCCAGGCTGCGTACGGCGATGACCGGGCCGAGGGTCAGCAGGACGCCCGCCCCGAGGTGCCAGACGCCGTGCCCGGCCACGCTGATCAGGAACCAGCGGTGCCGCCGCGCCTCGCGCCACCCTTCCCGCAGGTCGCCGAGGAAGTGATCGCGTACGGCCGCCGGCCGGGGAGCCGTGACCAGGCCGCCCAGTGTGACCGCGGACCCGGCGAACAGGACCCCCGTCAGCAGGAAGGACCAGCCCGGGCCGAGCCACAGTGTCAGTCCTCCGGCGAGCGCGGGGCCGGAGATCTGGGCGAGGCCGGCGGCCACCCCGATGTGGGCGTTCACCCGCAGCCGGCGCTCCGCCGGCACCACTCCGACGACCAGCGGTGACACCGCCGGGACGCCGAAGGCCACCGCGGCTCCGGTGAGCGCGGCGAGTCCCGCCATCACGGCGATTCCGGGACGGCCGAGGAGGAGCAGCGACCCCAGTGTCACCTGGGCGGCGCAGCGGACCAGGTCGGCCACGAGGATCACCCGCCTCGGCGGGAAACGGTCCGCGATCACCCCGCCGACCGGGAGCAGCAGGAGCATGGGCAGCATCTCGGCGGCGAGGACGACACCGAGATCGAGGGCGGAGCCGGTCACCCTGATGACGGCGAGGGTGAGCCCGGTGGGGATGAGGGCGGTGGCGAGCGCCGCGACCGTCCGCCCGGCGACCAGACGTGCAATCATGCGAGGGAAGGTATTTCGCCAGCGAATCTTTCGTCAACGTATTTTTATTCGGCGTAGGATTGTCCCGTGGACGACTCGGTGGACCGGCACATCGCGCGGTGGCGCGGGAAGGCGCCCTTCGACGAACGTGTGGAGGCGATCGTCACCCGCATGCAGTTCCTGGTGAAGCACCTGGCCCAGGCCAAGGACGGCGCACTGGCCGCGGTGGGCCTGCAGGACTTCGAGTACGAGACCCTTCATTGGCTCGGCGCCCGGGGGGAAGGCGGCCGGGCCACCCCGTCGGAGCTCGCCGCCGAGTTGAAGGTCTCCCCCGCCGGCATGACGGGCCGCCTGGACACCCTGGAGAAGGCGGGGCTCGTCCGGCGCATCCGCAGTGCGGAGGACCGTCGCCGGGTGGACGTGGAGCTGACGAGCGAGGGCCGCGCGATCTGGCTCAAGGCGATGGACCTGCGCGGAGAGGTCGAGGACGCGATGGTGGGCGTCCTGGGGCCGGACGACCAGGACGTCCTCGCGGCGCTGCTCAAGCGGATGCTGCTCCGCATGGAGAACCCCGGCCGCGCCTGAGCCGATGGCGGGAGCGGCTCAGCGGGTGCCGCGGCTGGCCACGATCGTGTGCACCGCCTTCTCCAGCGCGTACGCCGGGTCGGTGCCGCCGCCCTTGACCTGCTCGTCGGTGGTGGCCACGGCCTGCAGGGCGGCGGAGATCCCCTCCGGCCCCCAGCCGGCCAGCTGGCGCTTCACCCGGTCGACCTTCCAGGGCGGCATGCCCACATGGCTCGCGAGCTGGCCGCCGCGCAGGTTGCGGGGCGCCCCGCCCACCTTGGCGAGCGAGCGCAGGCCTCCCGCCAGCGCGCTGACGATCAGCACCGGCGCCACGCCCGTGGCGAGGGCCCACCGGACCTGTTCCAGGGCCTCTCCCAGGCGGCCCTCGATCGCCAGGTCGGCGATGGTGAAGCCGCTGACCTCGGCGCGTCCCCGGTAGTACTTCGCGACCGCCGCCTCGTCGATGTTCTTGCCCTCGGTGTCGAAGGCGAGCTGGTTGCAGGCGGCCGCCAGTTCGCGCAGGTCGCTGCCCACGGCGTCGAGCAGCGCCTGGGCGGCGCCGGGCGAGATCGAGCGGCCCTCCCTGCGGACCTCGGCCTTGATGAAGTCGAGCCGCTCTCCCGCCTTCGTCGGCTTGGCCACGGTGACGACGTCGGCGCCCGCCTTCTTCACGCCGTCCACCAGGGCCTTGCCCTTGACTCCGCCGGGATGGGCCAGCACCAGCACCGTGTCGTCGGCCGGATGGGCGGTGTATTTCACGATCTCGGCGATGACGTCCTTCGAGAGGTCCTGTGCCCCCCGGATCACGATGACCGACCGGTCGCCGAACAACGAGGGGGAAGCGAGCCCGGTCAGCTCCCCCGGCTCGACCTTGCTCCCCTGAAGGTCGTGCAGCTCCGCCCCCGGGTCCTCGGCGCGTACCGCCGCCACGATGGAGCCGACGGCGCGATCGGCCAGGAACTCCTCGTCGCCGACGACCAGGGTCACGGGTGCTGGGTTCGCCATGTCACGCAGCATGCCACGCCCAGGCTGCCGGGGCACATCCGCCTTCCGCCTCCACGACGGATCCCAGCGTCCACGGCCGAGTCCGACCGGACGACGCCGACCTCGTCAGGCCGGGACATGCTGCGGGAGGCCGCGTCGGAGGCGGACGACGTGATCCCGCAGCGGGCCGGGTGCCGGCCGGAGGAGGCGGCGGTCGCGCCGGCCCAGCGCGGAGTCAGGGCCTCGGTCGTCCGTCTCGCGCCAGCCGTGCGCAGCGCTTGCGCCGCTGCCGCCGCGCGGACGCCCGCTGTCCGCCTGCCGCTGCCGTGTTGCGGGGGTACGGGTCTGCCGCTCAAATCGCGGTGAACCCGCCATCCGCCGCGACCACGGCGCCCGTGATGAAGCTCGAACGCGGCGATGCGAGGAAGCAGAGCACCTCGGCGATCTCTTCCGGCTTGGCCACCCGGCCGAGCGGCTGGGCGCCGGCGAAGGACGCCAGGTACGCACGACTGTCGGAGCGGAAGGTGTCGAGGAAGTCCGTCTCGATGACGCCCGCGGCCACGATGTTCGCCCGGATGCCCAAGGGCCCGCCCTCGACGGCGAGGACCTTGGTCAACTGGGCCAGTGCCCCCTTGGACGCGCTATAGGCGGCGCCCTCGGGCAGCGCGATCGTGCAGACGTAGGAGCCCGTGCTCACGATGGCTCCACCACCAAGGCTCCGCATCGCACGGAACGCCTCGCGGGCAAAGAAGAAAGAACCCCGGGCGTTGACCGCCATCACGGCGTCCCAGTCCTGCGCCGTCGTCTCTGTGATCGGCTTGTTGAGGGTGCGCCCGGCGTTGTTGACCAGGATGTCGAGACCGCCGAAGACATCGACGGCCTCCCGCACCGCGAGGTGGGCGGTCGCCTCATCGGTGACATCGCCGACAAGGGGGTGCACGCCCGGAAACTCGGTGGGCAGCTCCTTCACCCCGGGGCGTTGATCGACGGCGACGATCTGTGCGCCGCGGTGGTGCAGCAGCCGGACGGTCTCCTTGCCCACGCCGCGCGCGGCCCCGGTGACGAGGGCGACCTTTCCAGCGAACTCGGCGGTCTCGACGGACGAATTCGCAGGTGACATTGTCCACTCCTTGGGTGGTGAGGTCAGACGCCGGTTGCGAGGCGCCTGAATCGCCTCGCGATGACGCGGCGGCAGACTTTTCTGCGCGCCGTCCTGGGTCCGCTGCTCAGTAAGCGGTGAGCCCGCCGTCGACCACGAGCTCCGAGCCGGTGACGAACGAGGAGTCGTCGCAGGCGAGAAAGAGGAAAGCGGGTGCGATCTCGTCGGCACGGCCGGCCCGGCGCATCGGGGTGCGCTGGATGTCCGGTTGTTGATCGCCCTGCTCGTCCAGGAGATCCTGGATCATCGGCGTCGCGATGACCCCGGGATGCACGGAGTTGACCCGCACTCCCTGCCGCGCGTACTCAACCGCGGCGGTCTTGCTCAACAGACGCACCGCGCCCTTGGACGCCTGGTAGGCCGCGGCGGCGCCGCTTCCCACGAGCCCGAGCACCGATGACGTGTTGATCACAGACGCGTTGCCACTCGCGCGCAGGAGCGACATCGCCGCCTTCATACCGAGCCAGGTGCCTTTCTGGTTCACGTCGATGACGCGGTCCCAGACGTCCTCCCGCGTGTCCTCGATGCCCGGCCAGTCCACGATGCCGGCGAGGTTCACCAGCACGTCCAGCATGCCGAACCGGTCCCGCACGACGCCGATCACGTTGTCCCACTCCCACGCGGAGGAGACGTCGAGGCGGGCGGCAACGACCTCCGCGCCACGCGCCTCGATCCGGTGGGCCAGGTCGCGCAGGGGCCCTTCGGCGACATCGGTGATCACCAGCCGGGCGCCTTCGTCGGCGAACAGTTCGGCGGTCGCCGTGCCGATGCCGCCGGTCGCGCCGGTGATCAGCGCGACCTTGCCGGCGAGTCGTTGCCCTGTCATGGGAAATCCCCCTGTGTCTCGTTGTGCCGATCTCTGGGTCGGGTCTTGTGGCGCTGCGAGCGCCGGTCATATGCCGGTGAAGCCGCAGGCGATCTCGGTCATGACGGCCTCTCCTCCCGGTACAGCACGAGGTGCTCGTGATAGAGGACCCCGTCCCGGATATCACCCGTCGCGGTGAACCCGGTGTCGTCGACGTAGTCGAGGTGCCTGCCGGTCACCGTGTACCGGCCGGTGTACGCGCTGCGCCGCTCGCCGCGGGCCTCGTCGTAGCGGCCGTCCGGCAGCAACTCCTGGCGGATGTAACCGTCCGCTGACACCCACATTCCGATCACGTCGACGTTGTCGTCATCGGCGATCTGGGACATGGCGGGCTCCTTTCCTTGGCTCACTCCACGCGGTTCTGGCTCGCTCCACCGAGTCTGCGCAGGTCGGGAGGCATCAACCAGGACGTGTGCTGCCTGGGTGCGGCGCACCCAGGCAGCACGGCGGAGCCGCCGCATAGCCTGAGCACGTGGACAGCAACCATCTGGGGGACTTCCTGCGCGCCCGCCGCGCCGGGCTGCAGCCGGAGGACGTCGGCATGGCGAGCTACGGGGCCCGCAGAGTCCCCGGGCTGCGCCGTGAGGAGGTCGCCGTCCTGGCCGGAGTGAACGCCGACTACTACACCCGCCTGGAACAAGGGCGCGAGCGCAACCCCTCACCCCAGGTGCTCGACGCCCTCAGCCGCGCGCTGCGCCTCGACGCAGATGCCCGAGCGCACCTGTACCTGCTGGCCGGGACGGCGCCGGGCTACCGGCCCTCCGCCCACGTCGCCGACCGGGTCAGCCCGGCGCTGCGCCAGTTGATGGACGGCTACCCCAGCACTCCGGCATTCGTCATGAGCCGAACCCTGGACATCCTCGCCACCAACTCCCTGGCCGACGCCCTCTACACCCCGTTCGAGCCGGCGGACAACCTGGCCCGCATGACCTTCCTCGACCCCGCGGGCCGAGGCTTCTACACAGACTGGGACCGAGCGGCCCAGGCCACTGTCGCCAATCTGCGCCAGGCAGCAGGCTTCGATCTGGACAACCCGCGGCTACGCGAACTCGTCCGCACCCTCACCGAGCACAGTGTGGACTTCGCCCGCCTCTGGAACGCTCACACCGTGCGCGGCAAGACCCAGGACGCCAAGCACTTCCTCCACCCCGACGTTGGACCCCTCACGCTCACCTACCAGGCTTTCGACGTACGCGACGCCCCCGGCCAGCAGCTTGTGATCTACCATGCCGAGCCAGGCAGCGCCAGCGCCCAGGCCCTCGATCTCCTCGGCTCCATCCACGCCACCCGGCGCCGGCCGAACCACGTCCGCACCGTTGATCGGCAGGTCAGGAGCACTTCCACGGCCAGAGTCCGCCACCCCGGTATTCCGCGTGAACAGGCCGCTGCCGAACGAGGCGCACATGCCCCCGCTGGGCGCGGAAACCACCGTTCCACTCGTGATCTTCGCGTACGGCTCCACCCGCTCACTTGCCCCGTACGACTACGGCGAGGCCGTTGTGGGCGACGACGACGGCGATGTCCCCCGACAGGTCGGTGCGGTAGGGCCGCATGCCGAGCCAGCGCAGACGCCGCAGCGTCAGCGGGGCGGGATGCCCGTAGTCGTTGACCGCGCCGACGCTGATGAGGGCGGCCCGCGCGCCCGTGGCGGCGAGGAAGGCCGGCGCCTGCCGGGACGACCCGTGATGGGGCACTTTCAGCACGTCGACCCGTGGCAGGCCGCGCCGCACCAGGGCTTCCTGTGCCTCCGTCTCCAGGTCCCCGGCGAGCAGGGCCGCCCCCGGACGCGGTCCGGGCCAGCGGACCAGCAGCACGACGCTGGCGTTGTTGGCGGTCGTCCCCTCGCCGGTGCCCTGCGGCGCCACACCGGGCTCGGGGGCGAGCACGGTGATCTCGCTGGGCCCGAATCGCCACCGCATCCCGGGGACCGCCTGCCATTCCGGGATCCGGGCCGTCCTGAGTTGCGCGGTGACCCGCCGGGCCTCGCCCTCCGGCACGCGGCCCGGGCTCACGACCACCGCCCCCACCGCGCGGCGGCGCAGCACGCCGGGCAGCCCGCCGACGTGGTCGAGGTGGGGGTGGGTGAGGACCACGAGCGGCACCTGCCGCACTCCGAGAGCGCGCAGGCACCGGTCGGCGGGGCCCGGCTGCGGCCCGGCGTCGACCACCACGGCCCGGCCGGGACCGGCCGCCAGCACCAGGACGTCCCCCTGTCCGACGTCGCAGACGACCAACAGCCATCCCGGCGGCGGCCAGGGCGACACCACCGGCATGGCCACGAGGGCGGCGAGCAACGCTCCCGCGCCGAGCGCCGCCACCAGGCGCCTGCGCGCGCGGCCCCGCAGGACGAGCCATGCCGCGACGGCCGCCACCGCGAGTACGGCGACTCCCGACACTCCCCCGGGCCACTCGGCCGAGGCGAACGGAAGGTCCGCCGCCCGCTGCGCCACCGCGATGATCCAGCCGACGGCCCACCCGGCGGGGCGCACCAGCAGCCGGGCCAGGTCCATGCTCACCGGGGCGATCACGGCGGCCCCGAACCCCAGCACCGTCGCGGGCGCCACCGCGGGCTCGGCGAGCAGGTTGGCCGGGATCGCGGCCAGGTCGAGGCGCCCGGACATCAGCACCAGCAGGGGCGTGACGGCCGCCTGCGCCGCGGCGGTCACGGCCAGGGCCTCGGCGAGCAGGCGGGGCACCCGGCGGGCCGTCAGACGGTCACGCCACCGGGGCGCGATGACCAGGATGCCGCCGGTCGCGAAGACCGACAGCGCGAAGCCCCACTGCCGCGCGAGCCCGGGATCGAACACGACCAGTCCCAGCACGGTCGCCGACAGGGCGGCCACGCCGTCCCGGGTGCGGCCGGTGCCGAGTGCCACGGCGGCGACGGTTCCCATGACAAGGGCTCGAAGCACGCTCGGCGACGGCCTCGCCACGACCGAGAACGCGATCATCGCGACGACCGCGACCACGGCCCGGAGGGCCAGTGGCAGGCCGGCGAGGCGCCCGAGCACCAGTACGGCGCCCGCCACGATCGCCAGGTTGGTGCCGGAAACGGCGGTGAGATGGCCGAGCCCCGCCGTCGCCAGGTCGAGCCGGACCTCCTCATCGAGGCGCGACACGTCGCCGACGACCAGGCCGGGCAACAGACCGCGCTGGTCGTCCGGCAGCACGCCGCTCGCCTCGCGCAGACCCGCGCGCAGCGCCCCGGCCGCACGCTGCACGGCCGAGGGCGCACCGATCGGCTCGGGCGGCCCCCGGACGAGCATCACGGCCGCGACCGGCTCACCCGGCTCGGCCTGGCCCAGCCGCCCGCGCACCCTGACCCGCTGGCTCGGCAGCAGTGGACGCCACCCGTCGCCGGGACCGAGCAGCACGACGGGCACGTCCACGACGAACCGCTCCTGGGCGCCGACACCAGCAGCATCCGGGCCCGGACGACCGCCGTCTCCCGCCGGGACACCCCGCCCTGGTGCGGCCGGATACGCGGATCGTCGGTGATCTCGGCCTCGGCGGTCACCGTGGCGTCTCGGCGGGCCAGTTCCGGCACCGGCCCGGTCGTCACCCCGTGGACCGTGAACGCCGTCACCGCGGCCGTGACGGCCACGGACGCGAGCACGGCGAGCGCGATCCTGACGGCGGCCCCGGGCGCTCCCGTCGGGCCGGGGAGCCCCCCGCCGGCGCGCGATCCCGCCTCGGCGACGCCGCCCCGGCCATGCTCTCCTGCCGGAGCCACGGTGGGGTCCATGTGGGTGCGGCGCCGCGCCACCGCCCAGGTGACGGCGCCCGCGACAGCCGCGGCCACTGCCACGGCGGCTCCGGCGACGGCGGGCAGCCGAGCAGCACGAGTGCCGTGAGCCAGGAGGCCACCGCTGGAGCGGCCAGCGCCGCCGGCCCGGAGACCGTCCTGCCGCGCCCCGGCTGATCACGGCCCGGCTGATCACGGCCCGATTGATCACGGTCCGGCTGATCACGGCCCGGTTCATCGCGTCCCTGCTCGTCCTGCCCCGGCTCGTCGCGGCCCTCGGGGAGGTCGTGGGGGCGGCCGACGGCGGTCACACGGAGACCTTGTCGCGCATCTCGGCGAACTTCCTGTCTCCGATGCCAGGGACGTCCTTCAACTGGTCGACGCTCTGGAAACCCCCGTGCGCGTCCCGGTAGTCGACGATCCGCTGCGCGATCACGCCGCCGATCCCGGGCAGCGCGTCGAGTTGCTCGGCGGTGGCGGTGTTGAGGTTCACCACCCCGGCCCCAGGCACCATGCCCGGATCATGGCCGGAAGCGGGTACCGCACCGGCGTCGCCGGGCTTCCGGCGACGATCTGCTCACCGTCCACCAGACGCCGGGCCAGGTTGATCCCACCCGGATTCGCGCCCTTCCGCAGACCTCCCGCCGCCTCGACAGCGTCGGCGACCCGCGAGCCCGACACGAGGACGTACACCCCCGGGTTGCGGACCTTGCCCGTCACGTACACCACGACTCGCGCCGACGGGCCGGGGGTGGCGGCAACGGTGCCACCGGTGCCCGCGACGTAGGCGGTCGCGCCCGGCCCTGCTCCGACTCCGGTTCCGCGAGCCGGGGCCGGACGCGAGGTCTCGCCTGGTGCCGCCCCGGGGCCGGCGGCAGGGCCGGAGACAGGGCTGAGGTCGCGAACCGCGGCGGCCGGGAGCGGCGGGGCGATGGGCTCGGCCACCGGCCTCGACCGCCAGGCCAGGACCCCGGTGACGACGGCGGCGAGCAGCCCGGCGGCCACCAGCGCCCGCAGCCCCGGCATGCCCGGGTCGAGCCGTGGCAGGGCGCGGCCGAGGGCCTGTCGCCCGCGCGTTCGCAGGCTCCGCACCGTCGTCCCCGGCCCGTCCGCGCGTCCTTCCCGCCGGTCGGCGACCTCCTCGGGCATCCCAAAGGTCTCCGCCCGGTAAGGACCGTCCTCGACCTCCGTCGGATGTTCCGGCGCGTACGTCTCCGTACGGACGAGATGGGGAGCACCGAACGACGGCGGCGGCCCGGGCGGGGACGGCGTCGACCGCAGGCGGGCGGACGGGGGAACCGGATCGAGCGGACGCAACAGCCCGCGCAGGCGGGACTCGCCGGCGACGCCGCGTGCGGCCCCGCGAAACTCCTTGCTTCGCACGCCATGGACGGTAGGCATGTGCCAGAGCCCCGCCCGGCGCCGAACGCGATTCTGTGGACAACCCGCGAACCCCGGAGTGTCCGCCGGGCGAGGGGCGAGCGGCAGGTTGCCCCACGTACCCCGGGCACGGCGCGAAAACGGCCGGGTACTCAGGCCGATCCGGCTACCGAGGGGTTCAGTCCGCGGCGGCGGGGGCGACGGTGACGCCGAGCATGCCGGGGCCGACGTGGGCCCCGAGGACCGGCCCGATCTCGGCCACCCACATCCGTACGAGCCTCGGCAGTCGTGCCGTCAGCCCCTTGGTGAGCGCCTCGGCCCGCTCGGCCGCCATCAGGTGCTGTACGGCCACGTCGACCGGCCGGTCCCCGGCCGCCTCGACGGCCAGGTCCTCCAGGCGGGCGAGGGCACGGCTCGCGGTGCGGACCTTCTCCAGCACGCCGATCTCGCCGTCGGCCATGCGCAGCAGCGGTTTGATCGACAGCGCCGACCCCAGGAGGTTGGTCACCCGGCCGATGCGGCCGCCGTGCCGCAGGTAGTCGAGCGTCTCGACGTAGAAGAACGTGCTCACGGCAGCGGCCCGCCGCCGGGCCACATCGGCCACCTCGGCGCCCGGGGCTCCCGTCACGGCCGCCCGCGCGGCGGCCAGCACCGCGAAGCCGAGGCCCATGGCGATCGACCCGCTGTCGACGACCTCGACCGGTACGGGGGCTTCACGCGCGGCCAGACGCGCGGAGTCGGCGGTCCCGGACAGCGCGCCGGACAGGTGGACGGAGACGATCTCGGCGGCGCCGTTCGCGGCGGCCCGCCGGTAAACGTCCGCGAAGCGTTCGGGGGCCGGGCGTGAGGTGACGATCGGCGAGCGGTCCTTGAGTGCGTGCGCGAGAAGACCGGCGTCGAACGGGGTCACGTCGTCGATCTCACGATCGCCCAGGAGCACCTGAACCGGTACGACGGTGATGTTCCATCTGCCGGTCGCCTCGGCGCCGAGGTACGCCGTGGAATCCGTGACGACAGCGACAGATGGTGACATATCGCGAGATTACCCAGCGGTGATCGCCCGGCAACCTCTTCGTGAACGTTCAGGCCACCGGTTACTGGACCGGTACGCCGCCCCGCCAGACGCGGCGCGGCTTGAGGCCGAACGACCAGGCGAACGCGCCCTCGTGGTCGGCGTCCCACTGGACGATGTCGGCGAGGCGGCCGGGGGCGAGGATGCCGCGGTCGGGCGCGCCGAGGACCTGGGCCCCGCCCAGAGTGGCGGCCCGCAGGGCGTCTCCGACGCTCATCCCGAACGCCGCCACCGCGAGGCTGATGACCAGGGACATCGAGGTGATGCCGCAGTGACCGGGGTTGTGGTCGCTGCCGAGCGCCACCGGGACTCCCTGGGCCAGCATCCGGCGCACCGGCGGGAGGTGGCCCACCTGCAGGGCCGCGCCCGGGCAGACGACGGCGGGCACGCCGTACCTCGCCATCAGGGCGACGTCCTCGTCGGAGGCGTGGTGGAGCAGGTCGGCGGAGGCGCAGCCCATCTCGGCCGCGAGCTGGACGGCGCCGCGCCGGTTGTAGGCGCCCGCGTGGATGCGCGGCAGCAGCCCAACGTTGCGGCCGGAGGCCAGCACCCAGCGGGCCTCCTCCGCGGTGAAGTGGCCGTCGTCGCAGTAGACGTCCACGCTGTCGGCCCCGGCGCCGGCGGCGTCCGCGCACCACGAGGCCACGGCCTCGACGTAGTCGCGCTGGCGGCCGAAGTATTCCGGCGGCACCACGTGGGCGGCCAGGAACGTGACGTGGACCCGCGGCATCATCGGCTCTTTCTCGAGCTCGCGCAGCAGCCGCACGTCGGCCAGCTCGCCGTCGCGGGTCAGGTGGTAGCCGGTCTTGGCCTCGACGGTCGTGGTGCCGCTCAGCAGCCACTCGCGCAGCCGCTCACGGACCCCGTTGCACAGCGTCCAGGGGTCGGTGCCGCGCGTCACGGTGACGGTCGAGCCGATGCCGCCACCCGCCGCCGCGATGGCCGAGGCGCTGGATCCTCCGGAACGCATCGCCATCTCGGCGTAGCGGTTGCCGGCGTACACCGGGTGGGTGTGCGCGTCGATGAGGCCGGGCGTGACGAGCGCGCCGCCGAGGTTCTCCACGTGGTCGACGTCGACGATGTCGTCCACGACCCCGGGAACGCTCTGCGGGAGGTCGGCGGCCCGGCCGACCCACGCGATCCGGTCGTTGTGCACCAGGATCGCGGCGTTGCTGCACACATCGTGCCCGGTCCAGAGCCGGCCGATGTTGGTGAGAAGGCGAACGGTCATCCGACCACCTGCCATACACCCCGGGACGACGAACGGCCCCCGCCTGCGGGCGCCTGGCCCGCCGGGTCCGCTTCGTGTCCGGACGTCATTGGGGGGTCTCCTGCCTCATCGCGCACCGATGTTGTGCGATGACCCTACCGCCGGGATCTCGAACCCGGGCGATTCAGTTCAGTTACGGTATTTCACTGGTGGGCTTGATGTACAGGGTTAGCGACAGAAACGTACGCCGGTCTCATGCGCATCATCGCGCATCAGTCGTCTCACACGCTGCGGCGAGATCAGGATCGACCCGACCGATCCGATGTCCGCGAACGCCTTGGAAAGGGTGACCGCACTGCCTGGTGTCATGTTGTTACCCACGCCATAAGGTCCCATTAGGCTTTCCTTATCGTAGCAAGGGCAACCGTCGGCGGGCCACCGACACGCTGAAGGCGACCCGCCGACGAGAGGCGTCAGACGGTCTCGACGGGCTTGGCCACCCGGTCCAGTTCCGCGTACAGGTCGGCGAAGACCCGGGCGTGCAGGATCGTCCCGTCGCCGGTGTGCTCCAGTGACAGGACCTCGCCCTCGCTGTGCGCCCGCGCGATCAGGTCGCCCCTGTCGTACGGCACCAGCAGCCTGACCTCGTGGTCGAGACGGGGAAGCTCCCGCTCGATCATGGACATCAGGTCGCCGATCCCGGCCCCGGTGCGGGCGGAGACGACGATGCTGTGCCGCTCCTTCATCGTCAGCCGGGTCAGCACGACGGGGTCGGCGGCGTCGGCCTTGTTGACGACCACGATCTCCGGGATGTCCCGCGCGCCCTCGATCTCGGCCAGCACCTCGCGGACGGCCGCGATCTGCGACTCCGGGTCGGGGTGCGACCCGTCCACCACGTGGAGGATCAGGTCGGCGTCCCCCACCTCCTCCAGCGTCGAGCGGAACGCCTCGACGAGCTGGTGGGGCAGGTGCCGTACGAAACCGACCGTGTCGGCCAGCGTGAACAGGCGGCCCTCGGGCGTGCGGGCCTTGCGCACGGTCGGGTCGAGGGTCGCGAACAGCGCGTCCTCGACCAGCACGCCCGCGCCGGTCAGCCGGTTGAGCAGCGACGACTTACCGGCGTTGGTGTATCCGGCGATCGCCACGGCCGGCACCTCGCGGGCCTGCCGCCGGTGCCGCATGGTCTGCCGGGCGGTCGACATCTCCTTGATCTGCCGCCGCAGCTTGGCCATCCGCTCGCGGATCCGCCGCCGGTCCAGCTCGATCTTGGTCTCACCGGGGCCGCGGCCGCCGATGCCGACGCCGCCGGCGGCGCGGCCGCCGACCTGGCGGGACAGGTTGCCACCCCAGCCGCGCAGGCGGGGCAGCAGGTACTGCAGCTGCGCCAGCTCGACCTGCGCCTTGCCCTCGCGGCTCTTGGCGTGCTGCGCGAAGATGTCGAGGATCAGCGCGGTCCGGTCGATGACCTTGACCTTCACGACCTCTTCGAGCTGGCGGAGCTGGCCGGGGGTCAGCTCGCCGTCGCAGATCACGGTGTCGGCGCCGCTGGCGGCCACGATGTCCCGCAGCTCGACCGCCTTGCCCGATCCGATGTAGGTGGCGGGGTCGGGCCGGTCGCGACGCTGGATCAGACCCTCCAGCACCTGCGATCCGGCGGTCTCGGCCAGCAGCTTCAGCTCCTGCAGCGAGTTCTCCGCGTCCAGTGCGGTGCCGCCCGCCCAGACGCCGACCAGGACGACCCGCTCCAGCCGGAGCTGCCGGTACTCGACTTCGGTGATGTCTTCGAGCTCTGTCGACAGACCCGCTACGCGGCGGAGCGCCTGGCGCTCTTCCAGTTCGTAATCGCCCACGGCGAGGTCTTCGGGCTCGTTTCGCATATATGTCATCTCTACTAGACAGAACAGTCGGACACCCCGATGCCTTCCCGGCCCCCGGATGCCTTCCGTCGATGGTGACACGACCCCCGGGACGTGCGCACTCCCTTATGCGCTCAGTTCTTTACGGCGCAGTTCTTACGGGCGCAGTTCGGCGAGGAGTCGCGCGCTCTGCTCCGCCCAGTAGTCCAGCCCCAGGCGGAGGTGGATCTCGTGGGCCCGTCGGGCGTGGTCGAGGGCCCGTTCCCGGTCGCCCATCGCCGCCGACAGCATCGCCAGCGCCTGGTGGACGGCGCCCCAGCCGGCCGTGCCGTGGCCGTGCAGGGCCAGCCGGTCCCCGTACGGCGCCAGCCTGGCGTACAGGCCCGAGGGATCGGGGACGCCGAGCCGAGCCGCCACGTACGACCAGATGACGGCGACGAACTCTCCCGACCAGTCGTCGGGAATCGTCGTGCCCCATCGGGCGATCAGGCTCCCGGCCAGCTCGCGATCGCCCACGTCGAGCGCCGCGAGCACGGCTATGGGACGTAGCGGGTCGTTCTGCGGCTGCGACGCCGCCGTGACGACCTCCTCGAGGATGTCGGCGACCCTGCCCTGTCCCCGCCGGCAGGTGTAGAGCATGGTCGTCCGCACGACGCCCAGGCCCCACATGCTGCTGTCGCCGAAGACCTCGCCGAGCTCGCCGGCGAGGTCTTCGACCTCGTCCCAGCGGCCCTCCAGGGTCAGCCGCGCGGCCTGGGCGATGCGCACCATGGCCGTCAGCTCAGGGCTTCTGACCTCCTGCAGCAGATGCTCGGCGCGGGCCAGATCCCGGTCCCATTCGGCCAGCTCCCCCACCCTGAACAGGCACGACATCCGGCGTACCCGGGCCACGATCTCAGCCGCGGCGGGAAGATCGGGCACCGCGAGCATCTCCTCGGCGGCGCGGAGGCGCTCGTTCTCCCGCTCCGGCACCCAGGACGCGATCATGTAGTTGTTGAGCACCTGGAGGAGCAGGGCGGGGTCGCCTATCCTCCGGGCGATCTCCACGGCCTCCACCACCATCGCCTCGCCCTCCGCCCGGCGAGGCCCGTAGTTGAGCTCGATGCCGAGAGTGCCGAGCAGTGCCGCCCGGTGGGCGTCGTCCAGCGGGCCCGCCAGCAGGTTCTCGAGGAGGGCGACCGTGTGGTCGTCGACCACGCCGTACGATCGCCAGTTCCAGACGCTGAGCGTGCCGAACACCGTCAAGGCCTCCACCAGGGCCACCCGGTCGCCCGTGCCCTCCGCCAGCTCGATGGCCTCCTCGAGTGCCGCCTGTGCCCGCGCGGCGTCCCCGACGACGCGCAGCGACCGGCCCAGTTCGATCAGCAGGCGGCACCGCCTGGCCGGGTCGCGCGTGCCGAGGGCGAGCAGCGCCTTGTCCCACAGCTCAACCGCCTCGTCGTACGCGCGCTGCGCGGTCGCCTTCCTGGCCGCCCTCGCGGCATAGTCGACGGCCTTGCCGGCTCCCCCGACCCGCGCGGCCATGGCGAAGTGGTGGGCGAGGACGGGCAGGCGCGCCGCCCCGTCGCCACCGGGGAGCGACGCGGGCGGCGCCGTCGGCAGGGACTCCAGGGCCTCCGCCACGCTCAGGTGGAGCCTGGCCTTCTCCAGGCGGCCGAGCCCCGCGTAGAGCGCGTCACGCACCAGGGCGTGCGAGAAGCGGTAGTCGAAGCCTCCCGGCGCCTCGGAGAGGATACCGACGGCGACGGCGGGCTCGAGCAGCGACATCACCTCCTCGGCGGGGGTCTCCGTCAGCGCCTCCAGCACGTCGAGGCTGACGTCGCGGCCCAGGACGGCGGCGCGGCGCAGCAGGTCCCTGGTGGGATCGGGCAGCCGCGCGACCCTCCGCCCGATGACCTCCATGACGCCTTCGGGCACGCCCAGCGACGCGGCGTCGAGCCGGTGCTCGCTGCCGAGCAGCCGCAGCAGTTCGCCGAGGTAGAAGGGGTTGCCGCCGGTGCGCAGGTAGAGCACCTCGGCGAGCGCCGGGTCGGTCAGGTCGTGCCGCCGCAGGAACGCGCCGACCTCCTCCGCGGTGAACGGCGCGAGGGCGAGCCGTTCGGTGCCGGGCTCGCGGGTGAGGGCGGCGAGGGTGTCGCGCAGCCGCTCGGCCTCCCTGCCCGGCTCCGGCCGTACGGTGGCGAGGACCAGCACGGGCCTGCGGTGCAGCTCGGCCGCGAGGAAGGCGAGCAGCCGCAGCGAGGCGGCGTCCGCCGCGTGGAGGTCGTCCAGCACCACCATCGTCGGCGTGCCGACCGGGCGAGCGCGGCCAGCACGCCCTCGTACAGCTCGAAGAGCGCGGCCTCCGGGTCGGCGGCGGCGTCGCCCTCGCCCGCGAGGAGCCGCGCCGCGGCCCGGCCCCTGTCCCCCAGCTCGCGCAGCGCCTGCAGCCAGGGCCAGAACGGCGGGGCGGCCTCGGCCTCCACGCAGCGGCCCCAGACGACCGTGACGCCGCGCGCCTCGGCCTCCTCGGCGGCGATCTGGGCCAGCCTGGTCTTGCCGATTCCCGGCTCACCGGTCACCAGCAGCACGCCGCCGCGGCCCCGCCGTACGGCGCCGAGCCGTTCGCCGAAACGGGCGAGTTCGCGCTCGCGCGCGACGAGGGCCGCGGACGGCGGCTCGGCCGCGGAAAGGGACCGTTCCTCGGCGGGCGGGGCGGCCGGCCTCGCGACGGCGGGCGCTTCCAGGGGCGCGGGCGCGTCCAGGGCCGGCGACTGCTCCAGCACGGCCTGCTCCAGCCGCCGCAGCTCGGGGCCGGGCTGCAGGCCCATCTCCTCGGCGAGCAGGGTCCGCACCCGGCGCAGCGCGCCGAGCGCGTCGGTCTGCCTGCCCGACCGGTAGAGGGCGAGGACGAGCAGGCTCCACAGCCGCTCGCGGTACGGGTACGCCTCGACCAGCCGCTCCAGGTCGGCCACGCACGAGGGCCCGTCGCCCATGGCGAGCCTGGCCTCGAACCGGTCCTCGACCGCCACCGCCCGCAGCTCCGCCAAGCGCGCGATGGCGGGCTGGGCGAACTCGTAGGCCGCGAACTCGGCGAGCGGCTCGCCCCGCCACGTCTCCAGCGCCCGGTCGGTCAGCGTGAGCACCTCGGCGT
The DNA here is from genome assembly GCF_002027145.1 of Microbispora sp. GKU 823. NCBI lineage: Bacteria > Bacillati > Actinomycetota > Actinomycetes > Streptosporangiales > Streptosporangiaceae > Microbispora > Microbispora sp. GKU 823. Next base: position 107,503 of record NZ_MWJN01000001.1, on the reverse strand, counting down.
ACTCACGCCGGGCGAGCGCCCTGCGACCGTCCTCCACACAGGAGACGAAACGCGCGAGGTCGACCTGGCCGGGCGCGACGGACAGCAGGTAGCCCGGCTCTCGGGTGAGCAGCACGGCCGGGGGCGTGCGCGGCCGGCGTCCCGGTTCCAGCACCTTGCGGAGGTTGGAGACGTACGACTGCAGCGTGGCGGTCGCGCTGGAGGGCGGCTCGTCCGCCCACAGCTCGTCGATCAGCCGGTCGAGGGAGACGATCCTGCCGGGTTCCAGGGCGAGGACGGCGAGCACCGCCCGCTGCTTACGCGGCCCGAGGTCGATGACGCGGCCGTCGCCGCCGGTGACCTCGAAGGGGCCGAGCAGCCGGAAGGACAGCGAGTTCATGACCGAAAACCCCTCTGATCGCTGCGGCAAGCGTAGAGCCGGGACGACCCCCACCGGAACGGTCCACTTGGGGGCGACTTGGACGGTCTCCAAGCCGCGCCCATGCCCGCTCCGATCCCCGTGCTCCACGGTGGTCCCACACGAGGAACCCACGATGGGGAGGAGAAGAGATGGACCAGGTGAAGGCGCTCGGCGCCGATCTCCGCCGGGTGGTGCGCGGCCGGGTGCTGGTGCGCGGCGACGAGGGCTTCGACGAGAGCCGTAGCCCCTGGGACCTGGCGTCGACCAGCGGGTCGCGGCGGTCGTCGAGGCGCGGGACGCGCACGACGTCGCGGCCGTGGTGGGCTACGCGAACCTCGCCGGGCTGCGCGTCGCCACTCAGCCGAACGGGCACGCCCCCGCCGCCTTCGACGACGCGATCCTGCTGCGCACCACGGCGTTGCGCGGCCTGACCGTACGGCCGGCGGAGCGGGTGGCCCGGGTGGAGGCCGGCGTCTCGTGGGGCGAGGTGCTCACGGCGGCGGGCGAGCACGGGCTGACGCCCCTGGCGGGCAGCACGGGGGTCGTCAGCGCCACCGGGTTCACCCTGGGCGGGGGCCTGAGCTGGTTCGGGCGCAGGTACGGCTTCGCCGCCGACAGCGTGCGCGCGTTCGAGGTCGTGAACGCCTCGGGCGAGCACGCGACCGTCACGGCCGGCAGCGACCCCGAGCTGTTCTGGGCGCTGCGCGGCGGCGGGGGCGACTTCGCGGTGGTGACCGCGATGGAGATCGACCTGCACCCGGCGCCGGTGCTCTACGGCGGGCGGATCCTGTGGCCGGCCAAGCGGGCCGCGGAGGTGCTGGCCGCCTTCCGCGCCACCACGGCCGAGGCGCCCGAGGAGCTGACGGTCTGGTTCCACCTGCTGCAGTTCCCTCCCCTGCCCGAGCTGCCCGAGCCGCTGCGCGGCCTGTCGGCCGTGACGATCGAGGTCACCCACCTCGGCGACCCGGACGAGGCGCGGGCCCTGCTGCACCGGTTCGACCGGATTCCCGAGGCCGTCTTCGACACACGCGGCCCGATGCCGGTGGCGAACCTCGCGGACATCTGCGCGGAGCCGACCGACCCGACGCCCGCGCTGCTGCGCTCCGAGCTGCTCACCGGGCTCGGCGACGCCGAGGCGGCGGCGCTGCTGGCCGCCGCCGGGCCGGGCACCATCGCGCCGCTCGCCTACGTGCAGATCCGTCACCTGGGCGGGGCGCTGGCCCGGGTGGACGAGAAGGGCGGGGCCTGCGGCCACATCGCGGAGCCCTACCTGCTGAGCACGCTCGGCGTCCTCGCGGCGCCCGGCATGGCGGAGGCGATCCGGCGCCGGCAGTCGGCCGTCGCCGACGCGGTGGCGGGGGTCGCGAGCGGCCGCACGCCCTTCACCTTCCTCGGCCACGGGGAGCCGGCGGCCTCCGCCTTCCCGGCCGAGATCCTGGCCCGGCTCCGGGAGGTCAAGCGCCGCCGCGACCCGCACCGCGTGATCCTCGGCAACCACCCCGTCCTCGGCTGACGGCGGCTCATCCCTCCAGTTCGGCGAGGAGCCGCGTGCTCTCCCCCGCCCAGTGATCCAGCCCCAGGCGCAGATGCGTCTCGTGGGCCCGGCGCGCGTGGCGCAGGGCGAGCCCGCGCTCGCCCGTGGCGTCCGCCAGCTCGGCCAGGACCAGGTGGGTGGAGCCCCAGCCGGCGCCGCCCATGCCGCTGACCACGAGCCGTTCCGTGTACGGCGCGAGCCTGCGGTAGAGGGCGGCGGGGTCGGGCACGCCGAGCCGGGCGGCGACGTGGCCCCACACGACGACGAGCAACTCGGCGGTCCAGTCGTCGCGGATCTCACCGCTCCAGCGCTCCGCCAGCCTCCGGGCGAGCGCGGCGTCGCCCACGTCGAGGGCCGCCAGCGCGGCGACCGCGCGCAGCGGCACCATGTCGGCGTCGTGCGCCCGGGACACCAGCCGGTCGGCGATCTCGTCCACCCGGCCCTGCCCTCGGCGGCAGGTGTAGAGGGTGACCAGGCCGGGGTAGTCCAGCCCCCACATGCTGAACCCGGATATGAGCGCGGTGAACTCCTCCGCGAGGCGCTCGGCCTCCGCCCAGTCGCCACGCATCGTGCGACCGGCGGCCTCGGCGATCCGCGCCATCCCGGTCATCTCGGGACGCTTGATCTCGTCGGCCAGCCGGGCGCAGCGGGCCAGGTCGCGGTCCCATTCCGCGAACTCGCCCGCCCGCAGCAGGTGCGCCATGCGGAAGACGCGGGCGACGGCCTCCGCCGTCGGGTCCAGGGGAAGGGCGAGCATCTCCTCGACCGCCCGGCGGCGCTCGTCCTCCCGCTCGGAGACCCAGGCGGCCATCACGTAGTTGTTGAGCGAGCGGGCCAGCAGGCGGGGGTCGCCGGTGCGCCGGGCCAGCCGCACGCCGTCGGCGGCCAGCCGCTCCCCCTCGGCCCTGCGCGGCGAGTAGTACAGCTCCAGGCCCAGGGTGCCCAGCAGGGTGGCCCGCTCCGCGTCGCCGAGCGGCTCCTTCAGCAGGCCCTCCAGCAGGGCGACGGACTCGTCGTCCACGACGCCGTAGTGGCGCCAGTTCCACACCGACATGCCGCCGAACACGGTGACGGCCTCGATCAGCGTCACGCGCTCGCCGATCGCGGCGGCGAGGCCGATCGCCTCCTCCAGGGCCGACCTCGCCCCGGCGACGTCGCCGACCGCGCGCAGCGCCTCGCCGCGGCGCACCAGCAGCGCGCTCCGCCGGGCGGGGTCCGCCGGCCCGAGGGCGGCGAGGGCCCTGCCCCACCACTCCACCGCCTCGTCGTACGCGCAGCCGGCGGCGGCCTGCCGGGCGGCCAGGACGGCGTACTCCACCGCCTTGGCGGCCCCGCCCGCCCGGGCGGCCGCCACGAAGTGGTGGGCGAGCACGGACGCCTCGACCCCCGCAAGCGTCTCCAGCGCCTCCCCTGTGCGCAGGTGCAGCCGCGCCGCGCGCACCCGGCCGAGACCCGCATAGAGGGCGTCGCGGACGAGGGCGTGCGAGAACCGGTAGTCGAAGCCGGGCGCCTCGACGAGCAGCCCCGTCGCCACGGCCGGTTCGAGCCGCAGCATCACCTCGTCCGCGCCCACGCCGCAGGCGGCCTCCAGCGCGTCGAGGCTCACCTCGCGGCCGAGTACGGCGGCCGCCTCCAGCAGCGCACGGGTCTCCTCCGGCAGTCGCGCGACGCGGCGGCCGATGACCTCGCGCACCCCCCTCGGGCACGCCGACGGAGGCGGCGTCGAGCCGGTGCTCGCTGCCCAGCAGCCGGATCAGCTCGCCCAGATAGAAGGGGTTGCCCCCGGTGCGCTCGTGGAGCAGCGCGGCGAGCCGTGTGTCCGGCAGGTCGCGCCCGGCCAGGTAGGCGGCCACGTCCTCCCGGGTGAACGGCGGCAGCGTGAGGCGCTCCGCGCCGCGTTCACGGGCGAGCGCGGCCATCGTGTCGCGCAGTTGCTCGGGGTCGCCGCCCGGCTCCGGACGGATCGTCGCCAGCACCAGCACCGGCGACCGGTGCAGTTCCCCGGCCGCGAACGCGAGCAGGCGCAGGGACGACGCGTCGGCCCAGTGCAGGTCGTCGAGGACGACGAGCGCCGGCCCCGCCGCCCGGAGGGCGGCGGCCACCCGCTCGTGCAGCTCGAACAGCGCGGCGCCGGGGTCGCCGCCGGGTGTCCGTCCCGGCGTTCCCCCGGACAGGGCGGCCAGCGCGTCCGCCGCGTCCGGGCCGAGGTCGCGCAGCACCCGCAGCCAGGGCCAGAAGGCGGGGGCGCCGGTGTCCTCGGCGCAGCGGCCCCAGGCGACCGTCATCCCCAGGGCGGCCGCCTCGTCGGCCGCCGCCTCCGCCAGGCGGGACTTGCCGATGCCCGCCTCCCCTGCCACCAGCAGCACGCCGCCCCGGCCGCGCCGGGCCTCGGCCAGGCGTGCGGCCACGCGTCCGAGCTGCTCGCGCCGGGCGACGAGCCCGTCGTGGACGACAGGTCCCGGCGGGGTCCCGGGCGGGACGGCCGTCACCGGCGCGGCGGCGGGGGCGAGCAGGGCGGGCCCGGGGCCGTCGAGGTCCGGCGACTGGCCGAAGACGGCCTGCTCGAGCCGCCGCAGCTCGGGGCCGGGCTCCAGGCCCAGTTCCCCGGCGAGCAGCTCCCTGACCCTGCGCAGGGCGGCGAGGGCGTCGGCCTGCCGTCCGGACCGGTAGAGGGCGAGCACGAGCAGGCTCCACAGCCGCTCCCGGTAGGGGTGGTCCTCCACCAGGCGTTCGAGGTCGGGCACGCACGATCCCGCGTCGCCGAGCGCCAGCCGGGCCTCGAACCAGTGCTCGGTGGCCGTGGCGCGCAGCTCGGTCAGCCGCGCCACGACCGGCTGGGCGAACTCGTACGCGGTGAACTCGGCGAGCGGCTCGCCCCGCCACGTCTCCAGCGCGGCGCGCAGCGACTCGGCCGCGGCGGCGTGCTCGCTCCGGGCGAGCGCCCGCCCGCCGTCCTCGGCCAGCGCGGTGAAGCGGACCAGGTCCACCTGGCCGGGCGCCACCGCCAGCAGGTAGCCGGGCTCGCGGGTGACCAGCACCTTCGGCGGCGTGCGCGGCGGCCGGCCGGGTTCGAGCGCCCGGCGGAGCTGGGAGATGTAGCCCTGCAGGGTCCCGGTCGCGCTCGACGGCGCCTCGCCCTCCCACAGCTCGTCGATGAGACGGTCGAGGGAGACCACGCGGCCCGGCTCCAGCGCGAGCACGGCCAGCACGGCACGCTGCTTGGGCGTGCCCAGGTCGACGGCCCGGCCGGTGGCGTCGGTGACCTCGATCGGGCCGAACAGGCGAAAGTCCATCGTTCCTCATCGCGAGACGTGTACCGGAAATCGGACTCCTACCGTAGGACCAGACGATTCCGAGCCGATTCCTAACCATCGCCAAACGGGATGTAGCAGGGTTGATCGCGAGCGGGGCCGACCGGCGCCGCCGGACGCAGCAGGAGGAGAGCGTGACAACCCTGGGAACCGACCTTCGCCGCACGGTACGCGGGCAGGTCCTCGTCCCCGGCGACGACGGATTCGAGACCGCGCGGCTGCCGTGGAACCGGGCGGTCGACCAGCGGGTGGCCGCGATCGTGGAGGTCGAGGACGCGGCCGACGCCGCCGCCGTGGTCCGCTGCGCGAGGCTGGCCGGCCTCGCCGTCGCGGCGCAGCCGAGCGGGCACGGCGCCACGACCCGCCTCGACGGGACGATCCTGGTGCGCACCGGACGGCTGCGCGGCGTGGAGGTCCTGCCGGAGCGGCGGACCGCCCGCGTCGAGGCCGGCGTGCAGTGGGGCGAGTTGCTGACCGCGACCGGCAAGCACGGGCTGACCGGCCTGCCGGGCAGCTCCCCCGTCGTCAGCGTCACCGGCTACACCCTCGGCGGCGGGCTCGGGTGGTTCGCCCGCAGGCACGGCTGGGCGGCCGGCGCCGTGCGCGCCTTCGAGGTGGTCGGCGCCGACGGCGCCCAGGCCCGCGTGACCGCCGACTCCGACCCCGACCTGTTCTGGGCGCTGCGCGGCGGCGGGGGCGACTTCGCGCTGGTGACGGCGATGGAGCTGGACCTGCACCCGGCGCCGCTGCTGTACGGCGGGCGCATGCTGTGGCCCGCGGAGCGGGCGCCCGAGGTGCTCGCCGCCTACCGGGAGGTGACCGCCGCGGCGCCCGCGGAGCTGACCGTCTGGTTCGCGATGGCGAAGTTCCCGCCGGTGCCCCAGGTGCCCGAGCCGCTGCGCGGGCTCGCCGTGGTCGCGGTGGACTCGACGTTCCTGGGCGGCGAGGAGGAGGGGCGCGACCTGCTGCGGCGGTTCGAGGACATCCCCGGCGTGCTGAGCGACAGCCGCGCGGCGATGCCCCTGGACGCCCTGGGCGGCATCTGCGCCGAGCCGACGCAGCCGGTGCCCGGCGCGGGCCGCGGCGAACTGCTGACCGGGCTCGGCGACGCCGTGGCGGACGACCTGCTCGCGGCCGTGGGCGACGTCGCCCCCTTGGCCACGGTGCAGGTGCGCCACCTGGGCGGCGCGCTGAGCCGGCCGCCGACGGCGGCGGGGCGTGCGGGCACATCGCCGAGCCGTACCTGCTGAACATGATCGGGCCGGTCCTGTCACCGGAGGCCGGGCAGGCGGTCAAGGCGCGGCTGGCGGAGATCGCGCGGGCGATGGCGCCGCACACGACCGGCCGCAAGCCGTTCACCTACCTGGGCGGCGACGAGAAGGCCGCCTCGGCGTTCGACGCGGACACGCTGGCCCGGCTGCGCGAGATCAAGCGCCACCGCGACCCTGACGGCGTCTTCCGCGCCAACCAGCCGGTGCTCGGGTAGCTACAGTTTGTTGACCTCGGCGTCGCCCGCTCCCGTCTTCACGACGATCGTGCGCGGCGCCGAGTGATCGACGGGAACCCCGATCTTCCCGTCCCCGATGCCGGTCTCGACGGTCACGTTGTACGTCGCCGCCGGCACCCACAGATGGGCGTCGCCCGCACCGGTCTCCGCGCGCACCAGGTCGGGCACGGCGGTGAACCGGAGCCTGACGTTGCCCGCCCCGGTGTTGGCCGTCACCTGCTTGCCGACCAGGCCACGGCTGTCGACGTCGCCGGACCCCGTGGTCACCTCCACCGGGCCGGTCGCGTCGCGCAGGGTGACGTTCCCCGACCCGCTGTCGAGCTTGAGCCTGACGCCATGCGGCACCTCGACCCGGTAGTCGACCCAGCAGTTGTCGCACTCGTAGGCCAGCGTGAGCGTGCCGCCGCTCACGCTGTGGCCGTCGGCGGGCTTGTCGCCCCGCCAGTGCCGGGTCTCGGTGACGTGGACGCCGGTCCTGCCGGTCTCAGTCACCACGATGTCGCCCGCCCCCGTGTGGGCGTCGATGGCCGTGACCGCGTCCTTGACGTCGTAGGACATCGTGTCCTGCTCCCCGCCGCCGATGTTCAGCTTCACGTCGCAGGCCGCCACGGCGAGGCTCATTCCCAGGACGGCCCCCACGACGGCCATCGTCTTGTGTCTCATGTCCTCGATCTTCGGCGATGCGTCGGGCGTCGCCCATCGGGGAATCCCCGGACCGCCCCCTGAGGAAGTCCCTGGCGTTGACCCCCGGCCATCCCCTGAAGTAGCGTCGATTCCACGATTCAGAACTATTTTTCCGGAAGGTGGAAAATGACGGAAGGCGTCGAGATCACAGGCCCCCTGCTGGACCGGTTCGACGAGATCCTCACTCCCGAGGCCCTCGGCTTCGTGGCCACCTTGCAGCGCGAGTTCGACCCCAGGCGCAGGGAACTGCTCGCCGCGCGTCAGGCGCGGCAGGAGGAGCTGTCCGCGGGCGGCATGCTCGATTTCCTTCCCGAGACCGCCCACGTCCGGGAGTCCGAGTGGCGGGTCGCCCCGCCGGCTCCGGGGCTGGAGGACCGCCGGGTCGAGATCACCGGTCCCGTCGACCGCAAGATGACGATCAACGCACTCAACTCCGGCGCCAAGGTCTGGCTGGCCGACTTCGAGGACGCCAACTCCCCGACCTGGGAGAACACGATCAACGGGCAGCTCAACCTGCGCGACGCCCTCGACCGTACGATCGACTTCGAGTCGGGCGGCAAGACGTACGCGCTGCGGCCGGACGAGGAGCTGGCCACGATCGTGGTCCGCCCGCGCGGCTGGCACCTGCCGGAGAAGCACATCCTGGTGGACGGCGCGCCGATGTCCGGGTCGCTGCTCGACTTCGGCCTCTACTTCTTCCACTGCGCGCGGCGGCAGATCGCCAAGGGCCGGGGGCCGTACTTCTACCTGCCGAAGATGGAGTCGCACCTGGAGGCGCGGCTCTGGAACGACGTGTTCGTCCGGGCCCAGGAGCTGCTCGGCATCCCCAGGGGGACGATTCGGGCGACCGTGCTCATCGAGACCTACCCGGCCGCGTTCGAGATGGAGGAGATCCTCTACGAGCTGCGCGAGCACTCCGCGGGCCTCAACGCCGGCCGCTGGGACTACCTGTTCAGCGTCATCAAGAAGTTCCGCACCCGGGGGCGGGAATTCCTGCTGCCGGAGCGCAACGCGGTGACGATGACCGCGCCGTTCATGCGGGCCTACACCGAACTGCTGGTGCGCACCTGCCACAAGCGCGGCGCGCACGCCATCGGCGGCATGGCGGCCTTCATCCCCTCCCGCCGCGACCCGGAGGTCAACAAGGTCGCGCTGGAGAAGGTGCGGGCCGACAAGACCCGGGAGTCGGGCGACGGTTTCGACGGCTCCTGGGTGGCCCACCCCGACCTCGTGCCGATCTGCCGCGAGGTGTTCGACGGCGTGCTCGGCGACCGGCCCAACCAGCTCGACCGGCTGCGCGAGGACGTCCACGTCACGGCCGAGGACCTGTTGTCGGTGTCCAAGACCCCCGGCGAGATCACCGAGGCCGGGCTGCGCAACAACGTGGACGTCGGCCTGCGCTACCTGGCGGCCTGGATGGGCGGCAACGGCGCCGCCGCGATCCACAACCTGATGGAGGACGCGGCGACCGCCGAGATCTCCCGCTCGCAGGTCTGGCAGTGGATCCACAACGACATCACGCTGGCCGACACCGGCGCGGTGGTGACACGGGAGCTCGTCGAGCGGATCATCGAGGAGGAGCTGGCCGGGATCGCCGCCGGGCCGGGCTACGACGAGAAGCTCTACGCGCAGGCAACGGCGCTGTTCAAGGAGGTCGCCCTTGACGACGACTTCGCGGAGTTCCTTACGCTTCCGGCGTACGAGCGGATGCCGTGACGATGTGAGGGGAAGCGGGAGCCGATGTCCGAGCTCGAACGGCTGACGGCACGGCTGGCGGCCGTGCTCCCGCCGGACGCCGTCATCACCGACCCCGTACGGCTGCGCACCTACGAGTGCGACGGGCTGACCGTCCACCGGGCCACGCCCGGGGTGGTCGTGCTGCCGGGGACGGCCGAGGAGATCGCCGCGGTCGTACGGCTGTGCGGCGAGCACGGCGTGCCGTTCGTCGCGCGGGGGTCGGGCACCGGCCTGTCGGGCGGCGCCCTCCCCCGCACGGACGGCGTGCTGATCGTCACCTCCCGCATGCGGCGGATCGTCGAGATCGACATCCCGAACCGCCGTGCCGTGGTGGAGCCCGGGGTGACGAACCTGGCGATCACCGAGGCGGTCCGCGACCGGGGGTACTACTACGCCCCCGACCCCTCCAGCCAGCAGGTCTGCTCGATCGGCGGCAACGTGGCGGAGAACTCGGGCGGCGCGCACTGCCTCAAGTACGGCTTCACGGTCAACCACGTGCTCGCCGCCGAGATCGTCACGCCGGACGGGGAGATCGTGGAGCTGTCCGCCCAGGACCCGGGCTACGACCTGCTCGGCGCGTTCGTCGGCTCGGAGGGCACGCTCGGCATCGCCACCAAGATCACCGTACGGCTGTCGCGGGCGCCCGAGGCGGTCACGACCCTGCTCGCCGCCTTCACGGGCATCGAGGCCGGCGGGCACGCGGTGTCGGCGATCATCGCGGCGGGCGTCGTGCCCGCCGCCATCGAGATGATGGACGCGCTGGCGATCGAGGCGGCCGAGGCCGCCGTCCACTGCCGTTACCCCGCCGGGGCGGGAGCCGTACTGGTGGTGGAGCTGGACGGCCCGCGCGCCGAGGTGGAGCACCAGTTCGCCGAGGTCGAGCGGATCTGCCACGAGAGCGGCGCCTTCGAGATCCGGGTGGCCGCCTCCGCCGAGGAGCGGGCGGCCATCTGGAAGGGCCGCAAGTCGGCGTTCGCCGCCGTGGGCCGGATCAGCCCGGCGTACATCGTGCAGGACGGCGTGGTGCCGCGGACCGCGCTTCCCCGCGTGCTCGCCGGGATCGACCGGCTGCAGGAGGAGTACGGCATCCGCGTGGCCAACGTCTTCCACGCGGGCGACGGCAACCTCCATCCCCTCGTGCTGTTCGACGACTCCGTGCCCGGCGAGGCCGAGCGCGCCGAGACCGTGAGCGGGCGCATCCTCGACCTGTGCGTCGACACGGCGGGTCGATCACCGGGGAGCACGGCGTCGGCGTGGACAAGGCCCGCTACATGCCCCGGATGTTCACCGAGGACGACCTCGACACCATGCAACTCGTGCGGTGCGCGTTCGATCCCCGTGGTCTCGCCAACCCCGGCAAGATCTTCCCCACCCCGCGCCTGTGCGGCGAGGCGCCGGGAGTGCGCAGGGGCGCTCACCCCCTGGTCGAGGCCGGCCTCGCGGAGCAGTTCTGATGGACGCGCGGGACGCTCTGGAGGCGCTGGAGGCGACCGGCGTGGCCGGGCGCGCGGCCGGCGACGGGGACGAGGTCGCGGGCGTGCGGCCGCGCTGGGTGGCGCTGCCCGAGTCGGCCGAGGAGATCGCGGCCGTGATGCGGGTCTGCGCCGCGCACGACCTGGCCGCCGTCGCGACGGGCGGCGGGACCAAGCTGCACTGGGGCGCCCCGCCCGCCCGCTGCGACGTGCTCGTGGACCTGTGCTGCATGAACCGGGTGCTGGAACACGCGGCGGGCGACCTGGTCGTCCGGGCGCAGGCCGGGGTGACCGTGGAGGCGCTGGCGCGCGCTCTGGCCGAGGGTGGTCAGGAACTCGCGCTCGACGTTCCCGTCCCGGGCACCACGGTCGGCGGGCTGCTGGCCACCGGGATCGCCGGGCCGCGCAGGTTCCGGTACGGCACGGCCCGCGACCTGCTCATCGGCGTCACGGTCGTACTCGCCGACGGCACGATCGCGAAGTCGGGCGGGAAGGTCGTCAAGAACGTCGCCGGATACGACCTCGGCAAGCTGTTCACCGGCTCGTACGGCACGCTCGGGATCATCGCGGACGCCACCTTCCGCCTCCATCCCCTGCCCGCCGCCCGCGCCTGGGTGACGTTCACCGTCGAACGTCCGGTGACGGAGACCGTCAAGCCCTACGTGTACGAGGGCAGGACGTTGGACAGCACGAGCATCGAAGCGGCCCCGGCCCTGCACGCCGTGATCCCGGCGGTGACCGAGTCACCGCTGGAGCCGAGCGCGGTGGAAGTGGACTGGCCCGACGTGGCGGGCCCCTGCACGGTGGCGGTCCTGGTGGAGGGCGCCGCCGCGGCCGAGCGCGCCAAGGCGCTGTGCAGCCTCGTCGGCGACGCCACGGGCGGGGTGGTCCAGGTGAGCGAGGAGCCGCCGCCGTGGTGGGGGCGCCTGCCCGAGCCGCCGGGGCCGGACGAGCCGCCGGGCCCCGAGGGCCGAGCCGCGGACGGCGGGGAGATCCTGCTGGAGGTCAGGAACATCCCCTATCGGCTGGCCGGGAGCTTCGTCGAGCCCTTCTGCGCGGCCCGCACGGCGGACGTGCGCGCGGCGGTGCGCGGTTCCCTGGCCTCGCACGTGTTCCACGTCGCGCTGCCGCCGGACACCGAACCCGGCCGGGTCGCCGGCTTCACCGGCGTGTTGCGCGACGACATGGAGGCGGACGGCGAGGGCCGCGTCGTCGTGCTCGCCGCGCCCCCGGAGGCCGCACGCCGCCTCGACCGGTGGGGGCGCGTCGGCGCGCTGCCGCTGATGCGGCGGGTCAAGGAGCGGTTCGACCCCGATCGCCGGCTGTCGCCCGGCCGTTTCGTCGGAGGCATCTGAAATGGACCCCGAACTGATCAAAGACTGCGTGCACTGCGGGTTCTGCCTGCCCACCTGCCCGACGTACGTGCTGTGGGGCGAGGAGATGGACTCCCCGCGCGGGCGCATCCACCTCATGGGGCAGCACGTCGAGGGCACCCCCCTCACCGACGCGATGGCCGGCCACTTCGACGCCTGCCTGGGCTGCATGGCGTGCGTCACCGCGTGCCCGTCCGGAGTGCGGTACGACCGATTGATCGAGCAGACGCGCGCGGTCGTCGAGCGGGAGCACGTGCGCCGCCCGGACGAGCGCGCGATCCGGGCGCTGGTGTTCGCGCTGTTCCCCTACCGGCGCAGGCTGCGGGCGATGCGGCTGCCCATGCGGCTGGGCAGGCGCCTGCAGCCGTTCCTGGAACGGGTCAACCCCTCCCTCGGCGCGATGGCCGAACTGGCGCCCGCCGTCCCCCGGCCCGTACGGCTGCCGCCGCTCGTGCGGGCGAGGCGACGGCGCAGGGCGCGGGTCGGGCTGCTCACCGGCTGCGTGCAGGGCGAGTTCTTCCCGCAGGTCAACGCGGCGACGGCCCGGGTGCTCGCGCTGGAGGGCTGCGACGTCGTGATCCCGCCCCGGCAGGGCTGCTGCGGGGCGCTGTCGCTGCACTCGGGCCGCGAGGCCGAGGCGCGGAGGTTCGCCCGCCGCACGATCGCCGTCTTCGAGCGGGCCGGCGTGGACGCCGTGGTGGTGAACGCGGCCGGCTGCGGGTCGAGCATGAAGGACTACGCCGAGGTGCTGGCCGGCGAGCCCGCCTGGGCGGCCCGCGCCGGGGCGCTGCGGACCCGGGACCTGGCGGAGTTCCTGACCGAGCTCGGACCGGCCGCCGAGCGCCACCCGCTGCCCGTCACGGTCGCCTACCACGACGCCTGCCACCTGGCCCACGCCCAGGGCGTGCGCGCCCAGCCGCGTGAGCTGCTGCGCGCGATCCCGGGGCTGGAGCTGCGGGAGGTCGAGGAGTCCGCGATCTGCTGCGGGTCTGCGGGCACCTACAACCTCTTCCAGCCGGAGGCGGCCCGGCAACTGGGCGACCGCAAGGCCGAGCGGGTGCTCGCCGCCGGCGCCGACGTCCTGGTGTCGGCCAATCCAGGATGCACGATGCAGATCGCGGCCTCCGTCCGCAGGGCGGGCAAGGGGGAGATCCGGGTCGCGCACACGGCAGAGGTGCTCGACGCCTCGCTGCGAGGCCTCGAACCCGGCATGCTGGGACGGTCCCCGCATTGAGGATGACACCGCCGAGGAGGAGGGCGCGGTGAGCGTGCAGAGCGTCGACCGGGCGCTGGACGTGCTCGAGGCACTGTCCGAGCACGGCGGCCAGGCCGGCCTGTCGGAGATCGCGGCCACGACCGGCCTGCCCTACGGGACGATCCACCGGCTGTTACAGACGCTGCTGGCCCGTGGGTACGTCCGGCAGGAGTCCGACCGGCGCTACGCCCTCGGCGGAGCGCTCGTGCGGATCGGCGGCGTGGCCGAGCGGATGCTCGCGGTCTGGGCCGAGCCCTACCTCGCGAGGCTCGTGGAGCTGTCCGGCGAGACCGCCAACCTCGCCGTGCTGGAGGGCGACTACGTCGTCTACGTGGCCCAGGTGCCCTCGCCGCGCAGGCTGCGGATGTTCGCCGAGGTCGGCCGCCGGGTGCTGCCGCACAGCACGGCCGTCGGCAAGGCCCTGCTGGCCGGGCGGGACGACGCGGAGGCGGTGTTCCGGCGCACCGGGCTGCCCGCCGTACGGACCGGACGATCACGGCGGTCGGCGAGCTGCTGGAGGAGCTCGGCCGGGTGCGCGCCCGGGGGTACGCGCTCGACCTGGGTGAGGAGGAGAGCGGCGTGCACTGCATGGCCGTGCCGGTCCACGACGGCGGGCGGGCCTTCGCGGCGATGTCGGTGTCCGGGCCGGCCGAGCGCATCGACGCGATCGACCGCGAGGAACTGGCCGCGATGCTGCGCAAGGTGGCCGAGGACTTCGGCGCCGCCGTCTTCCACTCCTGACCGCCGCTTCTGAAGACCCGGCCGGATCGGCCAGTATGGGGTCATGTGCCGAAGCATCAAGACCCTGCGCCCGCCGTTCACCGACGAGGTGACCGAGGAGGACATCCGGGCGGCGGCCCTGCAGTATGTCCGCAAGATCTCCGGCTTCCGTGCGCCCGCCGCGCACAACGCCGAGGCGTTCGACCGCGCGGTCGAGGAGATCACGCAGGCCAGCACGGCGCTGCTGGCCTCCCTCCAGGTCCGCGGCTCGACCGCCCGGTAGCCGCTCTAAACGCGTTCGAGCAGGGAGACGAGGCGCTTGCGGCTGCCGTCGTCCAGTTCGTCGCTGCTCCACCGTTCCCCGATCCGCAGGGTCGCGCCGCCGTACAGCACGAGCTCGGCGTCCAGCGGGACCTGCTTGTGGATCCGGACGCTCTCGATCTCCTCGAAGGCGACGAACCGGTTCCGCTCGGCCAGGCTCACCGCGGACGTCGCGGCGAGCAGCTCCCGCATGCGCTGCCGCCCGTTGTCCGACTTTCCGGGGTCCGCGACCAAGACGAGCCCGGTGGTCAACACGAACAGGTCGTGCTCGGCTCCGTCCGCCCGGACGTTCGCCAGCCCGCCGACGACGTCGGAGCCGAAGGTGCTCGGCGCCGTGTCCGCCGGTACGGCCCGGTGGATGTCGACGCCGAGCGCGGCCAGCTCCCCGAGTGCCTTGTCCAGGCCGCCCGGTGTGACCGCGAGCTTCGCGATTTCCTCCAGCGGCAGCTCGGTGCCGCGCACACCGCGGAACTCGGCCGGGCCGCTCCAGGAATGCCACCACCGCGCGACGCCGGACCGCAACGCGGCGAGCCGGAGCAGGGTCTCCAGCGGCTCGGCGAACAGCGGGCCCGCCTCCCGCCGGGTGGCCGTCGGGAAGAAGGGCTGCGCGATCGTCGTGAGCTGCCCGGCCGCGATGTACTCGGCCACGTCGGCCAGCCCGGCCACAGGCCGGCCGACCGTACGGGCGATCATGCGGAAGACCGCGTCGGCCTCGCGCTGCACTCGCGCGGCGAGGGCCGCCGCGGTGAGGTCGGGCCAGGGCAGCAGGGTGCGCTCTCCGCTGTCGATCGCCACGCGTTGCAGGGCGCGACCGGCCTCGGCGATGTCCGCGAGCAGCATCGCCGCCGGCCGCGTGTCGGGTGACGCCGTCGTGTGAGGCGCCGCCGCGAGGGCGGCGAGCCGTTCGGACAGGGGCGGGTGGGTGTCCCACCGGGAGCCGTTGTCGTCCGGCTCGTGGGCGCGCAGTTCGTCCAGCTCGTCCCGGCGCGCCTCCACCAGTGCGCCGAACCCGGCGAACAGGTCGGCCGGGGCGTACCCGGACTCCCAGCCGAGGTGGACGTACTGGCCGAGGAAGAAGCTCCACGCGGCGTCGAGGACGCGGATCTCGCGCAGCGCGCCGGCCGCGGCGTCGGCTCCGGCGGCCCGGGCCGACGCCAGGTCCGCCTCGAGTTCCTGGCGGCGCGACACGGCGTGGTCGACCAGGAGGTAGAGGCGGGCGTATCCCCGGAAAATCCATCCCGCCGGGTTGTGCGGGCCGATCCGCTCCAGCGTGTGAGCGATCACCAGCCTGCCCCGGTACGCGGGAGCGGACAGGCGGGTGTGCCGCTCGGAGTAGTGCCCGAGCTCGTGCGCGAGCACGGCCCGCATCTGCGCCACGGTCATCGTCTGCAGCAGCGGCAGCCCGACGTAGAGGCGCCGGTGTCCCCCGGCGAGGCCGAGGAAACGCGATTCCTCCTGTACCGCCGCGTTGGCCTCCGCGGTCAGCCAGATCTCGTCCGGCATACGGGTGCCCGCCTCCGCCGCCAGGTCGCGGACGGCCGCCCACAGCATCGGCGCCTGGTCGGCGGGCATGAGCAGGCCGGCGGGCGGCTCCGGGCGGGAGCGCACCGCGCGCCACACGCCGCGCCCGACCGCCCAGGTGCTGGCCGCGAAGAGCGGCCACAGCAGCTTCACCACGACCAGCCCGGCCAGCACGGTGGACAGCCACAGGGCGAGCGCCAGGAGCCCGGCGACCTGGGCGGCCGCCAGCACGAAGAACCCCGCGAGCATGGCCAGGCTGATCCCGGCCCGTATGCTGTTCGCCAATTCACACGCTCTCAATAGAGTTGATCGGCTATTTATGTACCATCCGTCGCATGTCTCTTAGGCTTTTTCGGAGAAGAAACGGAAATATCGATATCGATCCGGCTATGGGCGATCCGGGAGCCGCGGGGCTGCGGTCGGTGCTGATCGCCCGTGACTGGCGTTCCGCCCAGTCCTTTCTCGGATCCGTCACCGATCCGGACGACCGGGCCTTCTATGTGAACGTCTGCGGTTCCGTGGAAGGCGTGCAGGACTGGATCGACGAATGGATCGCGGCCGAGCCCGATTCGACGCTCCCGCTCCTGGTGAAGGGCGCGCACGGGATCAAGTGGGCGTGGGAGGCCCGGGGCGCGGCCGTCGCGGAGATGACCAGCGAACAGCAGTTCCGGGAGTTCCACCGGCGGCTCAAGGTGGCCGAGGACTGTCTCGACGAGGTCGTCGAGCGCGACCCGGACGACGTGGCGGCGTGGTCGTTCCTCGTCGTCTCCGCTCGGGGCCGCCAGGTGGGACGGGAGGAGACGTTGCGGCGATTCCACGCGGCGACGAGCAGGCATCCCGGGCACGTGCACACGCACTCGCAGATGCTGCAGTGGCTGTGCGCGAAATGGTTCGGCAGCGAGGAGGAGATGTTCGCCTTCGCCCGGCGTGCCGTCACCGATTCGCCTCCGGGAAGCCCGCTGGGCAGACTGGTCGCCGAGGCGCACCTGGAGAAATGGCTGTCGCTGGACCGGGGTGAGGACGAGGAATACATGGCGCGGCCCGACGTCCGGGCCGAGTTGCGCGCCGCCGCCGACCACTCCGTGCGGCATCCGGCCTACCGGCGGCGGCCGGGCTGGCCGGAAGACCACAACCTGTTCGCCTGCGCCTTCGTCCTTGCGGGTGACCACGTCGCGGCCAGGGAGCGGTTCGAGGCGCTCGGGGACCTCGTCACCGAAAGGCCCTGGAGCTATCTGGGCGATCCCGGCAGGGTCTGCGCCAGGATGCGCCAGGTCGCGCTCCGGCACGCCTAGTCACACGCCTAGATGATCTATTCCAAAGGATCGGCTGCGCGCATGAGGCGAGGGAGCCCAAAGTGCGGTTGTGACGCCCAGACCTGGACTCCCTCGCCACCGCACTGTAGGTGAAGACCGACGACGCGCTGAAGGCATCGCCGCATCTCGCGCCCTGGCGACCGGCTGTCGGAATTACCCCCGCCTGGAACGGCACCACGGCCGAACACCCGCCGGCGTCGTCGCCCGCGTCATGCAGCGCATCCTCACGCTGACCACCGCCATCTGGCACAACGACCAGAGCGGACAGCCCGTCCTGCGCTCACTGACCGCCTGCGACCACTAACCCTCCGGACCGATCATGTACGTGGACGGTGCCAGCGTGCGCAGGACATCGAACTCGTTGCCCTCGGGATCGGCCATGACCACCCAGCTCCGGCCGGAGCCCTGCCCCACGTCCACCTTGGCGGCGCCGAGGCCGAGCAGCCTGGCCACCTCGTCGTCGGTACTGCCGTCGATCGGGCTGACGTCGAGGTGGAGCCGGTTCTTCACGGTCTTGCCCTCAGGCACCCGAATGAACACCAGAGTGGGCGGCATCTGGCGGGCCCGGACCTCCTCGACGGTCGGCTCCCAGGAGCCGATCTCGACCTTGCCCTCGCTCCGGTCGATCACCTTGAAGTCCAGGACCGCGCACCAGAAGGCCGCGAGCCGCTCCGGATCGTGGCAGTCGACAACCAACTCGGTGAACCTACTGGTCATGACTTCTCCAGACAGTGCGGACGGGGGCTTAGCCTATGGGGCCGCGCCATCCGTCCGGCAAGTCCGGGGTGGCTACGACAACTAACCCTTGGAATCGATCACCTAGTCGCACCCGGGCGACCGGGTCCAAGCGAACCACAAGTGCCGGGCGCGACAGTGGCCGCATGGGACTGATCTCCGACTTCCTCATGGCCCGGCGGCTGCGCAGAGGGCCCACGCTGCTGCTGCCGTACGCGCCCGACCCCGCGACCGTGCTGGAGACGGTGCGGCTGCACGACCCGCAGGCCGGGCCGTACGGGCGGGGGTTCAAGATCGGCGAGAACGTCGAGTTGCGCGGGCCGGTCGCGCTGACCCCGGAGCTGGCGGCCCGGGCGGGCCTCCCGGCGGGCTGGGCGACCGCGTTCTTCGCGCGCAACATCGACAGCGAGGCGGGCGGCGACTTCTCGCGGCCGAGCCTGCTCGTGCGGGGCCTGGCCGAGCGGCTCGGCGGCCGGGAGCACCCGGAGTGCCAGGAGCCGCCGGAGGACCTGGCCGAGGTCACCGGCGGGCGGCTCATCCCCGTGGACGAGGTGATCGGCCTGCTCGCGGACGAGGTGCCCGGCCTGGAGGTCACGACGGTGACCGACGCCGGCACGACGCTGCTCACCAGCGCCGAGAGCCCGATCGAGGTCTTCGTCACCGAATGGGACGGCGATGACGTGACGTACGAGCTGTCCGCGGACGGCGGTTACGGCACCGGCGTTCCCGCCGCCGCCCGGCGGGCCGCCCTCGCGATCGCCGACCGCACCGGCGGGGTGGCCCGCGACCACAACGGGTTCCTCATCACCGGCTGAGCACATCGGATGGAACCGGCCCGGCGGGTCCGGCGGAGTAGGGGCGAAGGGCGCGACGGCGCCCACGGAAGGATTCCCCTATGAACGGACAACACGGGTGGTGAGGACGGTCTCCGGCGACACGCGCTTCCCCGCGGCGGCCCCGGGTCGCTCGCCCGGCGGCTCCCGCGAGGCCGAACCGTACGGCGCCGAGACGTACGGCGCCGGGCCGGACGGCGCCGGGCCGGACGGCGCCGAGCCGAGCGACGCGGGGCTGATAGAGGCGTCGCTGACGGCACCCGAGCGGTTCGCCGGCGTCTTCGACCGGCACGCGGACGAGATCCACGCCTACGCCGGACGCCGTCTCGGCCCCGAGCACGCCGACGACGTCACGGCCGAGACGTTCCTCGTTGCGTTCCGCAAGCGGCACCGCTACGACACCTCCCGGCCGGACGCCCGGCCCTGGCTGTACGGCATCGCCGGCAACCTCATCTCGGGACACCGCCGGTCGGAGGTACGCCGACTGCGGGCGCTCGCCCGCGCGCCGCGCGACGCCGGCGAGCGCGGCGCCCACGAGGAGGAGCGCGGAGCGAGGTGCGGGCGAGCGCGCCGCCCTGCGGCCCGCCCTCGCCGCCGCGCTGGCCAGGCTGTCGGCCGCCGAGCGTGACCTGCTCCTGCTGGTCGCCTGGGCCGACCTCTCCTACGAGGAGGCGGCCGAGGCGCTGAAGATCCCCATCGGCACGGTCCGCTCGCGCCTGCACCGGGTGCGCGCGAAGCTGCGCCGCCATCTCGACCTTCCCGAGGAGAACGTGTGATGACCGACGAGATCGACCTGGTGGCGCGGGAGCGGCCCGACGTCGCGCCCTACTCCCTGGCGGCCAAGGCGGCCGTACGGCGGCGGCTGGCCGACCCGGCGGGCCGTCGCGCCCGCCCGCGCCCGCGTCCGTACCTGTTTCTGGCGGGCGGGACGGCGCTGCTCGCCGCGGCGGCGGGCGTCGTCGCCGTCACCACCGTGCTGACGGAACCGGAGGCCCGGCCGGCGAAGGTGAGCCCGGGAGTCGTGACGCTGCCGAAGGTGTCGGCCATGTCGGCCGAGGAGGTGCTGGGCAGGGCGGCCCGCGCGGTGACCGACCTGTCGCCGCGTGACGACCAGTTCGTCAGGGTCAGCTCCCAGACGATGTACGAGGCCGACGTGGTCGGCGAGGGCGAGAAGGAGTCGCGCTACCTCTACCGGACGAAGCGGACGATCTGGTTGTCCGCCGACGGCACGAGGGACGGCGCACTGAAGGTCGAATATCTGGAGCCCCACGCCTATCCCGGCTGGCCGATCCCGCCGGAGGCGTACAAGGAGAAGGGCACCGAGTGGATGCGGCTCCCCGCCTGCAACAGCGTGCGGGACACCGCCTACACGAACCTGAAGAAGCTGCCCGCCGACCCGGAGAAGATGCGCGGCTACCTGTACGACCGGCCGCACGGCGACAATCCGCCCGACACGGGGGCGTGGACGGCCGTCGGCGACCTGCTGCGGGAGACGTACGTGCCGGCGCCCCAGCGCGCGGCGCTGTTCAAGGCCGCCGCCACGATCCCCGGGGTCACGGTGACCGAGAAGGTCGAGGACGCGGCGGGCCGGACCGGCATCGGCGTCGGCCGGGTCTCCGGCGGGGTGCGCGAGGAGATCATCTTCGACCCGTCCACGTATGAGCTGCTCGGGGAGCGCGGCATCGTGGTGGACGAGAAGGAGGCGAAGGCGCCCGCCGGGAGCCTGGTGGCCTCGACCGCCCAGCTGGAGGTCACGGTCGACGACACCGCGCCCGAGGTGAAGGACCCCGACTCCGGCTGCCTCTGATCCCCCGCCTGTACGGGCGGCGATTTGTCGGTGGTGATCTCTAGCCTCCGGCACATGACAAACGCGACGCAGGCGTACAGCTACGCCGCGCCTTCGATGCTGGTGGACGGACGTCTCGGGCTCTCGACGTCCGGCGGCAGGGCCCTGAGCGGCCCCGCCGTGGCGCCGAGGTTCTTCAGCGGGGTGGTCACCCAGGCGGCGCCCGCGGCGGCGGCCCTGCTCGGCGTGGCCGACGTGGCCCTCACCCGCTACCACCAGCCGCGTCCGGGGTGGACGCGCGATCCGGTCGTCACGTGCGGCGGGGACCGGCTGCGGTTCGAGTCGTTCTCCGCCTGCGGCGGGGTGTACGCCCGGCTCGACCTGCTCGAGAACGCCCTGGACGGCGAGGTGTTCGACCGGGGGACGACCAACGTCGACGTCAACGGCCCGCTGCGGGAGGCGCTGGCCCGGGTGGGCGCGCGCGACCCGCTGCACCTCGGGGTCGGCGCGGACGAGCTCACGGTGACCACGCTCGACGGCGCGGTGGTGGAGAAGAAGGTGCCGCTGCCCGAGCGGTGGCTGCGGGGGTTCGCCGAGGTTCAGGTGATCGCGGCGCGCATGGACCTGCGGGCCGAGTTGCACGGCATGAGCGCGGTGCGGTTCCTGCGGGCCCTGCCCAAGCGGGCGACGGCCGACCTGTGGGTCGCCCCCTCGGGCCGCGACCTGCGCGTCACCGACCGGCCCGGCCCCGGAGCGGTGTGCCTGTCCGGCGTGGGCCGCCTGGCGACGCTGCTGCCGCTGCTGCGCTTCGCGAGGAGCCTCAAGGTGTACGGCCCGGCCTCCCCCGGCGGCCCGGCGTCGAGCGCGTGGGAGCTGGATCTGCCCGGCATGCGCTACACGCTGGTCCTGTCGCCGGAGCGCTGGCGCGGCTTCTCCGGCGAGGGCGCGGTGCTGGCCGACCTCGCCACCGACGAGGCCGAGGCCGACGCCGACGTGGTGGGCATGCTGCTCAACTTCGAGCCCGAGGTGGAGATCGGCCTGCTGGCCGACCGCGCCGGGCTGTCCTCCACGCGCGTACGGGCCGCCCTCACGCAGCTCGGCACGGCCGGGCGGGTCGGCTACGACCTGTCCGAGGCGGCGTACTTCCATCGTGAGCTGCCCTACGACAGGGAGCACGTGCAGCACCTCAACCCGCGGCTGACGGCCGCGCGGGCGCTGGTCGAGACCGGCGCCGTGGAGATCACGGGCGACACGGCGCACGTCCGGACCCGCGGCGGGCTGCGGGAGGTGGGCCTGGCCGACGGATCGTGCACCTGTCCCTGGTGGTGGGACCATCGCGGCTCGCGTGGGCCGTGCAAGCACGTGCTCGCGGCCAGGATCGCCGCGCGGGCCACCACGGACACGGGCGTGGAGTCCGGCCTGGAGACGAGCTCGGAGGCGGCCCGATGAGCGCCTGGCAGGAGGTGCGCGACCTCGTCACCGCACGGGAGACGAGTACGCTGGCCGACCGCGTGATCGCGCTCACCGAGGCCGAGCGCGCCGAGGTGGGCAGACGGCTGCCGGACTTCCTCAAGGAGATGCGCGACACCGCCACGCAGATGGCCCGCGAGAGCCAGCGGGACCACCACGACGACGAGGACCCCTGGCTCGCCTGGGAGCGCCGCCGGACCGTGCGGGACGCCCTCGCCGAGTTCGGCGCGCCGCTGCGGATCGCGGGGGCGGGGACGATCTCCGGGCCCGCCGCCGCGGCCGCCTGGCTGAGCCGCCGCGAGCTCTACCCGGAGTGGGCGCCGGCACCGGACCCTGCCGAGGTGGTCCGCGTGCTGGTCACCCGCCCGGCCGAATGGCAGGCCGACGTGGCGGCCCGGCTCGCCGGAAAGATCCGCAGGGCGGACGACGATCGGGTCGCCCCGCTGGTGCTCGCGCTGCTGCGGGCCTCCGGCGTGACACCGCCCGCGCACGACCCGCTCGTGGTCGCGTGGCTGACCGGCGAGGCGGCGGCCGGCGATCCGCTGCTCGGCCCGCTGCTGCCGCGGATCTTCGAGGCCGAGGGCGCGGGCCGCGCCCTGCGTGAGGAACGGCTCACGCCGTCCCCCACCCGGTGGCTCTCCCTGATCCGGCGGCTCCTGCGTGCCGGACGGGTGTCGCGGGCGGAACTCCTCGACGGCTGCGTGAGCCGGTTCCTGCGTGGGGGCAACGCCGCTGACCTGCGCTTCTTCGTGCGCCTGCACGAACTGATCGACCCGGCGCCGCAGGAGGCGGCCGAACGGGCCAGGGACTACCTGCGGCTGCTCCCCGCCCGCCCCCGGCCCCGGTCGCCGAGCTGGCCCTGGCCCAGATCAACCGGTCCGGCCCGCACGACGACGCGGACGTCCAAGAGGCGATCGAGGCGCTCACCTTCAGGCCCGAGGCCAAGCTGGCCCGCGCCGGCCTGACCCTGCTGGACCGGCAGGTGCGGCAGAGGTCCGCACGCGCCGGCGAACTGGCTCCCGCGCTCGTCACGGCGTTCGCTCACGCTTCCGACGACGTGCGGCGGCGAGCGGTACGGATCGCGCTCAGGCACGCCGCGGCGTTCGGCGCGGACGCGAAGGTGATCGCCGACGCGGTCCCGCTGCTGCCCGCCGAGCTCGGCCGGGAGCTCGCCGCCGTGTTCGGGGGCGAGGTCGCGGCCGAGGAGACGCCGGAGCCGTTCACCCCCGTGCCGCTGCCGGTCCTCCCCGAGCCCGGCCCGTTCCCCGCACCGGCGGTGGACCGGACCGCAGGGGAACTCCACGGATGGGCGGCGTGCGAGCAGTGGCTCGCCGGTTTCGTCGAGCGGGTGGGCAGGGACCGTGCGGCCCTGCGCGAGACGCTCACCCCCGTCTTCCGGGACTCCTTTCCCTATCTGTACGGCCTGGAGCGCTGGCTCGATCCGGAGGCCTGGATCGCCGCCCTGGCGAAGGAAGTGATCGCTCCCGGCGCCGATCCCGGCGTGCCCGATCCGGAGCCCGTTGATCCCTGGGCGGGGTCGAGCTTCTCCGTGCGGGTCAGCGCCGTGCCGCCCGAGGAGACGGACGACCACGAGGACGGGCCGGAAGATCAGGACGGCCCGGAAGACGAAGACGGCTCGGAGGACGAGGCGGCACCCGGGCCGGCCTTCGGCGACCTGCCGGAGCACGTCCGGGAGGAGATCTTCCGCCAGATCCTCGAGATCGGGGTCTCCGCCGAGCGGGTGGCGGCGATGCGCGACGGCAGGCCCGTGCCTCCCCGCGATCCCGGCGAACCGGAGTTCCCGGTGGGGATCATATACTCGGGCTTCCGGCCGCTGTTCGGCAAACCGGAGGAGCCCGACCCCGCGGTGGAGTTCCGCCGCCGCGCCCGGCTGCCGGAACCCGCGCACGTCTCCCCGCCGCACATGTTCCTGCTGCACCGGCTCAGCGAGATCTACCGGGCGCTTCGAGAAGGGACGCTGCCCCCAGTCCTGCTGGCGACGCCGACGGTGACGACCGGGCACCTCGATCCCGGCGTGCTGGTTGACCGGCTGGAGCTGTGCGCCGCCGCGGGCGTGGAACCACTGCCCGCCGACCTGCAGCAGGCGTTGCTGCGGCTGCCCAGGGGGGCTCACCCCCTCGTCGCCGAACGCGCCGGACGCGTGGGATCACGGGCGGCGTCGGCCGTCGCCGCCTGGCTCGCCCGGGGCGGCCTGCCCGACCCGGAGGCGGGGCTGAAGTGGGGCTACATCCAGGATGCGCGGGAGCACCTGTTCGAGGAACGTGACCCGGGGCACGTCGAGCAGGTGCGGCTGGTGCCGGTGCTGCGGGCGGAGCCCACCGGACACCCCCTCATCGACGAGCTGCTGCGCGAGCCGCCGAAGTGGCGCTGGGACGATCACGGCTACGCCATGGGCTGGTGGCCGTCGATCCTCCCGTCGCACCGTGAGGTCGTCTCCGTCAACTACCTGCCCCACCTGCTCTACCAGTGGAACCAGCCGGGGGTCTATCCGCCGTACCTGGAGGCCCTGGCGGACGCCGACGGCCCGGTCGGGGACGCGACCGCGCTCATCCTCGCCTACTTCCTGGCCGAGCGCCGCCCGGACCCTGTCCCTGTGCTGCTGCGGATGACGAGCCGGGGAGCCCTGGACGCCGAGGCGGTCGGCCGTCAGCTCGCGCTGCTGATCCGCCACACCTGGTTCGAGCTCCGTCCGGTGTTGGCATCGCTGCGGGAGGCCGCGCATCAGGGGGCGCACGAGCAGGTGTGGGAGATCTTACGCAGCCTGCTGCCGGATCTGCTGCCCTCCGCCGGAGAGCGGCCGAACGTCACTCATACCGAGGCGGTGACGCTCGCCGCCGACCTGGCCGCCTGGGTGGGCGCCCGCGGCGAGATCCCGGTCGTGTCGGCACACGCCGCCACTGGCCGGGCGAGCCGGGGAAGCCGCTTCGCCCGGGAGTGCGCACGCCTGCGTGACCTGCTCGCCGGATGACGTCAGGCGCCACCGAAGGCGATCTCCCCTAAGATCGTCCTTCTTGTCTCGGGAGGGCGCGGAGTGATCCGAGAGCGTGCGGGGTGGATCGCGGCCGGGGTCCACCTGGCGGTGTCGGCCGTCGGCGCCGTGGTCACGGCCGTCACCGGGCGTCTCGACGCCCTCTGGGCGGCCGTCCTGTGGTATCCGCTCGACGACCACTCCTCGATGGGTTTCGCCGAGTCGCCCACCGCCGCCGTGACGGGGGCGGTGGGTCTGCTCACGATCCTCGCGCTCAAGACCTGGATGCTCCGCCAGGTCTTCACCTTCCCCCCGCCCGCGGCCCGGCCCGCCGACCGGCGGACGGTCTGGCTGCGGCGTCTGCTGTACCTGGCCGTCGCCCACGCCCTGATCCCCCCGCTGCCGGTCGCGCCGCTTCCCGACGTCGTCGGCGAGGCGCTCACACTGGCCCTGTGGTGCCCGCTGCAGGTGCTGTTCGCGCTGACCCTCCGCGGACGGCTCCGGGTGTTCGCGCTCGTCACCGCCTGGCCGGGGTCGGCAGGCCTGGCGATGATCGCGATGGACGAGGTGCCCGGGGTGCGGGCGCCCCGGTTCATCCTGCTCGCCTGCCTGGCCATGGCGGCGGCCTGGCAGGTGGCCGTGCTCTTCGGCCAGCACCGCGACGGCCGCTGGAGCCGCGACACCGTCACGGCCGGCTGGCGCCACGTCACCGTGACGCTGGCGACTCCCCTCGCCGCCGCGGCCGTCCTCTCGGTGTTCGTCTACAACGACGTACCGCTGATGAAGATGCTGGAGGAGTTCGACGTCTTCCTGGCGGTGTGGCTGGCCCGCTCCGCCCGCGAACTCACCGGCCCTCACGGCACGCCCCCGGAGCGTGCGCCGCTCCGCCCGTCCGGGCCGGTCCTGCTGGCGGCCGTCCTGCTGCCGTTCCTCGTGCTGGTCGGGCCGGAGGAGACCGGGCGCCCCGCCTACACCGGCTGGTGGTACGAGGGGCCGCCCGAGGCGCTGCGGCCGAGGACGGGGCACGCGCGGGCGACGAGAGCCACGTCGCGGAGGCCAACGCCCGCTGCCGAGACCCCTGGCCGAGGGTGCGGGCCCGGCGGCAGGGCACGGCCGCGTACTTCCTGTTCGAGGGCGGGGGATACGGCGTGTACGACCCGGACGACATCACCGAGGAGGGCGAGGGCGCCTTCGACACGGCGGTGGACGACGGGTTCCTCGGCGCGGCCGGCAGTTCGGCGGTCGTGATGACCTACGGCGAGAACGAGCCGATGTGCCTGACCGTGAAGGCGTTCGGCTCCGCTCCCCCGCTGCGCTTGACGGGCTGGGAGCGGGTGGCCGAGGTCGGCATCGTCAGCCGCAGCGGCCGCCTGGAGGTGCCCTCGTACGACGGCGGCGACGAGGGCGCCGGGGCCCGGCTGCCGAACCTGGCGGTGAAGGGTCCCGGACGCTACCGGCTGCGGGCCTACGCCCGGGGGCCCGAAGGGGCCGAGGAGCACCTGGTCGTCGTGTTCCCCGGCCGGTCGGCCAAGAAGGTCGTCTACCGCTGAGCCGGGCCCGTTACTTGCACTGCTCCAGCATGGCCGCCTTGTCGGCTGAGGTCACCGGCAGGTCGTACTTGAGGGCGACCTGGGCGAACCGCACGACGTAGGAGCAGCGGATGTCGCGGCTGGGCGGCAGCCAGGTGGCCGGGCCCGAGTCGCCCTTGGAGCCGTTGGTGGAGCCGTCCACGGGGATCAGGTTGAGCGGGTCGTTCGCGATCTGCTTGCGCTTGCTCTCGCTCCACCGCGACGCGCCCATCTGCCAGTCGTACGACAGGGGCATGACGTGGTCGATCTGGACCTCCGCCGCGTCCGATTTGCTCCAGTCGATGGTCTTGCCGGTGTACGGGTCGTACAGGGTCATGGAGGTGATGACGCAGTTCGACCCGCTGCGATATTTGATGTCCTTGCCGTCCCGCTTCAGCAGGTCGTTGCGGGTGTCACAGCCGTTGCGCCCCCACGGGACGCCGTCCACGTTGTCGGCCCAGGCGTAGCCGAACTTGTCGCGGTCGTAGCCGGTCTTCGGCCCCCGGCCCTTCGTCGCCACCTTGTCGATCAGATCGCGGGCCTTCGCCCGGTCCTTGTCCGACGTGATCGCCTTCAGGCCGGGGCCGGTGCCGTCGGGATTGTCGAGCGGGTTGACGCCCCGCTCCGTTCCGGAGTCGCCCTTCGCCCCGCCGCCCTTGCCCGTGGGGCCGCCGTCGAGTTCCGGCATGGGCCCGCAACCCGCGAGTACGGCCACCGCCACCGAGATTCCGGCGATCGACACAGCGATCAACCGGTTGCCACGCCCGCCCACTGCCACCCCTAGGTAATGAAATATCCCCCTCAGATATAGCAAAGTGCAAAAAAGTGGCAAAGGAGGCGCGCACAAGAGCCGCGGCATTGCGACGTTTCCCGCTCACCGACGGCGCCGCCTCGGGCGAGAACCGCGGCGTACGACGAGGGGCGCGGCACGCCGTGCGCGCCACGCCCCTCGGACGGACCCGGTGAAAGAGCCCGGTGGATCAGATGCGGTGGTTCGGACAGGGGTTCAGGCCGGGATCCAGTCCTGCCAGACGATCTTGTTGGCGTCGACCCACTTCTTCGCGGCCGCCTCGGCGCTCATCTTGTTCACCGCCATGTCGTAGGCCACGGCGTTCTGGTCGTCGTTGGTCCAGCTCCAGTTCTTGATGAACTCGTACGCCTTACCGCCGGTCTGGGCGAACTTCACACTGACGATCTTGTCGAGCAGGTACGGCGGATAGTCGCACTTGACCGTCTTGGGGTTGTCGTCACACCCGATGGCGTACGGCGGGAGGTTGATCTTGACGAGCTTGAGCTGGTTGAACAGCCACTGCGGCTCGTAGAAGTACATCAGCAGCGGAGTCTCGTTCTCGGTGGCCTTGCGGGCCGCCGCGATCAGCGCGTCCTCGCTGCCGGAGTAGACCACCTTGTACGGAAGGTTCAGGTTCTTGATCAGCGCTTCGTCGTTGGTGACGAACGACTTGTCGCCGGCGAGGTACTGTCCCAGGCCGTCGCTCTTGTCGGTCTTGAAGAGGTCCTTGTACTTGGGCAGGTTGTGCCAGTCCGTGATGTCCGGATATTTCTGGACCATCCACTCGGGGACGTACCACCCGAGAACGCCCTTGTTGCCGTCCTCACCCGCGGTGATCGCGACCTTCTTCTCGTCGATGTACTCCTTCTTCAGCTCCGGGTGGTTCCAGTTCTCGAGGATGACGTCGACCGTGCCCTTCTCGAAGCCCTTCCAGGAGTCCGCCTCGCCACTCTCGATCTTCTCGACCTTGTAGCCGAGCTCGTGCTCCAGGAGATAGGCGACGACCGCGGCGCTGGCCTCGTAGCCGATCCAGGGGTTGATCGCGAGTCGTACGGTCTTCGTGCCGCCCCCGGCGCCTGCTCCGGCGGCGTCATCCGAACTCCCGCCACTGCAGGCGGTCATGGCCAGCGCGAGCGTCAGCGCGCCGGCAAGGAGACGGATCCTCATATCTAGCCTCATCTGATGTCGTACGGGCGGCGAACGCGAGCGGCGGGGCCGCGGCGACACCGGCAGAGTATTCCACAACAAGCGGGATCGGCCGCGATCGCGCGGATCGCGGCGACGACTGCTCACGCCCGGACGGCGCGCGGAGGTCGTGATCCTCAGATCACTTGGGCATCCAGGCCTGCCACTTGGCGGTGTTGGCCTCCACCCACTTCTTGGCCGCGTCCTCGGCCGACATGCCGTTGTTGGTGATGTCGTCGGCGACCGCGTTCTGGTCGTCGTTCGTCCACTGGAAGGCCTTGACCAGCTCGTACGCCTTGCCGCCGGTGTCGGCGAACTTCTTGCTCACGATCTTGTCGAGGTCGTACGGCGGGTAGTCGCAGGCGACCTTCTTGGGGTCGCTGTCGCAGCCCTCCTCCCACGCCGGAAGGTTGACCTTCACCAGCTTGACCTGGTTGAACAGCCACTGCGGCTCGTAGAAGTACATGAGCAGCGGCTTCTTCTGCTCGGTCGCCTGCTTGGCGGCCTTGATCAGCGCGGCCTCGCTGCCCGCGTACACCACCTTGTAGTCGAGCTTGAGGTTCTTGACCAGCGCCTCGTCGTTGGTGACGAAGGACGGGTCGCCGTCCAGCATCTGGCCCTTGCCGTCCGACTCGGAGGTCTTGAACAGGTCGGCGTACTTGTTCAGGTTCTTGTAGTCGGTGATGTCGGGGTACTTCTGCACCATCCACTCGGGCACGTACCAGCCGATGACGCCCTTGTTGCCGGTGCTGCCCGCCTCGACGGCGACCTTCTTCTCCTCGATGTACTTCTTCTTGAGGTCCGGGTGACCCCAGTTCTCGATGATGACGTCGACGTCGCCCGACTCCATGCCCTGCCAGGACGGCTCCTCGGCGAGCGTCACCTTCTCGACCTTGTAGCCGAGCTCGTGCTCCAGCAGGTAGGACACCACCGCGGCGCTGGCCTCGTAGCCGACCCAGCCGTTGATGGCCATCTTGACCGTGCCCGCCGCGGACGCGCCCGCGGAGCCCGCGGCGCTCGCGCTCGGCGCCGCCGCGGAGCCGTCCTCTACCTTGGCGCCTCCGCAGGCGGCCGCACTGAGGCCGAGAACGAGGACCCCTGCGATTAGGCCAAACTTCTTCATGCGTTCCTCTTCTTGTGGGGAGAGCGGCGCCCGTTGGCGCCTTGCGTGATCCGGTCGAGCATGACTCCGAGGAGGACCAGGGCGACGCCGGCGGCGAGGCCCTTGCCGTAGTCCTCCTGCTGCGCGAATCCGGCCACGACGTCGTATCCGAGGGCCCCTGCGCCGACCAGCGCGCCGATCACCACCATCGCCAGCGTCATGACGATGCCCTGGTTCGCCGCCAGGAGCAGCGAGCCGCGGGCCATCGGCAGCTGCACCTTCCACAGCAACTGCCGGTCGGTGGAGCCCGCCGACCTCGCCGCCTCCATGACGGTGCCGGGGACCGCCCGCAGACCGTCCTCGACCACGCGCGCGACCACCGGCACCGCGTAGATGAAGGCGGCCATGATCGCGGTGAAGCGGCCGTTGCCGAACAGGGCCACGGCGGGCAGCAGGTAGGAGAACGACGGCATCGTCTGCGCGGCGTCCAGGAGCGGCCGCAGCACGGCGGCGAACCACCGGGACCGCGCCGCCGCCACGCCGAGCGCGAGCCCGGCGGCGATCGTGATCACCGCGCCGACCAGCACCATCGTCAGCGTCTGCATGCCGTGCTCCCACAGGCCGAGCGCGGCGACGCCCAGAAGGCAGGCGGCGGCGACCAGACCGGCCACCAATCCGCTCACCCGCCAGGCGAACACCAGCACCGCCGCCGTGACCAGCCACCAGGGAGCGCTGGTCAGCACGTCCTGCAGGGGGTTGAGCAAGCCGTACGCGACGGTGTCGTTGAGGAAGCCGGTGAAGGTGTACCAGTGCGCCTCGATCCAGTCGGCCACGTCGTTGATCGGCCGGATGATCTGCACCTGCCACTGCTCGGGGAACTCCTGCGCCAGCACGGGGGTCAGGGCGAGCCCGGCGGCCGTGAGGACGGCGAAGCCGCCCCCAGCGGACACCCCGCGCCCGGGCCCCGCCCTCGCGCCGCTGCGCCGCCGCCCGCGTCATGCGGTCGAGCACGATGGCGATCAGCACGATCGCGATCCCGGGCACCAGCGCGGCGCCCACGTTGACCCGGGCGAGCGCCCGGATCAGGTCCTCGCCGAGGCCCGGCGCCGCGATCAGCGCCGTCAACGGCACCATCGACAGAGCCGCGGCGATCGTCTGGTTGACGCCCAGCATGATCGTGTTCAGCGCCAGCGGCAGGCGGACCTTGCGCAGCGTCTGCCAGCGCGTGGCGCCGAGCGACTCCGACGCCTCCACCGTCACGCCGGAGACCCGCTCGATGGCCAGCGCGGTGATCCTGATGGCGGGCGGCATCGCGTAGATCATCGTCGCGATCGTCGACGACGCCGACCCGATGAGGAACAGCAGCACCATCGGCGACAGGTACGAGAACGTCGGCATGATCTGCATGACGTCGAGCACCGGCGTCACGATCCGCCGGACCCGGGGCGAGCGGCCGGCCCAGATCCCCAGCGGGATGCCGAACAGCAGCGACAGCACCACCGCGGACAGCGTCAGCGCGAGCGTCTCGACGCTCGCCTCCCAGAACCCGAGCACGCCGAGGCCGCCGAAGCCCACGAGCGAGACGAGCGCGATCCGCCAGCCGCCCGCGAGCCAGCCGAGGCCGGCGGCCAGGCCGATGAGCCCGGGCCACCCCAGCGCGACCAGGGCGCCCTGGATCAGCGCGAAGACCTCCGCCGCACCCAGGCGGATGTAGTTGACGACGTACAGGAAGATCGGGTTGCTGTTGCGGTTGGCGTCCACCCAGTCGCGGGCGTCGTTGAGCCAGTGGAACAGGGTGGCGTCGTCGTCGTGCGGCAGCACGGCCTTGCCGCGGAAGGCCACGTAGAGGGCCACCCCCACGACCACTCCGGCGACCGGCGCGACCCATCGCGGCAGGCGCCGGACCCGCGCCGGAGCCGGCACCGGCGGGGCCGCCTGCACAGGCGCGCTCACCACTTACGCCTCCCCGGAGGCGCCGGCGGAGCGACCGCCGCGCCCCCGCGCGTCCTCGCCTCGGCGGTCGCGGAGGTGTCGCCCTCGTCCCGCGCCGGCTGCTCCTCCTGAGCGTCCTCGCCGGGCTGCTCCTCCTGAGCGTCTTCGCCGGCGGCGTCCTCGCCGGACGGCTCCTCCTCGCCGGCCTCCCCGGAGGCGACGGGCTCGTCCCCACCGGACTCCTCCGAGCCGCCGGTCTCCTCCGAGCCGGAGGACTCCCCGGCAGGTTCGTCGACCGGCTCCTCGGCGGCTTCCTCAGCAGAGGCGGCGGGCTCCTCGGCAGGCTCCTCGGCAGGCTCCTCAACGGGCTTTTCGGCGGACTGCTCGATCGGGGCGGCGACGACCACGGGCGCGGGCTGGGGGCGTACCGCGCCGAGGAGATCGACGCGGCTGACCACGCCGACCAGTTCGCCGTCCGCGACGACCCGGATGGGCCGGTCGGAGGCCATCGCGGCCGGGACCGCGTCGTGGATCACGGTGTCGGCGGGGAGTTCGGGACCGTCGAGCGGCTCGTCCGGCTCGGGGGCGCGGGAGATCCAGCGCAGCGACAGCACCTGCGCCCTGGGAACGTCCCGCACGAAGTCGGCCACGTAGTCGTCTGCGGGCGCGCCGACCAGCTCCTCGGGGGTGCCCACCTGCACGATCGCGCCCGCCCGCATGATCGCGATGCGCTCGCCGAGCTTGAGCGCCTCGGACAGGTCGTGGGTGATGAAGACCATGGTCTTGCCGACCTCGCGGTGCAGCCGGATGACCTCGGCCTGCATGTCGCGGCGGATCAGCGGGTCGAGCGCGCTGAACGGCTCGTCGAACAGCAGCACCTCGGGGTCGACGGCGAGGGCCCGGGCCAGCCCCACACGCTGCTGCATGCCGCCCGACAACTGCTCGGGATAGGAGTCCTCGTGGCCCTCCAGCCCGACCAGCGACAGGATGCTCCGGGCCTTCTCGTGCCGCTCGGCCTTCCCGACGCCCTGGATCTCCAGGCCGTAGCCGACGTTGTCCACGACCTTGCGGTGCGGCAGCAGCCCGAAGTGCTGGAAGACCATGCTCACCCGGTGGCGGCGAAGCTCCCGCAACTGCTTGGCCGACATCGCGCGCACGTCCTGACCGTCGATGCGCAACTCGCCCGCCGTCGGCTCGATCAGCCGGGTGAGACACCGCACCAGCGTCGACTTGCCGCTGCCCGACAGACCCATGACGACGAAGACCTCGCCGGGCCGTACCTCGAAGCTGACGTCCCTGACGGCGGCGGTGCACCCCGTCTTCGCCCGCAGTTGCGCGGGCTCAAGGTCGGCGTCGGGGCTGCCGATGATCCGGTCGGCCTTGGGACCGAAGATCTTCCAGAGCCCGCGAACGTCGATCGCGGCTGTGCCCACTCTGATTCCCCTCACTTGGCGCTCGCCCGCGAGGCGGCGTGGACGCCCGGAAACGCCAAAGCACGGCGCGAGGGCTGCCGCTCGCACGCCGTGAATGAAGAGCGGGGGGCCAACGACTCCTCAGGGCACACGCACAGGCGTTGCGCTAGGCGCAACACGGATCCTGTTTTGACAACAGGTCTGAGGCTAGGGCCCTGCTGCCCCTCTTATGGTGAAAAATGCCACTCAATCTCCATATCGTGACCGTCCGGTGATCTTTCGCCCCATACGTCGTACCGGGCAGTGAGGGCGCGGCGGCGAGGCGTGAAGACCGGCCTCCGGAGAGGCGAGGCGGCACCGGGAGGGCCGGGATCAGGTGGCGAGAATGCCTCCGTCGACCGGGAGCACCGCCCCGGTGACGTACGAACCGGCGTCGGAGGCGAGGAAGACGGCGGCGGCGACGAGTTCCTCCGGGTCGCCCGAGCGCTTCATCAGGACCCGCTGCTCCCGCATGCGGTCGAGGTAGCCGTCGGGATACTGCGCGGTCATCTCGGAGTCGAAGAAGCCCGGCTCCAGGCAGTTGACCCGGATTCCCCGGCGCGAGGTCCACTGCTGGGCGAGGTCGCGGGTGAGTCCGACGACCGCGGCCTTCGACGCGCTGTAGGCCGCCTGCGGCAGGCCGGCCGTGGTCTCGCCGAGCACGCTGCCGATGTTGACGATCGACGACCCCGGCCGCATGACCCGGGCGCAGGCCTGGGCCATCCAGTAGGTGCCGTTCAGGTTGACGTCGAGCACGCGGCGGAACTCGCCGGGCGTCTCCCGCAGGGCGGGCACGGCCGTGCCGACGCCCGCGTTGTTGACCAGGACGTCGACGCGGCCGAACTCGCCCATGGCCGCGTCGACGAGGGCCTGGCACTCCTCGGGGACCGACACGTCGGTCGGGACCGCGAGGCAGCGGCGGCCGGTCTCCTCGACCAGCCGCCGGGTCCGCTCCAGGCCCTCGGGACGGCGGGCCCCGATCACCACGTCGGCGCCCGCCTCCGCCAGGCCCTTGGCGAAGGCGACCGCCGAGCCCCGACGAGGCCCCCGTCACGATGGCCACCTTGCCGTCAAGACGGAACCGGTCCAGGATCACACCGCCTCCTCGCTCAAGAATCGAACCCGACTCTAGAGCAGGGTTTCGCCAGGGCGACGGGCAGGCGGATCAGAGGCCGTACTCCTTGGAGATCCGCTCGTGCCGCTCGGCCTCGATGCCGACCTCGCGGGCGAGGTCGAGCCACGCCAGCGGGTGGGACCACTGCTCGGTGACGTCGTCGAGAACGGCGTCCAGCTCCGCCGGCCGCACGGTGGGCGGGATCGCGATCCAGCCGAACACGCCGGGAAGCTGCTCACCGGTGGCCGGGTGCGTGACGCGGTAGTTCTCGTCGCTGTAGACCCACATCGGCCAGCCGCGCTCGGCGAGGACCTCGTTGAACTCGGCCCACTCGTCCTCGGACGGCGCCGCGCCGTCGAAGAACCAGCTCGTGTAGCCGCCCGGGCGCAGCATCGTCACGCCGGCGAACGGGATGACGAAGCTCTCCCGCTCCTGCTCGTCCTCCGGGATCGGCTCCAGCGGCCGGGGGTCGATCACGACGACGTCGCCCGCGTTGTATTCCATGCCGCGCGGCTGCGGGATCGCCAGGCGCGCGGTGGCCGGGCCGGTCCGTACGGCGAGCACCTCCCGCTGGCTGCCGTCGGGGGCCGGGAGGATCACCCGGACCAGGTGCCACTCCTCCTCGATCGGGCCCTCTCCCGGCTCGATCGGCATGCCGAGCTTGGCGCCCGCGGCGCGCACGGTCGCCCAGTCCTCCACGGCGGTGGACAGGACGATGAGCCGCCAGACGTCCTCCTCCTCGCCCTCTTCGGACTCGAGCAGCGGCTTGAGGATCTCGGCCGCCTTGGCGTTGTCGCCGAGCTGCTGGGCGGCGCCCGACCACAGGCGGCGCGCCTCCAGCCCGCCCTCGTGGGCGACCGCCTGCTCGGCCTCGGCCGCCGTCTGCTCCCAGCGCTCGCGCGCGCGGTGGAGCCGGGCGAGCGCGAGGTGCGAGCGGGTCTCCGGCAGCCGTCCCGCCAGGGTCTCCACCCGCTCGTCCTGCCGGGCCTCGATGAGCAGGCCGGTGAGGTAGGAGATGTCCTCGTCGCCGGCGGCGGCCGGGTCGCCGTCCTCGACGATCGTCTTCCAGTAGATGTCGGCGCCCACCGGGGCGTAGCCGAGGAACCCGAGCGTCGTGGTGTGGCGCGGGTGGCCTCGAGATCGGTGCCGGACAGCGGCCACAGCCAGCCCACCCAGCGCTCGGGATCGGCCGTGCGGCCGTCGGCGGCGTCGAAGTAGGCCACCAGCTCGTCGCGGGGGCCGGGCGGGGGCAGCTCCTTGGCGGCGTCGGCCGCGGCGCGCAGCTCGGCCACCCGCTCGGCCAGCCCCTCGCTGACACGGAGGTCGGCGATCACGGCCTCGGCGTAGTCGGCCAGCAGGCGGGCCTGCCAGAGGCCCTGCCGGGCGACGGCCAGGTGCCCGGCGGTCAGCGCGAGCTCGAACCTGGCGCGGTGGCCGCCCACGCTCTCGAAGTAGGCGATCCACTGGCGCAGGATGCGGCCGAGCTGCCAGGTGTTGGCGATCGAGCCGCCCGCGGTGAGCATGCGGACGTGCGCGCCCACTCCACCCATTCGCGCGCGTGGTCGCCCACCACGTCGAGGTCGGGCAGCGCGTCGACGGCCTCCTCCAGACGGCCGAGCGTGGCCAGCACCTGCGACCTGAGCAGGCTCTCGCGGCGGCCCTTCGCGACCGGGTCGTCCGGCTTGAAGCCCGTCGAGGCGTCGAGCGCGGTCAGGGCGTCGTCCGGGCGTCCGGCGGCGAGCAGGGCCCGCGCGGAGGCGGCGCCCAGCTCCCAGCTCGCCTCGCGTCCCTCGCCGCGCAGGCGCTCGACCGCCGCCTCGGCGTACGCGACGGCCTCGGCCGCCTGGCCCGCGTCGATCAGGGCCGCGACGTACTGCGTGGCCAGGCCGGAGAAGGCGAGGGAGTCCGGGCCGACACCGTCGAGGGCCGCGCCGAGGGCGGCCAGCCGGGTCTCGGCGTAGCCGGGGCCGTCGGTGTTGGCCTGGGCCATCGCCAGGACCTCGACGGCGCCGGGGGCGGCGGGACAGTCGCTGACGTCGTCACGCTCGGCGAAGTCCGCCAGCGCGACGGCGTCGTCGAGCGCGGCCGCGCCGATCGCCCGGTCGCCCACCCGCCCCAGCAGGTGCCAGTAGCGCGCGAAGAACTCCAGCCACGGCTTCTCCAGCGTCTCGGCGTGCTGCGCGATCGCCGGCGCCACGACGTCGAGCTGGGCGAAACGGCCCTCCAGCGCCTGCGCGGGCACGTCACCCAGCGCCATGGCCAGCCCCGTGTTGCCCGCCTCGTGCAGTTCACGCTGGGTGCCACCGACCCAGGCCCAGATGTCCACGTCCATGAGCAGTCAGTCTGCCAGGTCGCCGACCATGACCCAAACAGCACGCGGCCTCGGGTGTACGGGCGCGTCAGCGCGCCCGGGCCGCCTGGGACGCCTCCTTGAGCAGGTCGCAGAGTTCCGCGAGCTCCGCCGGGCCGAGCGCCGCGTACGCGCGGGCGACGAGGTCGTCGGTCAGCTCCTCCGCCCCGGCCCTGCGCTGCTCCGCCTCCGCCGACGGCTCGGGATAGGGCTCGGGCCAGGCGAGGAAACGGGCGACGTCGGAGCTGCGGTCGTACGGGACCGGGGTCCCGGTGTTGTCCGCGCCCACGAGGGTGGCCTCCAGCGGGTCGAGCCCGTGCGCCACCACGGCCGTCGCGTGCCGGGCGCCGCGCAGTTCCCGTACGACGTGGAGCAGGTGGGCCGCCAGGGCGGGTCCGCCGCCGGGCCGCGGCAAGGCCCGCCATCCGGCGAACAGCGGCGCGCAGAACGGGTCGGCGCCGTCGGCGACGACGGCGAGCAACTCCGCCAGCCGGTCGGCGTTCCCGAGCCCGGCGAGCCTGCGCCGTCCCCAGTCGTGGCAGGCGCCGGCGTAGAGCGCGACGGCCTCCTCGGCCGGGAGCTTGCGCCCGCACTCCCATGACTGTCTGACGTGCCCGGCCGGGAAGAAGACGACCGCCGCGAGCACGACGTCGGCGTCCACCTCGCCGAGGACGCCGCACCTGCCCCGGAAGTACATCTCCCGCGGACCGAGGCCGTGGCGCTCGCACAGCGCCTTGACCTCCCGGGAGATCATGAAACCCCCGCCGAGGGCCCCGACGGCCGCCTTCGTCTCCACCACCGCGTCGCGCGGGTCCATGCGCCCTCCTCGGTCTACTCTCCGGACCCAGGGTGGCGGATCAGAACAAGGTTCTGCAAGTCTCCGAAACGATCAGAGGACGGCGGGCCACTCCCCCGAGGCGACGAGGACGGCGGGCCCGGCCAGGTAGCTCGTGTCCTCCTCCAGCGTGACGGTGACCGTGCCGCCGAGCACCCGGACCTCCCAGGTGCCGGTGGTCTCCCCGGCGGCGTGGGCGGCGGCGACGGCCGTCGCCACGGCCCCGGTGCCGCACGAGCGCGTCTCCCCGGAGCCCCGCTCGTGCACCCGCATGGTCACCTTGTGGTCGCCCACGGCGTTGAAGATCTCGACGTTCACGCCCTCGGGGTAGTCCGCGCGTCGAAGTCCGGCTCGCGGCCGAGGTCGAACCCGGCCACCGGCTCCTCCACGACGCACGCCAGGTGGGGGTTGCCCATGTTCACGTTCACACCGCGGCACTCGCGCCCGTCGACGACCGCGCGGCTCTCCCCCAGCACCCGCGGCCTGCCCATGTCCACGGTCACGTCGCCCGTCGCGCCGAGCCGTACGCGCTTGGGTCCTCCGCGGGTGGCGACGGCGAACTCGCCCGGCGCCGCGAGGCCCGCGTCCACGAGGTAGCGGGCGAAGACCCGGACGCCGTTGCCGCACATCTCGGGAATGCCGCCGTCCGCGTTGCGGTAGTCCATGAACCACTCGGCCTCGCCCGCCTGCCCGGCCACCTCGGGGCAGAGCTTGGTGGGCACGACACGCAGCACCCCGTCGGCGCCGATGCCCGCGCGCCGGTCGCAGAGCGCGACGACGTCCGCCGCGGACAGGTCCAGCGTGGCGTCGGCGTCCGGCAGGATGACGAAGTCGTTCTCGGTGCCGTGGCCCTTCACGAACCGCAGGCCCTTCTCAAACCGCATGGCAGAAGTCTAGGAGGCGCCGGTGATCACGGCGATCGCGCGGTCGGCCAGGTCGGGCGCGTCGAACGGCAGCCACACCACCCGGGGGTCGCGGCGGAACCACGACTCCTGCCGGCGGGCGAACCTGCGGGTGGCCCGCACCGTCTCCTCCCTGGCCTGCTCCTCGGTCCACTCCCCGGCGAGGAAGCGCAGCACCTGCGCGTATCCGAGCGCCCGGCTGGCGGTCCTGCCCTCGGCCAGGCCGCGCGCGGCGAGCGCGCGCACCTCGTCCACCAGCCCGGCCTCCCACATGAGGGCGACCCGGCGCTCGATCCGCTCGTCGAGGACCGGCCGCGGCACCTCGACGCCGATCTGCACGCTGTCGTAGACCGCGTCGTACGACGGCATCGTGGCGGAGAACGGCCGCCCGGACAGCTCGATGACCTCCAGCGCGCGGACGATCCTGCGGCCGTTGCTCGGCAGGATGTTCTCGGCGGCCACCGGGTCGAGGCCCTTGAGCCGCTCGTACAGGGGCGCCGGGCCCGTCTCGGCGAGCTCCTTCTCCAGCCGGGCCCGCGCGTCCGGGTCGGTCCCGGGGAACTCCAGGGCGTCGATAGCGGCGCGCACGTAGAGCCCGGAGCCGCCCGCCAGCACGGGCACCCGGCCGCGGGAGCGCAGGTCCTCGATCAAGGGGCGGACGAGCCGTTGGTATTCGGCCACGCTGGCGGTCCGCGTCACCGGCCAGATGTCCAGCAGGTGATGGGGGACGCCGCGCCGCTCCCGCGCCGAGAGCTTGGCCGTGCCGATGTCCATGCCCTCGTAGAGCTGCATGGAGTCGGTGTTGATCACCTCGCCGCCCAGGCGGAGCGCGAGTTCGACGGCCAGGTCGGACTTGCCCGCCGCGGTCGCGCCCACGACGGCGATCACAGGTAGCTGCCCCACACCGTCCAGTGTCCCAGCGGCGGGGAGGTCACATGTCCCAGTCGAGGGTGGGCGGCAGGTGGCCTTCGAGGGTGAGCAGCCACCGCTTGGACTCCACTCCCTCGCCGCCGCTGAAGCCGCCGAGCCCGTTGCTCGCGACGACCCGGTGGCACGGCACGATGATCGGGATCGGGTTGGCGCCCATGATCGAGCCGATGGCCCGCGCCGGGACCCCCGTGCCGCTCCGCGCCGCCAGTT
Organism: Microbispora sp. GKU 823; assembly: GCF_002027145.1. Classification (NCBI taxonomy): domain Bacteria; kingdom Bacillati; phylum Actinomycetota; class Actinomycetes; order Streptosporangiales; family Streptosporangiaceae; genus Microbispora; species Microbispora sp. GKU 823. Next base: position 68,173 of record NZ_MWJN01000001.1, on the reverse strand, counting down.
CCCCGTAGGTCACCACCTCGCCGTACGGGACGGTGGCGAACAGCGTGCCGAGGACCTGCCGCTGCAGCGGCGACATGAGCCGCCAGTCCACCGGGACGCGGAACTCCTTCAGCTCGCCCCGGAAGTACGCCGCCAGCTCCTCCCCGGCGGCGGCCGTACGGGCCGGGTCGTCGGCGACGGCCATCCCGAGGCGATCGGCGATGCGCTCCCTGAGCAGGGGGTCGTCCCGGAAGTGCGTCGCGGCGACCCCGTCCTCGGTGACGGCGGCCAGCACGTCGCCCAGCCTGGTCGGTACGGTCGCGAACGCCACCGTGCTGCTGTCCATGCGTCCCATTCTGCGCGTCACCGGGCGGGGTAGGGTGATCGGGTGCTGGTCGCCGCTGCCGTCTGCCCGCATCCTCCGCTGCTCGTCCCGCAGGTCGCCGGGGCCGCCGCACCCGAACTCGACGACCTGCGCGCGGCCTGCGCCGCGGCGGTCGGCTCGCTCCTGGACGCCCGTCCCGACGTGCTGGCCGTGGCCGGCGGCGCGGACGTCGGCGCGTCGTTCCCGGGGAACGCCGCGGGGACGCTGCGCCCGTGGGCCCCGACGTCCGGGTCGGCCCGGGGGATCCCGTCCTGCCCCTGTCGCTCGACGACTCGGCCGCTGGCTGCTGGAACGGGCGCACGCGTCCGGACGCGACCTGCCCGCACTGCGGTTCGAGGCGGCCGGATTCGACGCGCCGCCGGCCGAGTGCGCCGCCCTGGGCCGCCGCCTGGCGGAGTCGGCGCGGCGGGTCGCGCTGCTGGTCATGGGCGACGGCTCCGCCAGGCGCACCGAGAAGGCGCCGGGTTACGTCCATCCCGGCGCCGTGCCGTACGACGAGATGCTCGCCGCCGCGCTCGCCTCGGGCGACACGGGTCGCCTGCTCGGCCTCGACCCGGACGAGGCGCGGGAGCTGTGGGCCGCGGGCCGGGCGGCCTTCCAGGTGCTCGGCGGCGCGGCGCGGGGGGCGCCCCGGCCGGCCGCCTCCGAGCTGCTGTACGACGACGCGCCGTACGGCGTGGGCTACTTCGTCGCCCGCTGGACCTGGTAGTCCCCACGCTTCGGCACGGGGACGCGCATGAGGTCGCGCGCCGTCACGACGTCCCCCGCGTAGGACTTGCGCACCTCGTCCACGAAGCGCGGCTCGTCCGCCGTCGTGTAGCGCTCGGAGAAGTGCGTGAGCACCAGGCGCCGCACCCCGCAGGCCGCAGCGATCTGACCCGCCTGGGCCGCCGTCAGGTGTCCGTACTGCGCGGCCATCGCGCTCTCGTCCGACAGGAACGTCGACTCGATCACCAGCAGGTCGACGCCGTCGGCGAGGGCGAACGCCCCGTCGCACAACCGGGTGTCCATCACGAAGGCCGCGCTCTGCCCCGGCCTGGGGGCGCTGCACTCGTCCAGCGTGACCGTCGAGCCGTCCGGCGTCGTCAGCGAGCCGTTCCGCTGGAGCTCTCCGATCATCGGACCGCGCACGCCCCGCCTGGCCAGTTCCTCGGGCAGCATGCGGCGCCCGCCCGGCTCGTCCACGCGATAGCCGTACGACTGGACGGGGTGCGACAGCGGCCGCGCGGTCAGCGTCACGGGGCCCGACGGCCAGCTGACCACCTCGCCGGAGACCGGGCGGGGTGTGATCACGTCGGTGTCGGCGAACGCCGACGCGTTGCGCAGCCTGCGCCAGTAGATCTCGCCGCTCGCGGGGTAGGCCGCCCGCACCTCGTGGTTCACCTTGTCCCTGGCGATCCGCTGGACCACGCCGGGCACTCCCAGGCAGTGGTCGCCGTGGAAGTGGGTGACGCAGATCCAGGTGACGTCATGGGCGCTCACCCCGGCGTGCAGCATCTGCCGCTGCGTGCCCTCCCCCGGGTCGAACAGGAACCCCTCGCCGTCCCAGCGCAGCAGGTAACCGTTGTGGTTGCGGTGACGGGTGGGCACCGCGCTCGAGGTGCCGAGGACGACGAGTTCACGAACGGACACACCGCCGATGCTAGGCGCTCGGCCCGGGCCAGACGTGCAACAAGATTTCCGCAAGAGGCCTGGTACGCCGCGCCCGAGGCGGAGCAGGAGGTCTGGGACGACAGCGCGTTCTCCATGGACAAGTGGCTGCGACTGACCCCGGATGAGCTGGCCGAGGTGTCCCGCGAGCTGTCGGCCGTGTTCCAGCGGTGGGCCGGCCGGGAGATCCCCGACGACGGGCAGCGGCGCGAGACGGTGTTCGTCTTCGCCCACGGCGTCCCGGCCCGGCCATGAGCACGGCCACGGCCGAACGCCCCGCCCAGCGCGGGCTGCTCCACCACCGCGACTTCCGCCTGATCTGGATCGGGCAGACCACCAGCAGGCTGGGCAGCACGATCAGCGCCGTGGCGCTCCCCCTGGTCGCGGTCTCGGCCCTGGACGCGAGCCCGCTGCTGGTCGGCGCGCTCGCCGCCGCCTCCTGGCTGCCGTGGCTGCTGGTGACCTCGCGGCAACGCCAAGCTCCTGGGCACCGACTCGGCGGCGACCGTGGCCGGCCCGGGCCTGGCGGGGCTGATCACACAGGCGTCCGCCGCGGTCACGGGACTGCTGGCAGACGCCGTGAGCTTCCTGGTCTCCGCCGCCTGCCTGCTCGGAATCCGCGCCCGGGAGGGCGGCGACGAACGCCGCGAGGCGGGGGCGCCTGTGACCTATGGGGCCTCTGGTATCGCCGGGCCGCCTGGCACCGCCCGGCTACGCCGGGAGATCGGCGAGGGACTGCGGTTCGTCGGCCGGGACCCCTACCTGCGGGTGCTCACCGTCGCCGGCGCGGTCACCAACCTCGCCCTCACCGGGTATCAGACGATCCTGGTCGTCTTCCTCGTCCGCGTCGTCCACGTCGCCCCCGGCGCGGTGGGTTACCTGGTGGCGGCGGGCAGCGCGGGAGGGATGCTCGGCGCGTTCGCCGCCACCCGGCTGTCGCGACGCTTCGGCACGGCCCGCGCCCTGGTGCTGTGCCAGCTCTGCACCGCGCCGTTCGCGCTGCTCACTCCTCTCGCGGCACAGGGCTGGAGACTGTCGCTCGTGGTGCTGGGAGGCTCCGTGGTCACCGCGGGCGTCGTCGCCGGAAACGTCATCAGGGGTGGCTTCCGGCAGGCGTACGTGCCCTCCCACCTGCTCGGCCGGGTGGTCGTCAGCATGCAGTTCCTGAACTTCGGCGCCATCCCGGCGGGCGCGCTCGCCGCGGGGGCGCTCGGGGACACGCTCGGCGCGGGACCGACGATGTGGCTGACGGCGGGCGGCGTCGCGCTGGCCGGCCTCCTCCTGCTCATCGGGCCTCTCCACCGTCAGACGGACCTCCCCGCGCGTCCTGCGGGCCGCGATGACGAACACACCTTTTAGCACAAATATCGCGTTATCATCACGGCACTATTCAGGACATTTCTCTAAATAATGTCCGGGTGGCGCATTTGGAGTTCCCGGCAATTGACAGAACCACCGCGGGAATTCGTACGCGGCGGGCAGACTGAGAAATCGGAAACAACCGACCGCCGCACGGAAGAACACGACCTTGCCGGATTTCTCCCCCACTCCACGGCACCGGCGCGACGGTCATCCCGTCCTCGCCCTCACGGGCGTGATCGGTGTGACCGCGATCGCCGGGCTCGGCGTCGTCCTGGCCGTCCTGCCCGCGCGGGACCCCGTGCCCTCCGCCGCCCGGCCGGTGGCCGCCGATCTGGGCGCTCGGGCCGCACCGGCACGTCCGGCGCCGGGATTTCCCGCTGCCGGCCCCTTCTTCTCGCCGGCGACCGCCCCGCGGCAACCCACCTCAGAGCAGCCGGCGAGCCGACGCGGTGCGCTGCCGCCCGGTCACGAGGCCGAAGCGTCGCGGTTGCCCGGTCGCCATGCCCGGACGGCGAACCCCTCCACCCGGTCCCGGCCGCCCTCACCGGTCTCGCCGGCGCGGCGCGGCGGAAGCGACTCCAGCGGTGCGACAGGCCTCGCCAGGACGAGGGAGGCGCACCGGCCGCGACCCACCCGGATCGCTTCCCCGGGCACCGCCAAGCCGGCCGTACGGGGCCCTGCGACCGGCGACTCGGCGGCCGGGAGCACGGCCGCCAGGAACGCGGCGAAAACGGCCAAGGACGCCGCGTCCAAGGACTCCGCGTCCAAGGACACGGCGGCCCGGGACACCTCGACCACGAGTTCGGCCGCCCGGGACTCGGGCACGCGCAGCACGGCCGCGCCCCCCACCGGGGTGGACGGCGCGGCGCGCACCCGGATCCAGGACCCCTGCCTGCGGTTCGACGACGACCTGCGGCGCGCCTACTGCTACGAGGTCCTGCGCCGCCTCGCCCGGTGACCCGGCCGTCGCGGGGCTCCGTGCGTCAGACGGGCGAGCAGGCGGACGGCTCCGCGGGGAGCGGAGCGGGACGGCCGATGGTGGGCATCCCCCAGGTTCACCGCGCTGCCCCGCTGCGGGGGCGGCCTGCCGTGCCTCCCACGCGTCGCCCGCGCGGGTCCGCCGTACGGAAAGGACCTTGTCGGCCACCAGGTGGTGCGGCGCGGCGTAGGTCACCTCGACCGTGACCATGTCACCCGGACGGCGTCGGCGGCGGCATCGGCGGCGGAGAGGTGGACGAGGCGGTTGTCGGCCGCGCGGCCGGACAGGCGGTGGGTGGCGTCGTCCTTGCGGCCCTCGCCCTCGGCGATCAGCACCTCCAGGGTGCGCCCGACCTGCTTCTTGTTCTCCTCCCAGGAGATCTCCTCCTGGAGGGCGACCAGGCGCTCGTACCGCTCCTGCACGACGGCCTTGGGCACCTGGTCGTCCATGGTCGCGGCCGGGGTGCCGGGGCGGATGGAGTACTGGAACGTGAACGCGTTGGCGAAGCGCGACTGCCGCACGACGTCGAGGGTCTGCTGGAAGTCCTCCTCGGTCTCGCCGGGGAAGCCCACGATGATGTCGGTCGAGATCGCGGCGTCCGGCATCGCTGCCCGGACCCGCTCGATGATCCCGAGGTAGCGCTCGGACCGGTACGACCGGCGCATGGCCTTGAGGATGCGGTCGGAGCCGGACTGCAGCGGCATGTGCAGCTGGTGCATCACGTTCGGCGTCTCGGCCATGGCGGCGATCACGTCGTCGGTGAAGGCGGCCGGGTGGGGCGAGGTGAAGCGGACCCGCTCCAGGCCCTCGACGTCCCCGCAGGCCCGCAGCAGCTTGCCGAACGCCAGCCGGTCGCCGAACTCCACGCCGTAGGTGTTGACGTTCTGGCCGAGCAGGGTGATCTCCAGGACGCCCTGGTCGACCAGCGTGCGCACCTCGCTGAGGATGTCGCCGGGACGGCGGTCCTTCTCCTTGCCGCGCAGCGACGGCACGATGCAGAACGTGCAGGTGTTGTTGCACCCGACCGAGATCGCCACCCAGGCCGCATAGGCCGACTCGCGACGGCTCGGCAGCGTGGAGGGGAAGGTCTCCAGGGACTCCTTGATCTCGACCTGGGCCTCTTCGGCGATCCGGGCCCGCTCCAGCAGCACCGGCAACGACCCGATGTTGTGGGTGCCGAAGACGACGTCCACCCAGGGGGCCCGGCGGACGATCTCGCCCTGGTCCTTCTGCGCCAGACACCCGCCGACCGCGATCTGCATGCCCTCGCGGGCCATCTTGATCGGCCGCAGGTGGCCCAGGTTGCCGTAGAGCCGGTTGTCGGCGTTCTCGCGTACGGCGCAGGTGTTGAACACGACGACGTCCGGCGTCTCCCCTTCGGCCGCGCGGACGTATCCCGCGTCCTCCAGCAGCCCGGACAGCCGCTCCGAGTCGTGCACGTTCATCTGGCAGCCGTAGGTCCGCACCTCGTAGGTCCGGGTCGCGCCCTCGGCGCCCTGTGTCGTCGTCGCGCCCTCGGCGCCCTGTGTCGTCACAGTAGGTGTGGTCGCAGTCATCGCACTACAAGGGTAGGCGCTTCCCCACCCTCGCCCGTACCGGAAGCATCGCGGGCGGATCCGCGGTCATGACCAGGGCTCGCATCTGCCATTACCCAGGCTTGTGAGAAGCGAAAAGTTCGTTTTATTGAAGCATTCATGTCTGTGTGGTGCCCTTGTGAGGGCACAGACCCACGCTCCCCACGGATTGGCCTGAACCGATGTTGAACTGGAACCGATCATCCGTTCTCGTCCGCAGGACGGTTGGTTACTCCGCCGTCGCGGCACTGGTCTGCACCGGGGTCAGCGTGCTCTTCCTCGTCGTCGTGGGCAGCAAGGACGCCGACGCGGCGCGGGGTCGGGTCACCGGGGCGTGGGACCGGACCGTGCCCCTCATCAGGCAGGGATTCCTTCCCCCTGTGCTGCCGGCCGGCCAGGACATCGCGATCCAGGTCCTGAACACACGCCAGCAGGTCGTCGCGTCCACGCCGCAACTCACGCGCAAGCCCCCGATGGCCACCTTCCACGCGACCAGCGCGAGCGTGCATGCCGAACGGGTGTTGTGCCCTCCGGCCGGGCTGAAGGGCTGCATGACCGTCTTCTCGTACAAGGTCTATCAGCCGGACGGTCCTTGGCTCCTCTACGTGGCGGTGCCCACGGTCCCCTGGTACGGGAACACCGCGGCCCTGTCTTTCGCGATCGGCATGTCCCTGCTGACGACCGCGATGACGGCGGCCGGGACTTTTCATGTGGTCAAAAGGGATATGACCGCGGTGGACGCCATCCGCACGGAACTGGCGGAGATCACCGCCACCCATCTCCACCGCCGGGTCCCCGTGGCGCACAACAACCAGGAAGAGATCAAGCTCTTGGCCGGAACGGTGAACGACACCCTGGACCGGCTCGAAGGCGCGTACAAACAACTGCGGCAGTTCACCTCGGACGCCTCCCACGACCTGCGCAGTCCCCTCACCGCAATGCGGGCTCAGCTCGAAGAGGCCCTCATGCACCCGCACGACACCGACTGGCCGAAGACGACCGCGGCGGTGCTCGCCGGGGTGGACCGGCTTCAGGCGATCGTGACCGACCTGCTGACCCTGGCCAGGCTGGACGCCCGCGCCCCCCTCGACCTCAGTGCGACCGACCTCGGCCGGCTGGTCGGCGGCGAGCTCGACCGCCGCACCTACCGAATGGAGATCGTGAGGGACCTCCAGCGGAACGTCTTCGTCGACTGCGACCGGCTGCGGATCACCCGGCTCCTGGTGAACCTGCTCGACAACGCCGAACGGCACGCCACCTCACGGATCACCGTCAGCGTGCGGGCCGACGGGCCGACGGCGACGCTGGAGGTCCTCGACGACGGCGCCGGAATCGCCCCGGAACATCGGGAAAGGGTCTTCGACCGCTTCACCCGGCTGGACGCCTCGCGCGACCGGGACTCCGGGGGGACCGGGTTGGGGCTGGCGATCGCGCGGGAGATCGCAGAAGCACATCAGGGCACCTTGACCATCCAGGACAGCGAACGGGGAGCACGGTTCGTCCTGCGCCTCCCCGTCCGCGAAGCGCCGCAGATCACCGGCCGAAGCGAACATCGTGCCGGTCACACCGGCCTCTTCAGTTCCCCGGTCCCGCGATGAACAGGCGTCGGCGCCGTACGACCCGGGCGTCCTGGGACATCGTCCTGTTCGCCTGGGCATTTCGGTCGCTAGCCTGAGCCCGGTTCGGCGCTCGCGCCGGAGGCGCGAAGGAGGCGGGCAGTGCGGCGTACGGCGTGGGCGGTCTGCGTGCTCAGCCTGCTCCTGGTCGCCGCGGCCCTGGTGTTCGGTCACCGCAACGGCGCCGGGCTGTTCGCCCAGAGCCACCTCCTCTTCGTCACCGCCTGCGCGCTGGTCGGCGGCCTGATCTCCGCCGAACGTCCGGGCAACGCCGTCGGGTGGCTGATGGCGACGTGCGGCCTGTGTTTCGCGCTGCTCGACGCGACCGGGCACTACGCGCTGGCCGGGCTGCCGTTCGCGACGCCGATGGCCTGGCCGCAGACGTGGCTGTGGGTCCCCGCGAACCTGTCGGTCGCCGCCGTGCCGGCCTTCTTCCCGTCGGGACGGCCGTCGTCGCCCGGGTGGCGGGCGGCCCTGTGGGCGCTCGCCGCCATCGCCGCCGCGACGACCGCGCTGAGCGCCCTGCTGCCCGGCCCGAGCCACCAGCTCGGATGGGGGACTCCGCTGCCGAATCCCCTTGGAGTGCCCGCGCTCGCCGCCGTCTCCCCGTTCGTCGAGCCGCTGACGACCGGGCTCATGGGTGCCCTGTTCCTGGCGGGCGCGGCCGGTCTCGTACGGCGGGCCGGGCGCGGCGACGCCGACGAACGGGTGCAGCTGAAGTGGCTCGGGTACGCCGCGGGGCTCGCCGGGCTGATCGTCGCGGGGCGGCTGGCCACGGGGTTGTCCGACGGCGACCCGCGCTCCATCTGGCCCATCACCAGCCCGTTCTGGGAGCTCATGGGGACGTTCGCGGCCTGCCTGCTTCCGGCCGCCGCCGCGGTGGCGGTGCTGCGGCACGGCCTGTTCGACATCGACCTCGTCATCAACCGCACGCTCGTCTACGTGCTGCTGTCGGCGTGCGTGTTCGGCGGTTACGTGCTCGTGGTCACCTATCTCGGCGCCGTGTTCCGCGCGGCGGACGGGCTGCCGGTGTCGGTGGCCGCCGCCGGGGTGGTCGCCGTCGTCTTCGCGCCGCTGCGCGAGCGGCTGCAACGCGCCGTCAACCTGGTGATGTACGGCAGGCGCGACGATCCGTACGCGGCGCTGGCCCTGTTGGGCAGGCGCCTCGAAGAGGCGGCGGAGCCGGGCGCGGTGCTGGCGGCGGCGGCCCGGTCGGTGGCGGAGGCGCTGCGCCTGCCGCATGTCGCGGTCGAGGTCGCCGGAGGGCCGACCCACGCGTACGGCGTGCCCTCCCCCGGCACCGTACGGCTGCCGCTCGTGCACCGGGGCGAGCCGGTGGGCGACCTGGTCCTGTCTCCGCGCCCGGGCGAGAGCGGGCTCGGCGCGAGAGACCGCCGGGTTCTCGCCGACCTCGCCAGGCAGACGGGGATCGCCGTGCACGCCGTACGGCTGTCGGCGGACCTGCAGCGCTCGCGTGAACGGCTGGTGGCGGCCCGCGAGGAGGAGCGGCGACGGCTGCGGCGCGACCTGCACGACGGCCTCGGGCCGACCCTGGCCGCGCTGACCATGCGGGCGGAGGCCGTGCAGGACATGGTGCGCGACCCGGACGCCCTGGCGATGCTCGAGGAGATCATGACGGACGCCCGCACGGCGATGGCCGACGTACGGACGCTGGTGGAGGGGCTGCGGCCACCGGCCCTCGACACGCTGGGCCTGGCCGGGGCGATCAGGTCGCACGCGGCCCGGCTGCCCGGCGTCGAGGCCGGCGTCGAGATCGACGGATCCCTCCCGGCGCTGCCCGCGGCAGTGGAGGTGGCGGCGTACCGGATCGCGGCCGAGGCGCTGGCGAACGCGCGCCGCCACGCCGGGGCCGGGCGGGTGCGCGTACGGCTGGGCATGACCGGCGACGTGCTCGAAGTGGAGGTCGCCGACGAGGGCGGCGAGCCGCTCACTGACGGCGGTGGGAGCGGGGTCGGCACGGCGTCGATGCGTGAGCGGGCCGCCGAACTCGGCGCACCTGCGTGATCGGCCCGCGGCCCGGTGGTGGGACGCGGTGCTGGCCCGCCTTCCGGCGCGGATCACGGCACAGAACACGGCACAGGGCACCGTGCGGGACACGGCCGGTGTCACGACAGGGGACACGAGACGGGAGGCGGGCGATGGAGCCGATCCGCGTGCTGCTGGTTGACGACCACGCGGCCTTCCGGGCGGGGCTGCGCGCGCTCCTGCGGCCGGTGGAGGAGATGGAGGTCGCCGACGAGGCGGCCAGCGGCGAGCAGGCCCTCGCCCTCCTCCCCCGCGTGCAGCCCGACGTCGTGCTGATGGACCTCGCCATGCCCGGCATGGGCGGGGTGGCCGCGACCGAGCGCATCACGAGGGACAACCCGCACGTGCGGGTCCTGGTGCTGAGCATGGCGGACGACGACGACGCGGTCTTCGCGGCAGTGCGTGCGGGGGCGCGCGGATACGTGCTCAAGGGCGCGCGCCGGGCCGAGCTCGTACGTGCGATCCGGGCCGTGGCCGAGGGCGAGGCGATCTTCGGCCCCGCCCTCGCCGGACGGCTGATGGGCTACTTCTCCGATCTCGCCAGGAAGCCGGAGCCGAGCTTCCCCGAACTCACCCCGCGTGAACGGGAGATCCTTGGCCTGGTCGCCGGCCACCTGACGAACGTCCAGATCGCGGCCCGGCTCGGGCTGAGCCAGAAGACCGTGCGCAACCACGTGTCCAGCATCTTCGCGAAGCTGCGCGTGGCCGACCGGGCCGAGGCGATCATGCGGGCCAGGGAATCGGGCCTCTAGCTCGAGCTTCGGCAGGCGGCCAGGATCAGCCAGGAGGCGTGGCTCCCGGACATCGAGGCGGATCGCCGCCGCTTGACCTCAGTCGTCCGGTGTCGCGTCGAGATCGCGTTCGAGCGCGTCGAGCCGATTGCTCCACAACCGCCGGTAGGGCGCCAGCCAGGCGTCGATGTCCGCCAGGGGCTCGGGCCGCAGCCGATACCAGCGTCGCTGCGCCTCCTTGCGCACCTCGACCAGGCCGGCCTCGCAACGAGGAGGCCTGGTGTCGGAATCGGCGCCGGAGGGCGAGCCCGGCTTACGCGGCGCGCCACTCGTTCACGGGCATGCGCAGGACCTTCAGCGCGACGGCGCCGAACGCGGCGAGGTGGAACAGCGACCCGATGGCCTGAACGGCCGGCGGCTGCCCCATCGTGAGGAACGGCCCGCAGACGCCCGCGAGCGCCGCCACCGGGACCCACCACGGAGCCCGCCGCACCGCCGCCAGGCCCGACAGGAGCACCAGCAGGCCCACATGGGTGAGGAAGCCCGGCAGGAGGACGCCGTACACGAACCCGCCGAGCGCGCCGGCCACCTCGGTCACCCGGGCGGCCGGGGCGTCCGGAAGGGTGAGCGCCAGCGCCAGGTCGTAGAAGTCGGTCATGAACAGGCAGGTGGCGGTGACCGCGCCGATCAGGCCGACGGCCGCGCCGATGTTGCCCGTGCGCGCGCCCGCGTACGGAGCAGATGGGCGAGGCCGAGGATCACCGGGACCAGGCAGACGGTCGCCCACTGGAACAGCAGCGCGCTGGCCTGCACCTGCACCGGACTGGCGCGGAACACCGCGGGATCGTGCTCGGTGCCCGGCGGCGAGGTCAGGAAGGCCAGGCCGAGCAGGACGGGCCACGCCAGCATGGCCGCGCCCGCAACGGTCTTCCGAAACAGATCCGGATTTTTCAGCATCTGTGCTCCTACACGATGAGAGGTCGGCAGAAGCAAAGCGGGACCGTGTCCCGGGCCGCATGGGGCGGGCCGTACGGACAAACCGGGAGTGATGTCCTGAGCAGCCGGGATGTGATCTATTCGGTACCGGCCCGTTAGTGACTCGGCGGCCTTGACCCCCCTACGTTGTTGACCATGACGGAGATCAGTGGTTCCGACCCGCTTGTCAGGCTGGAGGGAGTCAACAAGCATTTCGGTCCCCTGCATGTGCTCAGGGACATCGACCTGAGCGTGGGCCGGGGTGAGGTGGTCGTCGTCATCGGCCCCTCCGGCAGCGGCAAGTCCACGTTGTGCCGGGTGATCAACCGGCTGGAGACGATCGACACCGGGACCATCGTCTTCGACGGCCGGGAACTGCCCGCGGAGGGCAGGGCTCTGGCCCGCCTGCGGTCCGAGGTCGGGATGGTGTTCCAGTCCTTCAACCTCTTCTCCCACAAGACGATCCTGGAGAACGTCACGCTCGGCCCGACCAGGGTGCGGAAGATCTCCCGGCAGCAGGCCGAGCAGCGGGGCATGGAACTGCTCGAACGGGTCGGCATCGCCTCACAGGCGGGCAAGTATCCCGCCCAGTTGTCCGGCGGCCAGCAGCAGCGCGCGGCCATCGCCCGCGCGCTGGCCATGGACCCCAAGATGATCCTTTTCGACGAGCCCACCTCGGCCCTCGACCCCGAGATGGTCCAGGAGGTGCTCGACGTGATGACCGGCCTGGCCAAGGACGGCATGACGATGATGGTCGTCACGCACGAGATGGGCTTCGCCCGCCGGGCGGCCAACCGGATCGTGTTCATGGCCGACGGCCAGATCGTCGAGGAGGGGTCGCCCTCGGAGTTCTTCACCCAGCCGAGCACCGAGCGCGCCCGCGACTTCCTCTCCAAGATCCTCACACACTGATCCTCAGCTCACTGATCCCAGCTCACGACAAGCTCCACAAGAAGCGAAAGGTGACGCGGATGCGATTCGGAGCCGGCCTGCTCGCGCTGGCCGCCCTGGCCACCGGCCTCACGGCCTGCGGCAACTCCGGTGCGGACTCGATCGTCGACAAGGCCAAGAACGACAAGAAGCTCGTCATCGGCATCAAGATCGACCAGCCGGGCTGGGGACTGAAGAAGCCCGACGGCAGCTACGGCGGGTTCGACGTCGACGTTGCGAGGTACGTCGCCAAGGAACTCGGCGTGCCGGAGAGCGGGATCACGTTCAAGGAGGCCCAGTCGGCCAACCGTGAGCCGTTCATCCAGCAGGGCCAGGTGGACATGGTCGTGGCGACCTACTCCATCACCGACGAGCGCAAGAAGAAGATCTCCTTCGCCGGGCCGTACCTGGTCACCGGGCAGGACATCCTCGTCCGCGCCGACGACACCTCGATCACCGGGGTCGACTCGCTCAAGGACAAGAAGGTCTGCGGCGCGCAGGGCTCGTCGTCGCCCAAGCGCCTCGCCGAGAAGTTCGGCGCGGAGTGGGAGTCCAAGAACCTCACCCAGCAGCAGGGGTACGGCGCGTGCCTGCCGCTGCTGGAGAACAAGCAGGTCGACGCGATCTCCACGGACGCGACGATCCTCGCCGGGTTCGCCGCCCAGTTCCCCGGCAAGTTCAAGCTGATCGGCCAGCCGTTCAGCGAGGAGAAGTACGGCATCGGCATCAAGAAGGACGACAAGGCCGGCCGCGACGCGATCAACAACGCGATCGAGAAGTTCTTCAAGGACGGCAGCTGGCGCAAGGCCCTCGACGCCAACCTCGGCGAGTTCGGCAAGTACTTCACCTCGCCGCCGTCCGTCGAACGGTACTAGAGCACCGATAGCGGCACTGGAAGGAGGCCGGCGGTGGAGGCCGTCGTCGACGAGCTTCCCGTCATCCTCGGCGCGTTCTGGCTGACGGTGAAGCTCACGGTGGTCAGCGGGGTGATCTCGCTGGTCTGGGGGATCGTGCTGGCGGCCATGCGCGTCAGTCCGCTGCCGGTGCTGCGAGGGGCGGGCGCGCTGTACGTCAACGTGCTGCGCAACACGCCCCTCACACTGATCATCGTGTTCTGCGGTCTCGGCCTGGGCACGGTGATGAACGTCCAGTTCTCCCGGGACGACCTGTCGCTCAACAGCTTCTGGCTGTCGATCATCGGGTTGTCCGCCTACACCTCCGCCTTCGTGTGCGAGGTCGTCAGGTCCGGGATCAACACCGTGCCGCTCGGGCAGGCGGAGGCGGCCCGGGCGATCGGGCTGACGTTCCTGCAGACGCTCCGCCTGGTGATCCTCCCCCAGGCGGTGCGCACGGTCATCGCGCCGCTCGGGAGCCTGCTGAACGCGCTGGTCAAGAACACGACGGTCGCGGCCGCGATCGGCGTCATGGAGGCGGCGCTGCGGATGAAGAACCTGTTCGACGCCCACGGAGACGCGATCATTCCCATCTTCCTCGGCTTCGCCGCCGGGTTCGTCGTGCTGACCCTGCCCATGAACCTGCTGTCCGGCCGCCTCGCGCGGCGCCTGGCGGTGGTCCGATGACCGAGCGCGGCGCCACCGTCCTGTACGACGTCCCGGGCCCGCGCGCCCGCCTGCGCAACAACGCGCTGACCCTCGCGTTCGGCGTCGTCCTGCTGCTGGTCGCGTACTTCGTGTGGACCAAGTTCGACGAGAAGGGCCAGTGGGACGGCAAGCTGTGGCAGCCGTTCCTGCGCGCCGACACCTGGACCGAGCTGATCCTGCCCGGCCTGCTCAACACGCTGGCCGCCGCCGCGGTCGCCGCGGTGCTCGCGCTGCTGTTCGGGGCCGTGTTCGGCATCGCCCGCCTGTCGGACCACCGCTGGGTGCGGATCCCGGCCGCGGTGGTCGTCGAGGCCTTCCGTGCCGTCCCGGTGCTCATGCTGATCTTCTTCGCCCAGTACGGCGGGAGCCTGGCCGGGCTGGTCGTGACCGAGTTCGCGGCCGTGGTCTTCGGCCTCACGGTCTACAACGGGTCGGTCCTGGCCGAGATCGTGCGCGCGGGCATCCTCGCCGTGCCGCGCGGCCAGGCCGAGGCGGGATCCGCCATCGGCCTGCGCAAGAACCAGGTGATGCGGCTGATCCTGCTGCCGCAGGCGGTCACCGCGATGATGCCCGCGATCGTCAGCCAGCTCGTGGTGCTGCTCAAGGACACCGCGCTCGGGTTCGTCGTGGCGTACGCCGACCTGCTGAACGCGGGCGCCCGCGTGGTGCCGGCCAACTACGCCAACCTGATCCCGTCGGTCATCGTCATCGCGGCGGTCTACATCGCGATCAACCTGGCGCTGGGCTACCTCGCCACGTGGCTGGAACGGCGCAGCAGGCGCAGCCGCAAGGTCGCGGCCGACCCGGCCGCCGCCGAGGCGGCCGCGGGCGGCGAGGTCGCGCTGATGCGCTGACCCGTAGGGCTCGCGGGCAAAGGGATCTTTGCCGTGTCGCTGCTGGCAAGGGGACGCACGCGACCTCGATATTGAGCGCGTGTGGCGTGGCGTTGCCGTGATCGGCGTCCTGGCGGCCGCGTTCCTGACCGGTGGATGCGGGAACGACGGCACGCTGGTGGTCGCCGTGCGTCCCGGGCAGCCGGGACTGGTCACCCGGCTCCCCGACGGGCGCTACAGCGGCTTCGACATCGAGGTCGCGCAGTACGTCGCCCGGGCGCTCGGCTACCGCGACGACCAGGTCGTCTACACGCTCGACACCACGCGGGCCGATCTCGTCGTCGGCGCCACCGGCCCGCCGGGCTCCCGGTACGTCGCCGGCCCCTACCTCGTCACCAGCACCGACGTCCTCGTCCGGACCGGCGACCTGTCCATCCGCCGCCCGCGCGACCTCGCCCGCAAGCGCGTCTGCGCCACCCGGGAGTCCGCCGAGCCGCTCGTGAAGAGATTCGGCACCCGGTGGCGGCGGTTCTTCCTCGCCGAGGCGAACCTGCCCGCGGCCTGCGCGCCGCTGCTTGCCTCCGGCCGGACCGACGCGATCGTGGCCGACGCCCCCGTGCTCGCCGGGCTGTCGGCCCAGTACCCCGGCAAGTTCCGCTTCAGCGGCAGGTCTCTGGCCACCGAGAAGTACGGCATCGCCACCGGGACGGCCGCGCTGCGCGACCAGGTCGAGGAGGCGCTGCGCCGGATGTTCGACGACGGCACCTGGAAGCGCACGGTCATCGACCAGCTCGGCGCGCTCGCCACCCGCTACACCACTCCCCCGTCCCTCGACTGATGCGTTGCCGCATTCCCGCCCCCGGGGGCGGGCCCGTCCGGCAGGATGCGGTCATGCCCCCCACGCCTGGCCCGAGGTCGTTCTCGCCACGGCCGTCGCCCATCTCCACCGCCGACGTGGCACGCGCCGGTCTGCGGCTCGGCTTCCCGAGCGTGCTGGGCGCGGAGACGTGGTGGGAGGAGGACCGCCCCGCCGAGGGCGGCCGCCGTACCGTCGTCCACCGGGCCGCCGACGGCGCCCTCACCGACCTGCTTCCCGCGCCCTGGGACGCCCGTACGCGCGTCCACGAGTACG
The DNA here is from genome assembly GCF_002027145.1 of Microbispora sp. GKU 823. Taxonomy (NCBI): domain Bacteria; kingdom Bacillati; phylum Actinomycetota; class Actinomycetes; order Streptosporangiales; family Streptosporangiaceae; genus Microbispora; species Microbispora sp. GKU 823. The sequence goes on along the minus strand of NZ_MWJN01000001.1, from coordinate 52,380 downwards.
GCGGGCGGTCCTATGTCGTCGTCCCCGGCCACGGGATCGTGTTCGCGCACCACCCCGACCAGCGGCTCTATCTGGCCCGCCCCCGCGCCGGCGGGGAGCCGGGCCTGGGGCGCGGAGCGGCCCCGCCCGATCACCACCGGAGCCCCGGCGAGCCGGGCGCGCTGCGCTACGCCGACCTGCGGGTCCAGGACGGCGCGGGCGGCCCGCGGGTGTGGTGCGTACGGGAACGCCATCACCAGGACGCCAAGGTCACCCGTTCGATCGTGATCGTGGACCCGACCGGGGCCGGCGAGGTCGCCGAAGTGGTCACCGGCAGCGACTTCTACGCCTCGCCCACGCCGTCCCCCGACGGCCGGCACCTCGCCTACGTCTGCTGGAACCATCCGCACATGCCCTGGACCGGCACCGAACTACGGGTCACGCGGCTGTCCGACGGCGCCACGTGGACGGTGATGGGCGGGCCGGCCGAGTCGGTCCTCGCGCCGCTGTGGTGCGACGAGCGGCGCCTGTACGCGGTCTCCGACCGGTCCGGCTGGTGGAACCTCTACCGGGCCGACATCTCCGGGTCGCCGTGCGAGGCCCTCTGCCCGGCGGAGGAGGAGTTCGCCGGGCCGCTGTGGCAGCTCGGCGGCCTGCCGTATGCCGTGCTGGGCGACGGGCGGCTCGCGGTGCTGCACGGGCGCGGCGACCTGCGCCTGGGCGTCCTCGACCCGGAGACGGGCAGGCTGACCGACCTCGACGTCCCCTTCCAGGGGTGGGCGCCCGCGCTGGACGCGGACGGCGATGTGCTCGTCGGCCTCGGCTACCGGGCGGGCGCGCCGCGTTCGGTCGTCCGGATCGACGCCGCCGACGGCTCCGGTGACGCGGGTCACGACGGTGACGCCGGTCGCACCGGTCGCACCGGTCGCACCGGTCGCGCCGGTCGCGCCGGTCGCGCCGAGGAGCTGCGACGGGAGATCGACGACGTTCCCGCCCGCGTCCTCCCGGTGCCCCGTGTCGTGGAGTTCGAGGCCGCGGAGTCCGGGGCTGCGGAGGCCGGGGCCGGCATGCGCGTCCACGCGTACCTGTATCCGCCGGAGCAGGCGGACGAGGGCGGCGCGCCGTACGTCGTCTTCGTGCACGGCGGGCCGACCGGGCACGCGACGAGCGAGCTCAGCCTGGAGAAGGCGTTCTTCACCAGCCGCGGCATCGGCGTGATCGACGTGAACTACGGCGGATCCAGCGGATACGGCCGGGCCTACCGGGAGCGCCTGCGCGGCCGGTGGGGCGTGACCGACGTGGAGGACGTGGTCGCCGCGGCGAAGTGGCTGGTCGCCGAGGGCCTCGCCGACCCCGCCCGGATCGCCGTACGCGGGGCGAGCGCGGGCGGATGGACGGTCATGGCCGCCTGCGGCGCCTCGGACGTCTTCGCGGGCGGCGTCGCGGTGGCGGGCGTCAGTGCGCTCGGGCCCCTCGTCGCGGCCACCCACGACTTCGAGTCGCGCTACGTGGAGTGGCTGGTCGGTCCCGAGGACCGGTACGGCGAGCGTGAACCGCTGGCCCGGGCCGGCCAGGTGAACTGCCCCATGCTGCTCATGCAGGGGCTCGCCGACCCGGTCGTGCCGCCGGCCCAGTCGCAGGCCTTCGCCGAGCGCCTGATGGAGCGCGGCGTGCCCTGCACCTTTCTGACGTTCGAGGGCGAGGCCCACGGGTTCCGGCGGCTGGAGACCAAGGCGGCGGCCCTCGCCGCCGAGCTGTCGTTCTACCTGCAGATCTTCCGGTGAGCGGGGCCGGTCACTGCTCGGCGAGAAGCGTGCGCATCCGGTCGATCTCGATGCGCTGGTCGGCGTCGACATGGGCGACGAACTGGTTGATCTCTGACTCCTCGCCTCCCCCGTCGCCGAAGAGGCGCTCCACCATGGTCAGCGCTCCCAGGTGGTGCTGGATCATGTACTCGTAGAAGAGCCGGTCGAACGGCGCCCCCTTGGCCTGCTCCAGTTCGGCGAACTGCTCCTCGCTGAGCATGCCGGGCATGAGCTCTCCGCCGCCGTGGTCGTGCCCCGCGCCGGAGCCCACGCTCGGCACCTGCTGGAGCCGGGCCCTGAGCCAGCGCACCATCTGGTCGATCTCGTCCTGCTGGGAGATCTCGATCCGCTTGGCGAAACGCGGGAGGTCCTTGCTCTCGCTGCGCCCGGCGACGAGCGCGGTCATCCGCAGGGCCTGGGAGTGGTGCCGGATCATCCCCTGCATGAACCGCACGTCGGCGTCGGTGTACTCCCGGCCGTCGGAACTCGGCACCTCGTCGGCCAGCAGGACCTTGCTGCCCTGTCCCGGCGCGCCCGGCTGCACGACGTTCACCTTGGCCCGCTCGGGGGTCTCGGCCGTACAGGCGCTGATCGAGGCGGCGGCGAGCACGAGCACGAGCAGCTGCCGGAACGAGGACGGGGAGATCATGCCTGCACTCACTTCTTTGGCGGTTGGGGGATACCGGCCAAACCGGAGGATGTGTAGGGATATAGCACATTCACCCCAGATTCAGTTAGTGTCCCCCAAACGCCGCGTAGATCTTTTGGGCTGGGCCGGGCCCCGGGATCTGTCGCACGCGCAATGGGTCACGCCGGCAAGACCAGAAAAGGAGGGGTGGCGACCCTTGAGGATCAGCCGTGCGGCAGCACGTTGGGGGCGTGCTGGATTAAGGAAGATCGGAGTCGTCGCCGTTGGGGCGGCCCTGGTGGGCGTCATGCCCGCCACAGCCATGGCGAGCGACACCGATCCACGAGCCGGTCTGGGGGCCGGATGGCTGGATGCCCAGCAGGCGAGCCAGGGGCTGGAACTGCTGGCCCACCGGGACAAGCCTGAGGGCTTCTACCAGGCCTCGAGCCCGGGCAACTCGTCGTACGCGAACTCGGACATGGCGTTCAGCGGCAAGTACGCGTTCGTCGGCAACTACACCGGTTTCAACATCTACGACGTCTCCACGCCCTCGAACCCTGTCCTGACCACCTCCGTGGTGTGCCCGGGCGGCCAGGGCGACCTGTCGGTGTACGGCAACCTGCTGTTCATGTCGGTGGAGGAGACCCGGGGCCGGATCGACTGCGGCACGCAGGGCGCGAGCGGCAGCGTGAACCCGGACCGCTTCCGCGGCGTCCGGGTGTTCGACATCAGCGACATCAGCAAGCCGGTCCAGGTGGCGGCCGTCCAGACCTGCCGCGGCTCGCACACGCACACCCTGGTCACCAGCAAGAACGACCCGGGCAACGTGTACGTCTACGTCCAGGGCACGGCGAGCATCCGCTCGGGTTCCGAGCTCGCGGGCTGCGCCAACACCGCGGCGACCGACCCGAACACGGCCCAGTGGCGCATCGAGGTCATCAAGGTGCCGGTGGCGGCGCCGCAGAACGCGGCGATCGTCTCCACGCCGCGCCTGTTCACCGATCCGGAGACCGGGGCGATCAACGGTCTGCAGAACACCCCGCAGACCCCGCGGCACCCGTCCGGCTCGGCCTGGTCGCCGTCGCCCGTCACCACCCACTGCCACGACATCACGGCCTACCCCGAGATCGGCCTCGCGGCCGGGGCGTGTGCGGGCAACGGGCTCCTGATCGACATCTCCGACCCGGCCAACCCCAAGCGGCTCGACGCGGTGACGGACCCGAACTTCGCGTACTGGCACTCGGCCACGTTCAACAACGACGGGACGAAGGTCGTCTTCACCGACGAGTGGGGCGGCGGCAGCGGGGCGCGTTGCCGGGTCACCGACGAGCCGTCGTGGGGCGCGGACGCCATCTTCGACATCGTCGACGGCAAGCTGAAGTTCCGCAGCTACTACAAGCTGCCGGTGCCGCAGACGAACCAGGAGAACTGCGTCGCGCACAACGGGTCGCTCGTTCCCGTGCCCGGCCGGGACATCATGGTCCAGGCCTGGTATCAGGGCGGTGTCTCGGTGTTCGACTTCACCGACTCGGCCAACCCGCATGAGATCGCGTACTTCGACCGGGGTCCGGTCAACGCGGCCTCTCTGCTCCTCGGTGGTTTCTGGTCCGCGTACTACTACAACGGCCATGTCTACGGCAGCGAGATCGCCCGCGGGTTCGACGCGTTCGCGCTGACCCCGAGCGAGCACCTGGACCAGGCCGAGATCGACGCGGCGGCCACGGCCACCTTCGACCGGTTCAACACCCAGCACCAGCCCCGGGTGACGTGGCCGGCGAGCTTCCCGCTGGTGCGCGCCTACTACGCGCAGGCGCTGCGCACCGGCACCATGCCCGCCGACACCGCCGCCAACGTGCGGAAGTTCGTCGACCGGGCCGAGCGGTTCACGGACGGGCCGCAGAAGAACGCCGCCGTGGCGCAGCTTCGGGCCGTCTCCCACCAGCTCGACACCTCCGTCGGCGCGCAGGCGACGCTGGCGAAGGCGCTCAACGACCTCGCCGACGCACTCAGCCTGAAGGCCTGAGCGCCTGATCAGGGGGCGTCCCACCGGGCCGCCCCCGCACGAACCGGGCCCCGGGCCCCCGCCCAGCACTGGGCGGGGGCCCTTGGTCTTGGCAGACGCCGTCTTGGGCACCGGCGGGGTGGGGTTCTAACGGGCGAATTCCGTGGCGCGGGACTCGCGGACCACGGTGATCCGGATCTGGCCGGGGTAGGTCAGCTCCTCCTCGACCTGCTTGGCGACGTCCCTGGCGATGACCTGGGCCTGGATGTCGTCCACGTTCTCGGGCCTGACCATGACCCGGATCTCCCGGCCCGCCTGCATGGCGAAGACCTTGTCCACACCGTCGTACGACTGGGCGATCTCCTCCAGGCGCTCCAGCCGCTTGACGTACGCCTCCAGGGACTCGCGGCGGGCGCCGGGGCGGCTGCCGCTGATCGCGTCCGCGGCCTGGGTGAGGACCGCCTCGACGGTCCTGACCTCCACCTCGTTGTGGTGCGCCTCGATGGCGTGGACGACGTCCTCGTGCTCGCCGTACCGCCGGGCGATCTCCGCGCCGATCATCGCGTGACTGCCCTCGACCTCGTGGGTGAGCGCCTTGCCGATGTCGTGCAGAAGCGCGCAGCGCTTGACGAGGTCACGGTCGAGCCGCAGCTCGGCGGCCATGATCCCGGCGATGTGCGCCGACTCGATCAGGTGCTTGAGCACGTTCTGGCCGTAGGAGGTGCGGTAGCGGAGCTGGCCCAGCAGGGTGACCAGCTCGGGGTGCATCTCGGTGATGCCCAGCTCGACCAGCGCGTCCTCTCCCGCCCGCACGCACAGGTCCCGCACCTCGGCCTTGCTGCGCTCGTACGCCTCCTCGATGCGCTGGGGGTGGATCCGGCCGTCGAGCACGAGCTTCTCCAGCGTCAGTCTGGCCGTCTCCCGCCGGACCGGGTCGAAACACGACAACAGCACCGCCTCCGGCGTGTCGTCGATGATCAGGTTGACCCCGGTGGTGGACTCGAAGGCCCTGATGTTGCGGCCCTCGCGGCCGATGATGCGGCCCTTCATCTCGTCGCCGGGCAGGTGGAGGACGCTCACGACCGACTCGGCCGTCTGCTCGGTGGCGACCCGCTGCACGGCCAGCGTCACGATCTTGCAGGCGCGTTTCTCGCCCTCCTTCCGGGCCTCGCTCTCGATCTCCCGGACGATCAGCGCGGCCTCGCGCTTGGCCTGGTTCTCGATCTCCTTGACCAGCTCCGCCTTGGCCTGCTCGGCCGTCAGGCCGGCGACCCGCTCAAGGATCTCCTGCCGCCGCTCGGCCACCCGCTCCAGCTCCTCGCGGCGGTCGGCCAGCTCGGTCTCGGTCTCGGCCAGCTTGCGGGCCCGCTCGGTCTGCCTGCGCGCCTCCTCGTCGAGCCGCTGCTCCCGCTCGGCCAGCCGGTTCTCGCGCCGTTCGAGGTCGGAGCGCAGCTCCTTGAGCTCCGTCTTGAGGATCCGCGCCTCCTCCTCGACCTCCTTGCGCATCAGCGCGGCGCTCTCTGCGAGTGCCTCCGACTTCTTGAGAATCTCCCCCGCGTCACGCTCCGCCTTCGTGCGGATCTCCTCGGCCTCGCGCCTGGCCCGTTCGAGTTCCTCGTTGACCTCGGCCTTCACCTCGGCGAGTTGCTCGGGCGAGGGGCCGGGCGGTGTGACGACACCGGTGCGGCGCATGACTATGACGAGGGCGGCGATCATCACGAGAGCCAGCAGCACCACCGCAACCGCAAGAACGATCACGATCGTGTCCATGCGCGCTCACCCCTCACGACAACTCTTGGCAGGGGTCACACGCGCAGCACGGCAGCGCCCGGTGGCGTCACCAGGACAAATATCGTCGCAATGCCCGGACGCCCCGAGGGGCGACCGATATGGCCCGAAGGCCGGTCAATGTCTCTCGTCCGTCGTGGTACACCGTTATGGCAATCCGCGCTGCGCGGAGTAACTCCTCACTGCGGTCGAGATTAAGCGTCAGAGAGGTAACGAGCAAGCAAAGATGCCCTGTCAAGTGACTTTTGTGTGGTGCTATGGCTCACTCGAAGGTATCCGGAAGCCCATCTGACGGACTGCCTTCGGCCTCGATCGCCTCTCGGACCACACGGAAGGCGAGTCCCGGCGAGTAGCCCTTGCGGGCCAGCATGCCGACCAATCGTCGCATCCGTGCCTGCGGCTCCACGCCGCGGGTGGCGGCCAGCTTCCGGTCCACCAGCCTGCGTGCGGTCTCGGCCTCCTCGTCCGGATCGAGCCGCCCGACGGCGTCCTTGACCGTCTCCTCGGCCACGCCGCGCTGTCGCAGTTCCTGGGCGAGCGCGCGGCGGGCGAGCCCGCGACCGCTGTGCCGGGAGCTCACCCACGCGGCGGCGAAGGCCTCGTCGTCGATGAGCCCGACCTCGGAGAACCGCTCCAGCACGGCGTTCGCCGCCTCCTCGGGCACGTCCCGCTTGCGCAGGGCGTCCGCGAGCTGGGCCCGGGTCTTGGGCGCCATCGTCAGCAGCCGCAGGCAGATGGCTCTGGCCACCGCCTCGGGGTCGGCCGGAGGTCCCTCGCTCGCCGCGGTGCCCTCCTGCGGCCCGTCGGGAAGCCACCCGCCGGAGCGCTCACGCTTTCCCCGGCCTCTCGGCGCTCTCCGTTCCCCCAGAGATCCCGGTTCCCGTAGTCCTGCCCGGTCTCCCAGAGCTCCCGGTTCCCCCAGCCATGCCCGGTCTCCCAGCCCTGCCTGGTCTCCCGGAGCTTCCTGTTCTCGCAGGCGTGCCCGTTCTCCTCGGCGGCTGCCACGTCCCTGGCGCCGGCGTCCGGCCCGGCCGGCCTCCTGACCGGCTTCCGCACGCCCGGCTTCCGCACGCCCGGTCTCCGCGCGCCGAATCTCCTCGCGCAGGGCGGCGATCGTCGCGGACGCGTCCTCAGCCCGCCCGCGCGGCTCTTCGGCCGGCCCCCAGGGTCCCGAGTCCAGTCCCCCGGCCCGATCTCGTCGTCCGGGCCGGGGCCTCCTCGCGCCTCATGCCTGCGCTCAGACGTCACCCGGCTTGGGCGCGCTGGCCGCCTTGCTGCCCCGGCCGGACGTGGGGGCGGGCGGCGCCGCCGGAGCGGCGGGGGGCTCGCTCGGCGAGTCGAGCCGCGGCCCGACACCGAGCTTCTCCTTGATCTTCTTCTCGATCTCGTTGGCGATGTCGGGGTTGTTCTTGAGGAAGTTGCGGGCGTTCTCCTTGCCCTGCCCGAGCTGGTCGCCCTCGTACGTGTACCAGGCGCCGGCCTTGCGCACGAACCCGTGCTCGACGCCCATGTCGATCAGCCCGCCCTCGCGGGAGATGCCGATGCCGTACAGGATGTCGAAGTCGGCCTGGCGGAAGGGCGGGGCCATCTTGTTCTTGACGACCTTCACCCGGGTCCGGTTGCCGACCGGCTCGGTGCCGTCCTTGAGCGTCTCGATCCTGCGCGCGTCCAGCCGCACCGACGCGTAGAACTTCAGCGCCTTGCCACCCGTGGTGGTCTCGGGGCTTCCGAACATGACGCCGATCTTCTCGCGGAGCTGGTTGATGAAGATGGCGGTGGTCCGGGTCTGGTTCAGCGCGCCGGCGATCTTGCGCAGGGCCTGCGACATGAGGCGGGCCTGGAGACCGACGTGGCTGTCGCCCATCTCGCCCTCGATCTCGGCCTTCGGCACGAGGGCCGCCACCGAGTCGATCACGATGATGTCGACGGCGCCGGAGCGGATCAGCATGTCCGCGATCTCCAGCGCCTGCTCACCGGTGTCCGGCTGGGAGACGAGCAACGCGTCGACGTCGACGCCCAGCTTCTTGGCGTACTCGGGGTCGAGGGCGTGCTCGGCGTCGATGAACGCGGCGATGCCGCCGCCCTTCTGCGCGTTGGCCACGGCGTGCAGGGCGACCGTCGTCTTACCGGAGGACTCGGGGCCGTACACCTCGACGATCCTGCCGCGGGGATAGCCGCCGATGCCGAGGGCGACATCGAGAGCGATCGAACCGGTGGGGATGACCTCGATCGGGGCACGCGCGTCGTCTCCGAGGCGCATGACGCTGCCCTTGCCGAACTGCCGCTCGATTTGCGCGAGGGCGGTCTCAAGGGCCTTCTCGCGGTCGTTGATTGCCATTGGGTGCCCCCTGAAGGGTGGTCGTCTGCTCGGTCACCGAAAAGCTACGGGGTGCCACCGACATTTTCCGGAGCTTCCCGCAGTCCGCCCCGGAAGGCGGGCCGGGAGCCTGTCGCGCCCCGGCGACCTGACGGCGCGCACCCCGGCGGCGACCAGTCCAATATAGCCGAACGACTGTTCGATCACATGCCGGAACCGCCGACGAGCCCGCGAACGAACGGCGTCCCAACCGCGCCGTTACATTCCCGGGCGTTACTCTGCCATGGTTGCCACCGCCCTGACCTGGGACGATCCTTGTAGCAAAGCTGGATCTCCCCGCTGGAGGGGCCACGTGACGGGCACCGGCGACTACAGCGGACAGCGCCTGGCCCGCCTTGAGGCGCTCGCGGCGCGGCTCCCCGAGCACGGTCTCTCCGCACGGCTGCTCGGCACGGACGACCCGGTCCTGTCCGTCTGGCACCCGGGCACCGGCAGGCAGACGATCGTCTTCGCGACGCCCGCCAAGGAAGGCTGGATGTTCCTGTGGGCGCCGGGCGGCCAAGAGAGCGCCGACGACCCCGGCCGTGCGGCCGAACTGATCCATCGGACGCTCTCCCGGCACCCCTGATCCTCGCGGCGGTGCCCCGGCCGTCAGCGGACGACCTCGCCCAGCTTGACCCGCGCGCCGGTGCGGAGCACCGCCCTCCGGTACACGCGGGCCGCGCCCAGCAGGACGGCCACCACGGCCACGACCATGAGAGCCCCGGCGATGAGGATCTCCCCCAGCGGCACGTCGACGGCGGCCGTACGCACGGGCATGACCATCGAGGAGAACGGCGGCACGAACGACAGCACGCGCGCGACCGTGCCCGTCGGCTCGACGGCGGCGAAGTAGGCCGTCAGGTAGGTGAGCATCATGAGCATGGTCATCGGCGTCAGGACGGTGTTGAGCTCCTCCTGCCGCGACACCAGGGAACCGAAGGCGGCGGCGAGCGCCGAGAAGAAGGCGTAGCCCAGCACGAACCAGACGACCGCGCTGACCACGATTCCCCCCATTCCGGGCGGCAGGTCGGCCGTGAAGCCGGTCGCGAACGACGCCGCCAGACCTGCGGCGATGACCACGACGAGGTTGACCAGCCCCAGCGAGCCCAGCCCGACGATCTTGCCGCCGAGGAGCTGCCAGGGGCGCACCGAGGTGAGCAGGATCTCCACGATGCGGCTGCCCTTCTCCTCCACCACGCCCATGGCGACGAACATCGAGGAGTAGATGAGCAGGAAGAACAGCACCATCACGATCAGCGTGGCGATGCCGGTGCGCACGCCCTGGTAGCGGGCGTCCGCGCCGACCGACTCCACCGTCAGCGGCGTGATGGTGAGGCCGGCCGCCTTGATCTGGGCGTCGCGGTGGGCGCTCTCCAGGACCAGTCCCAGCCGCTGGTCGAGCTCGCCGTTCGCGAGGACCTTGTTCCCGTCGATCAGGGCCGCGTCGAGGTCCCCGTCGATCACGGCCTTCCGCGCGGCCGCCTCGTCCGGCCACCGGGAGTACGCGAGCTGGGCCGCGGGCGGGGGCGCGTCGCCCACGACGCCCACGTTGTAGGTGTCGTCGCCGGCGAGGACCTTGGGCAGGAACGCGAGCGCGGCCACCAGGACGGCGCTGACCGCCAGACTGATCAGGTACGACTTCGTCCTGACGCGCGTGCGGATCTCCCGCTGGGCCACCAGCCACAGGCCGTTCATGCCACCGCCTCCCTGAAGATCTCGGCCAGCGTCGGCTGCCTGCGGCCGAAGTGCTCCACCCTGCCCGCTCCGATCGCCGTACGCAGGATGTCCTGGTCGTCGCCCTCCTCGCACCGCAGGACGTCGCGGTCGCCCTCGCGGGTCAGCTCGCCGGGCAGGCCGTCGGCCCAGCCGGGCGCGGCGCCCCTGACCACGACCCGCAGCACCCCGCGGCCCTCCCGCTCGCGCAGCTCGCCGACCGGCCCGTACGCCACCATGCGGCCCGCCGAGATGATGCCCACGGAGTCGCAGAGCTGTTCGACCAGGTCGAGCTGGTGGCTGGAGAAGATCACCGGCACGCCCGCGGCGGCTCGGTCCTTGAGCACCTCCGCGAGCGCGTCGACCGCCAGCGGGTCGAGGCCCGAGAACGGCTCGTCGAGGATCAGCACCGCCGGCTCGTGGACGAGCGCGACGGCGAGCTGCACCCGCTGCTGGTTGCCGAGCGACAGCGCCTCCACGGCGTCGTCGCGCCGCTCGACCAGGCCGAGCCGTTCGACCAGGGCGGAGGTGGCCGAGCGCGCGGCGGCCGGGGCGAGCCCGTGGAGCCTGCCGAAGTATTCGATCTGCTCGGCGACCTTCATCTTCTGGTAGAGGCCGCGCTCCTCCGGCATGTAGCCGAACGTGCGGCGGTCGTCGTACGTCACCGGGCGCCCGTCGAGGCGCACCTCGCCGGTGTCGGCGTCGAGCACGCCCATGACGATCCGCATCGTCGTCGTCTTGCCCGCGCCGTTGGCGCCGACGAACCCGAACATCTCGCCCGGCCGTACGGTGAAGCCCACCCCGTCGAGGGCGGTCTTGTCTCCATAGCGTTTGCGCAGGCCGTCGATCTCAAGCACGGGGGGCTGCCTCCACAATTCGTCGTAGAACGTCCATGTATGTCTCGAAGGCCGTACGTCCCCCATCGGTCAGCGAGAGCCAGGTGCGCGCGCGCTTGCCGACGAAGGTCTTCTCCACCCGGACGTAACCGGCCTGTTCGAGCGTCAGGATGTGCTTGCTGAGCAGCGAGTCGCTGACCTCGATGGTGTCGCGGAGGAAGCGGAAGTCGGCCTTGTCCGCCGCGGCCAGGGCCGCCATGATCGACAGCCGCACCGGCGCGTGGATGATCTCGTCGAGCTCGTGGCGCGGATGGGCCGTCATCGGTTCCTCATCACGCGGAGCCCGCCGTACACCAGAGGCAGCCCGGCGAGCACCGACAGCGCGGCGAACGCCGCCGTCCAGCCCGCCGTGGGCCGGTCGGGCAGCAGCCAGACGCCGACGACGAACGGCACCGCCATCGTCATCACGTACGCGGCCGAGACCGGCCCGTTGATCCGCTTCATCAGCCGATCGTGAACCCGCAGCCGGGCCCAGTACACGCACAGGGCGACCGTCAGGACGATCCATCCGAGCCCGGCGATCAACGGCAAGGGGTGGCCGCCGAGGAAAATCGCCGGCCAGTAGACCATCGTGGCCAGTCCCACGAACAGGTACGCCCGTCCGGGCCCGCGCGAGGAGTGCCGGACCCGCCGTCCCACGCGCCCGATCTCCTGGAGAGCCTCATCGGGAGTGAAGTGGTCTCCGCTCATGCGCTTCCTCCGTGTTCATCCGCTAAACACGCTAGCAAGCACTCAACCGTCGTTCAAGTGGTCGCCGTAGACGGTGGAGGGCATGAGTAACGGACGGAATGACACGTGACGGGATCACACCGCCGCGGTCACGGGGTGGAGCCGGCGGGGAGCGCCGCCGAGCGGTGGCCGCCGGCGCGCTCTGCCGGCAGGCGGGAGAGGGGTTTCAGCGCAGCTTGGGGTCCACGTCGACCTCCTGGCAGACGGCCTGCCAGACCTGCTTGGCCGCCACGCCCTCGGAGAGGGCCTGCTCGACCGTGCGCCCGCCGAGCCCGGCGATCACGTAGTCCTTCGCCCACGACTCCGCGTACGCCTCCCCGAAGTGGCGGCGCATCCTGTTCCAGAAGTCTGTGAGGCGCATGCGTTCAGTATGACGCCGCGGCCCGGATGACCCGTCCCGGCCGCGGCGCCGCGATCGCTTCCCGACCGGCAGGAGACGGCGTCACATGACGCGGGTGCCGTACATCTCGCCGAGCGGGTCCGCGAGCAGTTCCAGGCGGGCGCCGTCCGGGTCCTGGAAGTAGATCGAGCTGCCGCTCTCCACCTGGTACGGCACGGCGGCGGCGTCGAGCTTGCCGCGCAGGCGCTCCCAGGTCGCCCGCTCCACCGAGATCGCGATGTGGTGGAGCCCGCCGAGGACCTCCTTGTACGGCTCCAGGTCGAGGCCGGGGAGGTCGAAGAACGCCAGCAGGTTGCCGTTGCCGATGTCGAAGAAGAAGTGGTTGGACCCGCGGTAGTCGCGGTTCTCGAATATCTCGGTCAGCGGGAACTCGAGGAGCTCGTGGTAGAAGCGGATCGTCCGCTCGACGTCGGACGAGATCAGCGCGAAGTGGTGCAGGCCCCTCGCGCTGCTGGCGGCACGGCGCTCGCCCAGGTAGCGCTCGCGGATCCGCGCGCGCTCCGCCTCGATGGCCGCGTAGTCGATTTCCATACTCAGGAAGATTGTCCCGATGGGGGCATCTCATGCCATCCCGGGTCAGGGGAGCGGCCGCCTGCCTGGGCTGGCTTGCCCCGCACTTGCCTCTCACCTGGTGACGGGATGGCGGTGCGGCTGTTTTCTGTCGGGTGGGGGGATGCATGATGGGCAGGTGGGTGCGATCGACGGCTTCAGCCCGGTGACCAGGGAGTGGTTCGCCGGCGCCTTCGCGACGCCGACCGCTGCGCAGGAGGGCGCGTGGTCGTCGATCGCGCGGGGCGAGAACACGCTCGTGGTCGCTCCCACCGGGTCGGGCAAGACGCTCGCGGCCTTCCTGTGGGCCATCGATCGCCTCGCCGTCGAGCACACGGCGGGCCCGGCCTCGCCGGGAGACCTGGCGGCATGGGAGGAGCGGATCGGCGGATCTGTGGCGGGACGACAGAGCGAGCGGCCCGGCGGATCCATGACGGGACAGTCCGGCGGCCGCCGCGGCACGCGACGCGGCCGGAAGGATGACGGGGGAGCCGCCCCGGCCCTGCCGGGTCGTGTACGTCTCCCCCCTGAAGGCCCTCGCGGTGGACGTCGAGCGCAACCTGCGGGCCCCGCTCACGGGCATCCGGCAGACGGCGCTGCGGATGGGCCTGCCCGCCCCCGATATCTCGGTGGCGATCCGCTCCGGAGACACCGCGTCGGAGGATCGGCGCCGTTTCGCCGCCCGGCCCTCCGACATCCTGATCACTACGCCCGAGTCCCTGTTCCTGATCCTCACCTCGCAGGCGCGCGAGGCGCTGCGCGGCGTCGAAACCGTGATCGTGGACGAGGTGCACGCCGTCGCGGGGACCAAGCGCGGGGCGCATCTCGCGCTGACGCTGGAGCGGCTCGACGCCCTGCTGCCCGCTCCGGCCCAGCGCATCGGGCTGTCGGCGACCGTACGGCCGGTCGAGGAGGTGGCGACGTTCCTCGGCGGGTCCCGCCCGGCCACGGTCGTGCAGCCGCCCTCCGAGAAGGTCATCGAGGTCGACGTCGTGGTGCCGGTGGAGGACATGACCGAGCTGGCGCCGCCTCCGCCCGGCGCCGACGGCGAGTCGCCGGAGCACCGGAGGAGCATCTGGCCGCATGTCGAGGAGCACCTTCTCGACCTGATCGAGGCCCATCGGTCCACGATCGTCTTCGCCAACTCGCGGCGTCTGTCGGAGCGCCTGTGCACCCGGCTCAACGAGCTCGCCTGGGAGCGGCGGACCGCTCCCGCGCGGAGCGAGGATCCGAGCCCTGGCCTGGGAGATCCGGCCCACTGGTCGGATGCCTTCGAGGAGTTGCACGCGCAATGGTCGGACCGGCGCGAAGGACCTGATGCCCAAGGCGGGGATGCCCGGCGGACCGGCCCGGCGGCCATGCCGTCCGAGATGATGGCCCAGGCGGGGGCCTCGGCGGGAGCGATCCCCGAGGTGGTGCGGGCGCATCACGGCTCCGTCTCCAAGGAGGAGCGGTCCCAGATCGAGGAGGCGCTGAAGTCGGGCCGCCTGCCCGCGGTGGTCGCCACCTCCAGCCTGGAGCTGGGCATCGACATGGGGTCGGTGGACCTGGTGGCCTGTGTCGAGGCGCCGCCCAGCGTGGCGAGCGGCCTGCAGCGCATCGGCCGCGCCGGGCACCAGGTCGGGGCCGTGTCCCGAGGCGTGATCTTCCCCAAGTATCGGGGCGACCTGGTCCAGACGGCCGTCGTGGCCGAGCGCATGCGAACGGGGCAGATCGAGGAGATCCGCTATCCGCGCAATCCCCTCGACGTGCTGGCCCAGCAGATCGTCGCGATGACGGCGCTCGACGAGTGGACGGTCGACTCGCTGGAGGCGGTGGTGCGCCGGGCCGCGCCGTACGCCACGCTGCCGCGCAGCGCGCTGGAGGCGACGCTCGACATGCTCGCCGGGCGCTACCCGAGCGAGGAGTTCGCCGAACTGCGTCCGCGCATCGTGTGGGACCGGGTGACGGGCACCCTGCAGGGCCGTCCCGGGGCCCAGCGCCTGGCGGTGACGAACGGGGGCACCATCCCCGACCGCGGGCTGTTCGGCGTGTTCCTGGTGGGCGACAAGGCGTCGCGCGTGGGCGAGCTGGACGAGGAGATGGTCTACGAGTCCCGCGTCGGCGACGTGTTCGTGCTGGGCGCCACCTCGTGGCGGATCGAGGACATCACCGCCGACCGGGTCCTGGTCTCCCCCGCCCCCGGGCAGCCGGGCAAGCTGCCGTTCTGGCACGGAGACGCCCCGGGCCGGCCCGCCGAGCTGGGCCGGGCGATCGGCGCGTTCCTCCGCGAGCTGTCGTCCGCCGGGGCGGGCGGCCGGGGCGACCCGGCGTCGGCGCGCGAGCGGATCCGCGCGGCGGGGCTCGACGACTACGCCGTCGGCAACCTGCTCGCCTACCTGACCGAGCAGCGGGAGGCGACGGGCTATGTGCCCGACGACCGCACTCTCGTGGTCGAGCGGTTCCGCGACGAGCTGGGCGACTGGCGCGTGGTGATCCACTCCCCCTTCGGCGCGCGGGTCCACGCTCCCTGGGCGCTCGCCATCGGGCGGCGGCTGCGCGAGCGGTACGGCGTCGACGTCCAGGCCGTCCACTCCGACGACGGCATCGTGCTGCGCGTGCCCGACACCTTCGAGGAGGCGCCGACCGACGTCGCGGTGTTCGACGCCGAGGAGATCGAGCAGGTCGTGGTCGAGGAGCTGGGGGGCTCCGCCCTGTTCGCCTCCCGGTTCCGGGAATGTGCCGGACGTGCCCTTCTGCTGCCGCGCCGCTCGCCCGGCAGGCGCAGCCCCCTGTGGCAGCAGCGCCAGCGGGCGGCCCACCTGCTCGGCGTCGCGAGCAAGTACGCCGGGTTCCCGGTGGTGCTGGAGACGATGCGCGAGTGCCTGCAGGACGTCTTCGACGTGCCGGGCCTGGTGGAGCTCATGCGGGACGTCGCCGCCCGCCGGGTGCGGGTGGTCGAGGTGGAGACCTCGCAGGCGTCCCCGTTCGCGGCGTCACTGCTGTTCAACTACATCGGCGCGTTCATGTACGAGGGTGACGCGCCGCTTGCCGAGCGGCGGGCGCAGGCGCTCGCCCTCGACACGGCGCTCCTCGCCGAGCTCATGGGGCAGGCCGACCTGCGGGAGCTGCTCGACCCGGACGTCGTCGCCGAGACCGAGCGGGAGCTGGCGCGGCTGGACAGGCCGCTGCGCGACGCCGAGGACCTCGCCGACCTGCTGCGCTCGCACGGTCCGCTGCTCGCCCAGGACGTCTCGATCCGCGAGGGAGATCCCGCCTGGCTCGCCGACCTGGAGCGGGCGCGCCGGGCCATCCGGGTACGCGTGGCGGGCCACGAGCAATGGGCCGCGGTGGAGGACGCCTGGCGCCTGCGCGACGCGCTCGGGGTGCCGTTGCCTGTGGGCGTCCCGCACGAGTTCCTCGAAGCGCCGCTCGCCGGTGGGCCCGGCGGGCCGGGCCGGGTCACCGCCCCCGATCCCGCTCGGCGACCTGGTCGCGCGCCACGCCCGCACCCGTGGGCCGTTCACCTCCGGCACGGCCGCAGGGCGCTTCGGCGTGGGCGTCGCGGTGGTGGACGAGGCGCTGCGCCGTCTCGCGGCGGCAGGCAGGGTGGTCGCCGGCGAGTTCCGCCCAGGGGGCCGGGGCGAGGAGTGGTGCGACGCCGGGGTGCTGCGGCTGCTGCGGCGCCGGTCGCTGGCGCGGCTCCGCAAGGAGGTCGAACCGGTCCCCCCGGAGACGCTGGCGGCGTTCCTGCCCGCCTGGCACGGCATCGTCCCCCAGAGCGTCCCGCCGACCGGCGGCGGACCGGGCGGCGACGGCGGCCGGACCGGGCTCGCAGGGCCCGGCGCCCAGAACGGCCAGGGCCACGGCTCGCCGCGGGCCATGGACGCTCTGATCACGGCGATCGAACGCTTGCAGGGAGCGGCCATCCCTGCTTCCGCATTGGAGTCGCTGGTGCTCCCCGCGCGAGTGCCCGGATACTCCCCCGCCCTGCTCGACGAGCTGACCTCGTCCGGGGAGGTCGTCTGGGTGGGCCAGGGCTCCCTGCCCGGTGGCGACGGGTGGGTCGGTCTCTATTTCGCCGACACCGCACCCCTGCTGCTCCCCGCGCCGTCGGAGATCACCATGACTCCGCTGCACGAGCAGATCTTGGAGATCCTGAGCGGGGGCGGCGCGTTGTTCTTCCGCGAGCTGTCCAACCGGATCGCGGCGGCGGCGCTCGGCGACCAGGCGCCGCCCCTGTCCGGCCCGGACGCCGCCTCGGCCCGCCGGGCCAGAATCCTCGGCCGCGAGGGCACAGCAGGGCCGGATGGCGCGACGGGGCCGGATGGCGTGGCGGGTGTCGCGCGCGCGAGCGCGCTGCCGGACGACACGACACTCGCGGCGGCCCTGTGGGACCTCGTCTGGGCGGGCCGGGTCACCGGCGACACGCTGGCCCCGCTTCGCTCGACGCTGGGCACCGGGCGGCCCGCCCACCGGCCGTCGGCGACCAGGCGCCGCCGCGCGGTGCTGCCGACGAGAAGCGGCCCGCCGACCGTGAGCGGCCGTTGGTGGCTGCTGCCCTCGCCGTCACCCGACGCCACCCAGCGGGCGCACGCGCAGGCCGAGGTCCTGCTGGAGCGGCACGGCGTGCTGACGCGGGGCGGCATCACGGCCGAGCGCCTGCCCGGCGGGTTCTCCGCCGTCTACCAGGTGCTGCGCGCCTTCGAGGAGAGCGGCCGGTGCCGCCGGGGCTACTTCGTCGAAGGTCTGGGCGGCGCCCAGTTCGCCCTGCCGGGCGCGGTCGACCGCATGCGCGCCATGTCCTCCACCATGTCCTCCACGCGTCCCGCTCCGGCCGAGGACCTGTGGTCGATCCCCGCCCCTCCGCCGCCCCGCCGTGCGGTCGTGCTCGCGGCGACCGACCCGGCCAACCCGTACGGCGCGGCCCTGCCCTGGCCGGACCGCACGGACGACGTGACCCACAAGCCGGGCCGCAAGGCCGGCGCGCTGGTGGTGCTGGTGGAGGGCGAACTGATCCTCTACGTCGAGCGCGGCGGGAAGACCCTGCTCTCGTCCGGGCCCGAGGAGGACCTGCGGCCGGCGTCCAGGCCCTGGCGGTCGCCGTCAAGCGGGGGGCACTGGGGAAGCTGACGGTCGAGCGGGCCGACGGCACCGCCATCACCGACTCACCCCTGGCGGAGGCCCTGGAAGCCGCCGGGTTCCACCCCACTCCCCGTGGCCTGCGGATCCGCAGTTGACCGAAGGCCGGCGACGTGGTCACGCCCGCGGCCCGCTTCCGGGCACGGTGCCGCGCCACGGCCAGCGGCAGGGTGCCGGCGGAGACGACGACGATGCCCGCGCCGAAGATCTGGAATGTCGCCGCCGCTCCCAGCCGGTGCACGACGAATCCCGCGGCGACGGCGGGCAGCGAGATCGCGCCGTAGGCGACGATGTAGAAGGCGGCCATAACCTGAGCCCGGCCGCCGGGCGGCGCGGCGGCGCCGACGGTGCGCAGTGAGCCGAACATCGCGAAGCCGACGCCGATGCCGATCACCACGCTGGCCGCGACGAACGACACAGCGCTGTCGGCGGACAGCGACCACGCCATCGACGCGATGCCGCCGATGAGCGCGAGCGTTCCCCAGGCAATCTGGACGGCCGGGGGCAGCGCCCGGGCGACCAGGGGCGGCACCGCCGACGCGCCCCCCAGCGCCAGGATGGCCAGTCCGGCCGCGAGCGGGCTCGTGGTGTGGAGAAGAGCGGGGGCCAGCGTCCCGGCGAGCCCCAGGTAGATGCCGATGATCGACCAGGCGCAGGTGATCGCGAGGCCCGCGAGGACGAACGGCGCGCGGATCTGCCGTGGCACGCCCGGGGGCGCGACCCGGAACCCGGAGCGTGATTCCTGTGACACGGTCTCGGGGACCGCCGTCATGCCCAGGAGCAGGACGACGACCAGCACGGCGAGCACGACGAACGGGGTGACCAGCGGTCCCGGCGCGAACTGCAGGAGCACCGCGCCGAGCAGGCCGCCGGCCCCGACGCCCAGAGCGCTGGCGACGACGTTGTAGAGACTGGCCGTGGCCGGATCCCGGCCCTGGCGCAACTCGAGCAGGGCCGCGCCGGACGCGCTGATCGCGATGCCGGTGGCCAGCCCCTGAACCGCGCGGGCGGCGAACAGCCAGGGCGCGCCGGACGCGTACACGAACAGGCCCATCGAGGCGAGCAGGCCGGCCAGGCCCGTCACGATGACCGGCCGGCGGCCCCAGGTGTCGGAGACCCGGCCGAAGGCCAGCAGCGAGGCCAGCACCCCGAGGCAGTACGTCGCGTAGATCAGGGTCACGGTCGAGGCCGGCAGGTGCCATCGGACCGCGTACAGCCTGTACAGCGGAGACGGCACGGCCGACGCGGCGAGGCAGAGCCCGATGACCCCCGCCGTCAGAGCGAACGCCGACCCGGACGTCGGCCGTCTCGTGGCCGGAGCAGTGGAAGTCGCGTTGTTCACACTCATCAGCCTGACCGGGGCGCCGCGCGCGAACGAGTGGCAGAACTGCCGCTGTCCGTCAAAATCCTGCCGCTATGGTGAGCGCATGAGAGCCGTTCCCGGCATCGTGGCCCTCGCCGTCACCGCGGGCATGCCGATGTTCGAGCTGTCCATCGCCTGTGAGATCTTCGGAACCGACCGCAGCGAACTCGCCGATCCCTGGTACGAGCTGCGGCTGTGCGCCGCCCACCCCGGGACGACACGTACGCAGAACGGGTTCGCGCTGCACACGCCCTACGATTTCCACACCCTCGCCACCGCCGACACCGTGGTGGTCCCCGCGATCCCGCCCGACGCCGTGCTCGCGGGCGACACGGCCCGCATGGACGACTGGGGGCTGCCGGAAGCGCTGCGGGCGGCGCACGCGAACGGCGCTCGGATCGTCTCGCTGTGCACGGGCGCCTTCGTCCTGGCCGCGGCGGGCCTCCTGGACGAGCGGCGGGCCACCACGCACTGGATGTACACCGGCATCCTCAGCGCGCGTCATCCCCGGGTGCAGGTCGACCCCGCCGTCCTCTACGTGGACGAGGGCGACGTGCTCACCAGCGCGGGACGCAGCGCGGGAATCGACCTGTGCCTGCACCTCGTCCGGACCGACCTCGGCGCCGAGATCGCCAACCAGGTCGCCCGGCGCATGGTCGTACCCGCTCATCGGCCCGGCGGGCAGGCGCAGTACATCGAGACTCCGGTGCCCCGTTCCGGCGAGGACGGGCTGGCCCCCGTCCTCCAGTGGGCGCTCGAGCACCTGCACCAGCAGCTCACCGTCGCGCAGATGGCCGCGTGGGCGTCGGTCAGCACGCGCACGCTGGTCCGGCGGTTCCACGCGGCCACCGGCACCACCCCGCTGCGATGGCTGCACGCCCAGCGCCTCGCGCGGGCCCGGCACCTCCTGGAGACGACCGATCTGCCGATCGAGCGGGTCAGCCGGTTGTGCGGCATGGGCACGGCCGGGAACCTGCGGCACCACTTCACCAGGTCGGTCGGCGTGACCCCGGTGGAATACCGCCGGACGTTTCACAGCCGGCCCGGGCGCACCGTGTCCACGGGCGCGCTCGCTTCGCCGGGACGTCCCGAAGCACCGGTGGGGGCGGAAATGCCCTACAGCTCGACGGGGCCGTAGATGGCCGCGGGGGCGCGGCGGGTCATGGCCCAGTAGCGGTCGCCGTACGACCAGTGCCACCACTCGGTCGGGTAGTTGACCAGCCCGGCCGCCTCCAGGGCGGCGCGCAGGACGTCGCGGTTGCGCCGCGCCTCGGCTCCCACGGGGGCGGCGGTGTAGCACGCGCCGCCGCTCTGCTCGGGGGTGGCGTTGACCGCCGTCCCCATGTCGAGCTCCACCCCGTCGTCGCCGCACAGCGTGAGGTCGACGGCCGCGCCCGCCGTGTGCGGGGCCACCTCGATCGGCGAGACGTACCGGCTCGCGGCGACGTGCAGCTCCGCGCCCGACATGTGGGGGAACGTCGCCCGCAACTCGTCCTTGTACTCCTCGAAATACTTCGTCTGCAGCGCCGGCGGGCGGTAGCCCTCGACCACCACCAGGTTGCACCCTGCGGGCAGGCGCTCCTGTGCCTCCTCCAGGCGGGCGAGCAGGCCCTCACGCAGGTGGGCGTAGGCCCCGGCGGGGTCGGCGAGCCGCCCGTCCACCCGCAGCCGCCCCCGTACGTCGCTCAGCTTCTCCCCGCACTCGTTCACGCCGATCGAGGTCACGCGGGGATCGGAGATGAGCACCGGACCTTCGGCGAGGCCGGGCACGGCGGAGCGATCATGCGGAAAGTCGGGCATGAGGATCAACCTACCGTCACACGGTGTCCGAGAAGACCTCTTCACGCGCTCGGTCCAAAGCGGCGACGATCGCACCCATGAGAACGGGATTGCCCTCCACTCCGGTCGCCACCACGGTGGGGCGGCTCGGGCACACTCTGGCCACCGCCTCCTCGACGCGCTCCGCGAGGTGGACGCCGCCGGCCCTGCCCACGTCACCGCCGAGCACGACGAGCCCCGGGTCGAGGACCACGGAGACCGCCGCGACCCCGACCGCGAGCCGCCCGGCCAGGTCCTCGACGAAGGCCTCGTTGCCGACGTCCATGGCCGTACGGACCAGGTCGGCCACCTCGGCGTCCCGAACGTCCGGGGCGGCGAGGCCGTGCGCGCGGGCCAGGTTCCACAGCGCCTCTCCTCCGACGAGGCGCTGGAAGGACCCGGTCTGCGGCGCGGTGACCGCGCTCGGCAGCGGTTCCCCGGGAACGGGCAGCCAGCCGATCTCGCCCGCGCCGCCGGTGATGCCGCGGTGCAGCCGGCCGCCGAGCATGACGCCGAGGCCCTGGCCGACGCCGGTCCACAGGATCACGAAGTCGTCGGCGCCCCGCGCGGCGCCGTACGTCTGCTCGGCGAGGGCCGCCAGGTTGACGTCGTTCTCGATGATCACGCATTCGCCCAGGAGGGTGCGCAGCCCGGCCAGGATGCCGACGTGCCACGTGGGCAGGTCGACCGAGTAGCGCACGTCGCCGGTGAGCGGATCGACCACTCCGCGCGTGCCGATGACGAAGCAGCGCAGCCGGGTGAGCTCTATCCCGGCCGTCCCGCAGGCCCGCTGGACGGCCTCGTGGACGATGCCCACGGGATCGCGGGCCTCGCTCGGGTCCACGGCCACCTGGGCGACGACCGTGCCGGTGATGTCGGCGACGGCGGCGGTGACGCTGTCCGGCAGCACCTCCAGCCCCGCGACGTACGCACTGGAGGGGTTGACCCCGTACAGCGCGGCGTTGGGGCCGCGTCCGCCGGGGCGCTCCCCCGCGGCCGTGACCAGCCCGCGCGTCTCCAGCCGGGCCAGGAGCTGGCCGGATGTGACCTTGGACAGCCCGGTAAGCTCTCCCAACTCGGCCCTGGTCAGCGGGCCTCTGGAGATGAGGAGTTCCAATGCCGCGCGGTCGTTGATCTGCCGAAGCAGCCGAGGCGTACCCGGTCGTTGAGGCACCGGCTGGTTCCCCTCTCGTCACGATCCGCTAACGCGGTCTTTTTTATAAGAAAGTTTCTTGTTAGTTTATCGCCAGCCAGCCCGGAGGCAACCGATCAGCCTCGGGACGCCAGAGCGCCGACCGAAAGGAGAGCGCCTTCCGGCAGGTGAGCGGCCCGCCGACACCCCCCATGAGGCGCACCCCCGACGCGAAGCCGGGAAGGGAGAGACACAACGTGAAGATCGCGAAGATCGCGGTCGCGACCACCGCGACCGCTGCCCTGGCCCTGGGACTCGCCGCTTGCGGAAGCGACGACTCCGGAAGCACGACGGCCCCGTCGTCCTCCGCCGCCGCGAGCGGTCCGAAGTTCGCCGGCCAGACTCTTACCGTGTGGCGACTCGGTGCCCCCACCGACGTCTTCACCAAATACATGGACGACCTGAACGCCAAGTTCAAGGAGAAGACGGGCGCCGAGGCGAAGGTCCAGTGGATCCCCTGGCCCGACGCCCAGAAGAAGTGGACCACCGCGCTCGCCGGCGGCGAGGGCCCGGACGTCACCGAGTTCGGCAACGACCAGGTCGCCGCCTGGGTGGCCCAGGACGCGCTCGCGGACATCACCGACGCCGTCAAGAGCGACCCCGAGCTCCAGCAGATCCCGCAGAACCTGTGGAGCTACGAGACGATCGACAGCAAGATCTACGCCGTGCCGTGGGGCGGCGGCACCCGCGCCGTGCTCTACCGCAAGGACTGGTTCGACAAGCTCGGCATCGAGATCCCCAAGACCTGGGACGACCTGGTCGCCGCGGCCAAGAAGATCGTGGACAAGCAGGGCAAGGACGTCGACGGCTTCGCCTTCAACGGCGGCTCCGACGCGAACATGTCGCTGTCGCCGTTCGTCTGGTCGGCGGGCGGTGACTTCGCCAAGTTCGAGGGCGGCAAGTGGGTGGGCCAGCTCACCCAGCCGGCCTTCAAGGAGGGCTTCCAGTTCTACACGGATCTGGTCGCCAAGGACGGCGTGTCCGGCAAGGGCCGCCTGACGCAGAACTCCGTCGACATCGCCCAGCGCTTCGCCGCCGGCAAGGTCGGCATGTACGTCACCGGCGGCTGGGACATCGCCGCCATCAAGGAGCAGAGCAAGGGCAAGGTCGACGAGTCGAAGATGGGCTTCTTCTCGCTGCCCGCCAAGGACGGCTCCGGCCCGGCCCCGGCCTTCCAGGGCGGCAACGACATCGCCGTCTGGAAGGACGCCAAGAACCCCGAGCTCGCCCTCGAGTACGTCAAGCTCGCCGCGGGCAAGGAGTTCGGCGTCCGGTACGCCAAGGAGGGCGGCCTGCTCCCGCTCTACCCCGACGCGCTCGCGGAGCTGGGCAGCGACCCCGCCCAGAAGCCGTTCACGGACACCTTCAAGGTCGCCAAGGGCTTCCCGGCCAGCCCCAACTGGGCGGAGGCCAACGACACCAAGGCCGTGCTGCAGAACGCGGCGCGTGAGGTGATCGAGGGCAAGAAGAACGTCGACCAGGCTCTGGCGGACGCGAACACCGAGCTTGAGACGATCCTCAACCAGTAGATCATGACTCACTCGTCAACCCTCGCCCGGGGCGGAGCCGACACCTCCGCCCCGTCGCGGCGCAGTCGCAAGCGGACGCGCAGGTCGGGGCTCTCCCCGAAGGCCGTTCCGTACGTCCTGCTCCTGCCCGGCTTCCTGGTCATCGCGGTGCTGCTGCTCTACCCGCTGTACCAGATGGTCGAGATGTCCTTCCACAAGGTCGGGCTCCGGCAGATCAAGGCCGTCAACCCCGCGCCCGCCGACTTCGTCGGCTGGGACAACTACTCGCAGATCCTCGACTCGGACCTGTTCTGGTCGTCGCTGCGCAACACGGTGCTCTTCGCCGTCGTCACCGTCGCGCTGACGCTCGTCCTCGGGACCCTCGTCGGCCTGCTGCTCAACAAGCTCGGCCCGAAGATGTCGACCTTCGTGATCGTCGGCATCATGGCCGCGTGGGCCACCCCGCCCACGGCCCAGGCGGTCGTGTGGAAGTGGCTGTTCGACTCCGACTCGGGCATCGTCAACTGGACGCTGAACCTCCTGCCCGACTGGCTGTCGAACCTGCTGTTCGGCCGCGCCGACTGGAGCGGGCACCCGTGGTTCAACGACACGCTCACGCTCTACTTCGTGCTGATCGTGGCCGTGGTGTGGGCGTCGTTCCCGTTCATCTCGGTGTCGGTGCTCGCGGGGCTCAAGAGCATCCCCTCGGAGCTGTACGAGGCGGCGAAGATGGACGGCTCGGGCGCGGTCCTCACGTTCAGGAGGATCACGCTTCCGCTGCTCAAGCCGGTGTTCTCGGTGCTGGTCGTGCTGTCGATCATCTGGGACTTCAAGGTCTTCACACAGCTCTACCTGCTGGCCGGCGGCACGGTGAACCGCGACGCGTTCAACCTGTCGCTGTGGAGCTACGCCGAGGCGTTCAGCAGCCCGCCGAAGATGGGCCTGGGCGCCGCCATCGCGGTCGTGCTGACCGTGATCCTGCTCCTGATCACCTTCGTGTACGTGCGTCAGATCGTGAAGACGGAGGACGACATCCGATGAGCCCGCTCGCCCGCAGGAGGCTCGGACGGGCCGCGCTGAACGCGGCCGGGGTCGTGGTGTTCCTCTTCGCGGTCTTCCCCGTCTACTGGATGGTCACCACGGCCTTCAAGCCGAACGACCAGATCTTCACCACGAGCTTCATCCCGTTCCCCAGCCCGCCCTCGATGGACCACATCTCGCGGGTCTTCACCAAGGGCGTCGCCGGCCACTCCATCTGGCAGTACCTGTTCAACAGCACGCTCGTGGCGCTCAGCGCCGTCGTGCTCGGCGCGGTGTTCGCGCTGCTCGCGGCGACCGCGGTGGCCAGGTTCCGCTTCCGGTTCCGCACCTCGTTCCTGATCCTGCTGCTGATCGTGCAGATGGTGCCGGCCGAGGCGCTGCTGATCCCGCTGTTCACCATGGTCAAGCGGCTCGGCCTGTACGACCAGTTGCTCGGCCTGATCATCATCAACGTCGGCCTGACGCTGCCGTTCTCCGTCTGGATGCTGCGCACGTTCGTCGCGGCCGTGCCCAAGGAGCTGGAGGAGGCGTCCTGGATCGACGGCGCGGGCCGGTTCACCACGTTCTGGCGGGTGCTGTTCCCGCTCGTCGCGCCCGGTCTCGTCGCGACCAGCATCTTCGCGTTCATCACCACCTGGAACGAGTTCGTCTACGCCCTGACCCTCATCGGCGACCAGGGCAAGTACACGATGCCGGTCGCGCTGCAGTTCTTCGTCGGCCAGCGTTCGACCGACTGGGGCGGCATCATGGCCGCCTCCACCCTGATGACCATCCCGGTCCTCATCTTCTTCCTGCTGGTCCAGCGGCGGATGGTCTCCGGCCTCGTCGCGGGCGCGGTCAAGGGATAACCACACCGCCACCGGCACCTCCCCCTCGTACGGCCGCCCTTGTCGGCGCCCTTGTACGGCCACCGCGACCCGGTGGCCGTACGGGCCCTGCCCGCGCGCCGTCACACCCTCTGTCACCTAAGGAGCCGAGACACCATGTCCGCCACCCGCGACCCCCTGACGGGGCCGCCGACCCGTCCACGCGTACCGGCGACCCGGGCCTGCACCGGCTCGCGGCGGGCGCACTGCTGATCTCGTTCCGGGGCACGACCGCGCCGGACTGGGTCCTGCGCGGCCTGGAGGACGGTCTGGGGGGCGTCTGCCTCTTCGGGTTCAACGTCGCGGACGGCGAGCAGGTCGCCGCGCTCAGCGCCCGCCTGCACGAGGCGGGACGCCCGGTCGTCTCCCTGGACGAGGAGGGCGGGGACGTCACCCGGCTGGCCTACCACACCGGGAGCGCCTACCCGGGCAACGCGGCGCTCGGCGCGGTGGACGACGTGGCCCTGACCGAGCGGGTCTACCACGCGATGGCCGCGGACCTGGCGCGGTGCGGGGTGAACCTCGACATGGGCCCGGTGGCCGACGTCAACACCGCCGACGACAACCCGATCATCGGCACCCGGTCGTTCGGCTCATCGCCGGACCTCGTGGCACGGCACACGGTCGCCGCCGTACGCGGCCTGCAGTCCGCGGGGATCGCCGCCTGCGTCAAGCACTTCCCGGGTCACGGCGCCACCCACCAGGACTCGCACCTGGAGATCCCGCTGGTGGACGCCTCGCTCGACCTGCTGAGGGAGCGCGAGCTGGTCCCCTTCCTGGCGGCGATCGAGGCGGGCGCGAAGTCCATCATGTCGGCGCACGTGGCGGTCCCCGACCTGACCGGGACGCTGCCCGCCACGCTGAGCCGGGAGACGCTGACCCGGCTGCTGCGGCGCGAGCTCGGCTACGACGGCGTCGTGATCACCGACGCCCTCGACATGCACGCGATCAGCAGGAGCGTGGGGCTCGCGGAGGGTGCGGTGATGGCCCTGGCCGCGGGCGCCGACCTGCTGTGCCTCGGGCCGCTGCCCACTCCGGAGGACGTCCGGGGCATGGTGGACCACATCGTGGACGCCGTCGCCGAGGGCAGGCTCACGGCCGAGCGGCTGGAGGAGGCCGCCGCGCGGGTGGAGCGGCTGCGCGACTGGTTCGGCGCGACACGTGCCGAGGACGCGGAGGGCGACGTCATCGGCCTGGACGCCGCCCGCCGCGCCGTGTCGCTGACGGGCTCGGCGGGGCCGCTGGTCGACCCGTTCGTGGTCGAGATCGACACGCCGCCCACGATCGCGGTGGGCGAGGTGCCCTGGGGGGTCGCGCCGTGGCTGCCGCAGGCCGAGATCGTCCGGGTCAAGCCGGAGGAGGCCGACGCCGCGGCGCTGCTCGGGCGGGCGCGGGACCGCTCGCTGATCGTCGTCGTCAAGGACGCCCACCGCCACCAGGGCAGCCGCGAGCTGATCTCGGGGCTGCTCGCCGCCCGCCCGGACGCCGTCGTGGTGGAGATGGGCCTGCCGATCTGGCGGCCCGACTCGGGGGCCTACATCGCGACGTACGGCGCGGCCCGCGCCAACGCCCAGGCGGCCGTCGAACTCCTCACGGCGTGAACGCCTCGGGCACCGCCGTCGTGCCGCGCGTACGAGGAGAGCGGACGATCGCGTAGAGGACCGCGGCGGCGACCTGGACGGCGGCGATCCCGAGCAGCACGAGCGGCGCGGGCAGCCCGGCGCACAGGCCCGCCACGGCGGACCCGCAGGACGCCGCCGTGATCTTCAGACCCGCTCCGAGCGTGAACACCTGGGGCCGCAGCCGGGGCGGCGCGTGGTCCGCCCGGATGCGCAGCGTGGCGCTCAGCAGCGGCCCGTCGAACAGCCCGGCGAGGGCGAACAGCAGCACCGCCCAGGTCACCGAAGGCGCGAGCGCGGCGACCGCCAGAGCCAGCCCCAAGCCGAGCATGGCGAGCCCGGCCAGGCGTGGGGCCGGAACGGGCCGCCGCGCCACGGCCAGCGAGCCGATCAGGGCTCCCACGGCGAACGCCGTCACCAGTGCGCCCCCCGCGCCCGGACTGCCGTGCGCGTCCGCGAAGAGCACGGTGGCGGCGGTGAGGCCGCCGATTCCGAGGAAGGCCAGGCAGGTGGCCGCCGTGATCGCCCGGAGCTCCCGGATGCGCCACACGACGGCGAGCCCCGCCATGAGGTCGCCCCACAGCGTCGGACGCTCCTGAGTGTCCTGCCGGCGACGGTGCGGCAGCAGGGCGACGAGCACGGCCGCGCACGCCGCGGCCGTGCCCACGGCCGCCATGGCCGGCGCGGGCGAGGCCAGGCCGGTCACCACGGTCACCGCGAGAGGGCCGGTCACGGACGCCGCGTTGAACACGGCGGCGTCCAGGGCGTAGGCACGGTCCCGCGCCGCGCCCGCCGGAACCAGCACGGCCAGCAGACCGGACAGCCCGCCGGAGACCACCGGCCCGCAGCAACCGCCGGCCAGGGCGACCGCGAGCGTCACGGGCAACGGCGCGCGCCCGACGAGGAGCACCAGGGCCTCGACCGCCAGCGCGAACCCGGCCAGCGCCCCCGCGTAGAAGACGCGCGGGCTGCGCACCCGTCCGGCGAGGGCGCCCGCGAGGGGCGCGGCGAACACGTGCGGCGCCATCAGGGCGGTGAGCACGAACGCGCCCTCCGCCGCGCTGCCCGACCGGTCGAGGGCGAGCAGGACGGCCGCGACCGCGACACCCTCCTCGGCCAGCCGGGCGAGCAACGCGGTGACCAGATAGAGCCTCACTCCGGCGGGCACGCGACCTCCCATGTAACGGCTTTGCGAATCAAGACGTTACCCTAGGACGTGTGAGCGAGACGTCGACCAAGCAGGGATTCCAGCCGGCCCGGCGGCTGATCGACCTTGTGAACGCGGTCCGCCGGTCCCAGGACCTGCCGCGCGCCGCGATGGCCGACCTGCTCGCCCGGCACGGTGAGAGCGCCGGAGACCTGACGGAGCGGGAATTCTCGGACTCGGACGCGGACGCCCTGCGTGCCGCCGCCCTCCGCATGGCGGACGTGCTGGCCGAGACCGACACCGACAAGGCCGCCCAGGCCCTCAACGTCCTGCTGGCCGAGCACTGCGCGCCGCCGTACCTGTCCCGGCACGACGGTCACCCCTGGCACCTGCACGTGGACCGGGGCGAGAAGGCGGGCTGGGACGAGTGGTTCCTCGCGTCGAGCGCGCTGGCCCTGGCGCGGATCCTCAGCGAGTACGGCCGCGTCACCTGGGGCGAATGCGCCGCCGCGACCTGCTCGGCCTTCTACCTCGGCACCGGCCCGGGCAGCGCCCGCCGCTACTGCTCGGCCGCCTGCGCCTCACGGGAGCGGGTGGCCGCCCACCGCCGCCGCGCCCGCGAGCGGTCCTGACGACGGCCTCGCACCCTCCTCAGGAGGTGAAGATCTCTTCCCGGGCCTGGTCGAGCGCGGCGAGGACGGCGCCGCGCAGCACCGGGTTGCCCTCCACCTGGCTCGTGACGACCTGCGGCGGGACGGGGCAGATGCGCGCGACCGCCTCCTCCACGCGGGCGGTCAGCGCCGCCCCGCCGGCCCGGCAGACCTCTCCGGCCAGCACCACGAGGCCGGGGTCGAGCACCACGCACACCGACGCCACACCGAGGGCGAGCCGCGAGGCGACCTCGTCGAGCAGGGGCTCGCCCGCGGCCCCGGCCGCGACGGCCGCGGTCACGCAGTCGGCGGCGGTGTCTCCGGCGAAGCCGTGCCCACGGGCCAGTTCGGTGACGGCCTCGGAGCTGACCAGCGACTGCAGGCCGCCCCCGAGCGACGGCAGGCGCCCGGGGACCGCCCTCACGTCGTCGGCGAGCGGCACCCCGGGCACCGGGAGATAGCCGATCTCCCCCGCGCTGCCCGAACGGCCCCGGTGCAGCCGCCCGCCCAGTACGACGGCCAGGCCGATGCCACGGCCCACCCACACGAGCACGAAGTCGTCCACCTCCTGGGCGGAGCCCTTCGCGCGTTCGGCGATCGCGGCGAGGTTGACGTCGTTCTCGATCGTGACGTCCCGGCGCAGGTCGCGTGCGAGCGCCTCGTGGATGCCCTCGTGCCACTGCGGCAGGTCGAAGGAGAACCGCACATCGCCGGTGCGGGGGTCGACGACGCCGGGCGTGCCGATCACCACGCCGCGCAGCCGCGACAGCGCCACCTTCGCGCTCCTGCAGGCCTTCACCACGGCCGCGTGCACCAGCGACACCGGGTCGTCCTGCCCCTCGGGGGAGGCCGTCACCTCGGCCACCACGTCGCCGTTGATGTCGGCGATCGCCGCCGACACCCGGTCGGGGCCGACCTCGAGCCCCGCGACGTACGCACAGGAGGCGATCACGCCGTACAACGCGGCGTTGGGCCCCCGGTTGCCCGCCTGCTCCCCCACGACCTCCACGAGGCCGCGCTCCTCCAGACGCGCCAGCGTCTGGGACGCGGTGACCTTGGACAGGCCGGTGAGCTCCCCGATCTGGCCGCGGGTCAGGGGACCCGAGGCGAGCAGCAGTTCCAGGGCGGCCCGGTCGTTGATCTCCCGGAGCAGCCGGGGTACGCCAGGACGTCGCTCCATGCTCCTGCTTCCCATCGTCTGAGTCTCCGGCTCGCCGTCGGTGCGCCCACCCACGCCCCTCCGGTTCGCTCGGCCCCCGGTGGCGCTTCGGTCATGCACGCCCGTGAATGAATAACAAGGTTTAAAGCAAGCTTAGCGAGCAGACGAGTGCGGGGGATCGCCCCAGGTCGAACGATTGGTAACGCTCCCATGTTTCATGAGGATGGCTCATATGAGTCCGAAGTGAGCGCCATGACCGAGACGGCCAGGCAACCGCACACCACACCGACCCGCCGGCATCCCGCTCCCCCGTGGCCACTGGTCATGCTCGTCACGGGCGTCGCGCTCCTGTTCGACGTGGTGCGGGTGTTCCTGCCGTCCCTCATCACCCTGTACGGCAGGGCGGGCGAGACCGACCCCGCGAGCATGGGGTTGTACGCCGCGCTGTGGTTCGTCCTGCCGTTCGCCGCCGTTCCCGCGGCGCGGCTCACCTCGCCCCGGGTCGTCACGATGGCGGGCGCGGTGGCGCTCGTCGCGGCCCGGCTCGGCCTGCAGGCCGCGGACGGGGGCACGCCCCAGCTTCTGCTCGCCTCCGCCGGGGTCACGGCGGGCCTGGGTCTTCCTCTACGGCTGCGCGCGGACGCGGCGGGCACATGGGTGCCGGCCGGGCTGATCGGCGGCCTGGCCGCCTCCTCGATCGTCCATCTGGCCCTCGACCGGGTGGACCTCGTCTGGCGGGGCGGGCCGCTGCCCTGGCTCGCCGTCGCCGCGCTCTGCCTCGCCTTCCTGTGGTCCGTACGGCTCTCGCCCGCGTCGCCCGCCCCCGCCCCGGCGGCCGTGTGGTTCGCCTTCGGCCCGATGCTCATGCTCGCGGGCATGTACTGCGGCGGCCCGGCCGTACTCGCGCAGGACACCGGGCAGCACAGTGCGCCCTTCACGGCCCTGGCGGTCGCGCTCCAGGTCGTGGCGCTGTGCGCGGCCGTCGTCTACGCCTGGACCACGTCGTGGGGCTGGACCGCCGGGCTCTTCCTCGTCGCCGGGGTGGCGGCGGCGGAGACCGGCGTGCAGGGCCTGCCGGCTCTCGTGACGGCGGTCGCCCTCGGGGCCTGCGCCGGCGCCGCCGGACAGCAGGCGGACACCACCGCGGGCGGGCGTGGGGGCGTCGCGGTGCTGGGCGGGATGCTCGTGTTCCTGGCCGGGGCGTTCCTCTACTACGCGGCCTTCGACGCCGACCTGGGGTTCCCCAACGCGCTGGTCCCGGTGGCGGTCGCCGTTCTGGTCGCCGCCGTCGCCGTACGCGCGGGCCGGCGGCACCGGACGGCACCGGTACGGCGGGCGCCGCGGCGATGGGGCTCGATCGCACTGTCGTCGGCCCTGCTGGCCGGCTTCCTCACCTGGCAGTCGCCGCCCGCTACGAGGACGATCACCGGTGACGAGTTCACACTCGTGGCGTACAACATCCGGATGGGCTTCGGGCTCGGCGGGCGGCTCGACCTCGACCGCGTCGCCGCCTGGGCCGCCGCCCGGCGTCCCGACGTGGTGCTGCTCAGCGAGGTGGACCGGGGCTGGCTGCTCAACGGCGGGCACGACGACCTGGCGAGGATCGCCCGCGGCCTGGGCATGCGCTACTACTTCGCCCCCGCCGCGGACCGCCTCTGGGGCGACGCGCTGCTCACGAACCTGCCCGTCGCCGAGATCGGCTCGACCCGGCTGGGGCGGCACGGATACCCGACCGGCGCCCAGGCCCAGTCGATCGTGCTGGAGGTCGGCGACCACGAGGTGGGGATCGTGAACACCCACCTGCAGGAGCCGCGCGGGCAGGCGCCCGAGGTGGCGGCGATCGTCCGGCGGCTCGCCGCGAACACCCTCCCGCCCGGGGTCGGGGTGGCCGGTCCGCGACCGGTGATCGTGGCGGGAGACCTCAACACGACGCCGTCGGACCCCCAGATGCGCGTGCTGGAGGCCGCGGGCCTGTCCGACCCGTTGCGGGCGCTCGGCGACCCGCCGACCTCTCCCGCCGACGCCCCCGTGCGGCGCATCGACCACGTGCTGATCTCGGATGGACTCACCGCGGTGGCGGCCGACGCGCCCCGGGTGCCGTTCTCCGACCACCTCCCGCTCGTCGTACGGCTGCGCCTGAAATAGGCCCGGCCGGGCCGTGTTGGCAGGCGGGCGTCCTACCGATGCCAACCAGGCGGGATAATCGACTACATGCGACTTTCTGCCCGTGTCGACTACGCCCTCCGCGCCGCCGCCGAACTCGCCGCGGCGGGTGAGGGACCCACCACGGTGGGCGAGCTGGCCAAGGAGCAGGAGATGCCCCCCAAATACCTGGAGAACATCCTGCTGCAGATGCGCCGCGCCGGACTGGTGCGCGGGCAGCGGGGCCCAGAGGGGGGCTATGTCCTGGCACGGCCGGCCAGTCAGATCTCGCTCGCCGACGTGATCCGCGCGGTGGACGGGCCGCTGGCCAACGTGCGGGGCGAGCGGCCCGAGCACGTCGGCTACCAGGGCGCCGCCCAGGCTCTGCAGCAGGTGTGGATCGCGCTGCGGGCGAGTGAGCGGGCCATCCTCGAGGAGGTCACCCTGGAGCAGATCGCCAAGGGCGAGCTGCCGCCCCGGGTGACCGAGCTCGCCGCCGACCCGGCGGCGTGGGACTCGCACATGCCGGTGTGAGCCGCCTGTACCCGATCCTCCCGGGAGGAGAGCCGTGCCGGAGGGTGATGCCGTCTACCGGACCGCCAAGCGGCTCAGGCAGGCCCTCGACGGCCGGAGGCTGACCCGCAGCGACTTCCGGGTGCCCAGGTACGCCACCGCCGATCTGCGCGGCCGGACCGTGCTGACGACGGTCTCGCGCGGCAAGCACCTCCTGACCCGGGTGGAGGGCGGGCTCACGGTCCACACCCACCTGCGCATGGAGGGAAGCTGGCGGGTGGGCCCGGCGGGCCGCCCGGCGCCGAGGGGCGACGTGGTCCGGCTGATCCTCGCCAACGCCCAGTGGCAGGCCGTCGGCACGCGGCTGGGGATGGTCGATCTCGTGCCCACCGACCGTGAGGAGCGGGTCGTGGGCCATCTCGGCCCGGACCTGCTCGGGCCGGACTGGGACGCCGCCCTGGCCGTACGGAACCTGCTGCGCGCCCCGCAGCGGTCGATCGGGGAGGCGCTGCTCGACCAGCGCGACCTGGCGGGCATCGGCACGATCTGGCGGGCCGAGACGCTGTACGCCGCGCGGGTGTCCCCGTGGCGTCCGGTGGGGTCCATTCCGCCGGACGATCTGGAGGAGCTGGTCTCGGTCGCCCACCGTCTGATGGACGCGAGCAAGGACGCGCCGCTCCCGGTGACGACGGGCGATCCACGCCCCGGACGGTCGCTGCTCGTGTACGGCAGGGCACGTCGCCCGTGCCGTCGCTGCGGCGGCCCGATCAGCGGCGGAGAGATGGGACCACAGCCGGCCGAGCGGCTGATCTACTGGTGCCCCGCCTGCCAGCGGGATTGACCGGCCGTACGTCAGGCCGCGCGCTGGGAGCGAGGACGGCTCCAGGACGGAAGCCGGGGATGGGGCCGGGAGGCCGCAAGGGGACGAGAGGCCCGGCGAGCGCGACGAAGCGGGAACGCGGCCGAACGGACACGTCGGGAACGGAAACGGGCCTGCGGCGGGGGCCAGGCGCCCGCCCGTGGGATCGGGACAGGGCGACCCGGGTCCGGGCGACCCGGACTGCGAGCGCGGGCCACGCCTGACATCCATGCCGGGCGTGTCTTACGGGGGCCGTGATTTATGAAGTCTCGGAGACGGTCAGGCGAAGTCGCGGTGACGCCGTCCGCCGGCACTGCGGGGCGCCGAGACGCCGCCTAGGCGGCGACCATGTCCTTGACCTCGGGGAAGCCCTCGAATTCCGGCCCTGACGGGACGGTCTCGGGAATGGGCAGGCGCTCGTGCTCGGGCAGCTCTGCCAGCACGGGGGCGGCCTGCAGTTCGGCCAGCGCGAACTGATCGGACACCTCGCGCAACACCTGGGACAGCGGGACTCCGAGCGCGCCGCAGATCGAGGCGAGCAGCTCGGAAGAGGCTTCCTTCTGACCGCGCTCGACCTCGGACAGATAGCCGAGTGAGACACGCGCCAGAGTGGAGACCTCGCGAAGGGTGCGATTCTGCCGCACCCTCAGCCGCCGCAGTACGTCACCGAGCAGCTGACGCAGCAGGATCATCTGTCGCTCCCTCCCCAAGGGGGGCGCCTTCACGACGCCTCTCGCGGTGGGCTCATGTCGCCCCTTCTTCATCTGCCCTTCGTACATACGCCTCGCCGTCATCATGGGTTCGCTCGGCCCCTTCGCCGGGCGTGCGCCTGTCTTGCTCCTCGCCGATGGCTCACGGACCTCACTCACAGCTCCACCGTACCTGTAGAGGGCGACACCGCGGCAGACCGAGGCGAGCATGTTCGCTGGGGACGTAACGCGGTAATCACCCCGAATGTTCCCCCAAATTTGCCTTCAGCACACCTTCCAGCAGGGTCAACGCCTCCTGACAGGTGGCAGTTCTGATCGTGTCCCTGTCTCCGGTCAAGCGCAGGTCGCGATGCCAGAGGCGCTCTCCCGGTCCGGCCAGGGCGACGTGGACCGTGCCGACCGGTTTGCCGTCCTGGGGATCGGGGCCGGCGACCCCGGTCACCGCCAGGCCGTAGTCGGAGTCTGTGAGCTTGCGCACTCCGGTGGCCATGGCCGCGGCCACGCCGGGGTGCACCGCCCCCTCCCTCTCGAGGAGATCGGACGGGACGTCGAGGAGGCTCGCCTTGAGGTCCGTGGCGTAGGCGATCACCCCGCCCCGGAAGGCGGCCGAGGCCCCCATCGGACCGGTCATCGCGGCCCCGATCAGGCCGCCCGTGAGCGACTCCGCCACGGCGACCGTCGCGCCCTGACGGACCAGCAGGGACAGCACCTCGCTCGCCACACCCATCATCCGCTTCGCGCGCTCCTCGCCACCTGCCGCAGCCGCACCGCCCGCACCACGTAGTCGGCTCCGGTCCCCACCGTGACCACAAGGGCGAGGCCCATGGCCGCCCACCTGACCAGGTCGGGCACGCCCGGCACGACGTAGAGGGCGATGGCCACGATCTGCAACACGGTCTTCACCTTGCCCCCGTAACTGGCCGGGATAACCCCGTGCCGGATCACGAGGAAGCGCAGCAGCGTCACTCCCGCCTCGCGGGCGATGATCACCACGGTGACCCACCACGGGATCTCACCGAGGTACGACAGGCTGAGCAGCGCGGCGCCGATCAGCGCCTTGTCCGCGATCGGGTCGGCGATCTTCCCGAAGTCGGTGATCAGCGCGTACTTCCTGGCGAGCCAGCCGTCGAGCTGGTCGGTGAGGGACGCGAGCAGGAAGACGCCGAGGGCCGCCAGACGCCAGCCCTCCCCCTCGACGAACAGGAAGACGGTGAAGACGGGGACGATCGCCAGCCGGGCGATGGTCAGGGCGTTCGCGATGTTCCAGGTGCTGACGCGGCGCACCGCGCCCTCTACGGCGGCCTCCGCGGCGCTCTCTCCGGCCACGCCGGCGGACGGCGGCTCGGGCGCCGGGGCCGCCACCGGCACGGCGGGCACGGCGGCGGGCACGGCGGCGACCGGTGGCGCCGCGGGCTCCGGTGTCATCTCTCCCGGGCCCGCCACGTCCACCGGTGGCTCACCGCGCTCCGTCATGTGCCTGCCTTGATCCGGGCGATGAGGTCGACCCCCTCGGAGTCGACGGCGACCGCTTGGACGATCTGGCCGGGGACCAGGCCGATCCCCTGGACCGTGACCGCTCCGTCCACCTCGGGGCCCTGATGCGCCGCCCGGCCCTCGTATCCGCCGTCGCCGAGGTCCTCCTCGATCAGGACCTCCAGCTCGGTGCCGATTCGCTCCTCGGCCCGCTGGGCGGTCAGCTCCTCGGCGAGCTCGGTGAGGATCGCGACCCGCTCGTCGATCACGTCCTGGTCGAGCTTGCCCTCGAAGCCGTACGCCTCGGTGCCCTCCTCGTCGGAGTAGCCGAAGACGCCGATGACGTCCAGCCTGGCCTCCTCGAGGAAGCCCACCAGCTCGTCGAACTCCTCCTGGGTCTCCCCCGGGAACCCCACGATGAAGTTGGACCTGACGCCCGCCTCGGGCGCGCGGTCACGGATCTGCGCGAGCAGGTCGAGGAACCGCTTGGGGTCGCCGAAGCGCCGCATCCGCCGCAGCACGGTCCCGCTGGCGTGCTGGAAGGACAGGTCGAAGTAGGGCGCGACCCCCTCGGTGGAGGCGATCACGTCGAGCAGCCCGGGCCGCAGCTCGGCGGGCTGCAGGTAGCTGACCCGCACCCGCTCGATGCCCTCGGTCGCGGCCAGCGGGGGCAGCAGCTTCTCCAGCGCGCGCAGGTCGCCCAGGTCCTTGCCGTACGACGTGGAGTTCTCGCTGACCAGCACGAGCTCCTTGACGCCCTGACCGGCCAGCCAGGCGGCCTCGGCGAGCAGGTCCTCCGGCCGGCGCGAGACGTACGAGCCGCGGAAGGCCGGGATCGCGCAGAACGTGCAGCGCCGGTCGCAGCCGGACGCGAGCTTCAGCGAGGCCACCGGCCCGGAGCCGAGCCGCTTGCGCAGCATGCGCGGGCCGCTTGCGGGGGCGACGCCCTCCGGCAGCGGGTCCTCCTGGGCGTGACCGGGAATGTGGGCCCGGGCGGCCGAGCGCTCCACCGGCGTGATCGGCAGGAGCGTGCGGCGGTCCCGCGGCGAGTGCGGGACCAGCGGTCTGCCCGCGAGGACGTCGTCGAGACGCTCCCCGATCTCGGCGTAGTCGTCGAACGAGATCACGGTCGCCTCGGGCAGGGCGTCCGCGAGCTGCGCGCCGTAGCGTTCGGCCATGCAGCCCGCCGCGACCACTTTCGCGCCCGAGTCGGCCGCGGCGAGCAGGGTGTCGATCGAGTCCTTCTTCGCCGAATCGATGAAGCCGCACGTGTTGACGACGACGATGTCGGGATCGTCGTCATCGGTATGCCAGCCGGCGGCCTCCAGCCGCGCGGCCAGCTCCTCGGAGTCGACCTCGTTGCGGGCGCAGCCCAGCGTGATCAGCGATACGGTTCGGCGAGAAGACATGATGCGAACTACGGTATCGGCAGTCGGCGATTAACGGGGACTCGGGCCGCCCGCGTCGAAGGTCCGCCGGATCATCTGGCCGTCCTTGCCCGGCGTGCCGAGGTCCCTTCCGTTGACCTCCAGCCTGACCGCCCCCGCGTCGCCGATGGTCACCCGCATCCGGTCCTTGGCCGAATAGGTCGTGGTCTTCCCCTCGGGCAGCGTCCCCTGGAAGATCTCGTGGCCCTTGGCGTCCCTCACGTTGAGGTAGGCCGCCTTGCGCGCGGTGACCTTCATGACCACGAGGCCGGGCGCGACGGCCTCCTCCAGGGTCTTCTTCTCGTGGCCCTTCTCGTGACGCGAGTGCGCGTGCGGCGCGGTCACCGGGAGCTGGGCGGCCGTCGGGCCCGTCTTCCCGCCGGAGCCCCCGAGGATCCGCGCGACCACGACGACCGCGACGATGGCCAGGGCGACCGCGACGGCCTTCGTCCACCCCGGGGCCCTGCGGGCCCGCTCGCCCACGTCGCCCCTGAACACCGCCGACGCCTTGACCGGTGACGCGTTGTCGGCGTTCTCCTGCTCGTACTGCCGCAGGATCTCGTCCGGGTCGAGGCCGAGGTCGGAGGCGATGGTCCGGATGTGCCCGCGCGCGTAGAAGTCGCCCACCGAGAAGTCGTCCCGCTCGAAGCGCTCGATGACGGTCTCGCGGATCCGCGTGCGCTCGCTGAGCTGACGCACGGTCAGTCCGGCGCGCTCACGGGCTTCGGCCAAAACAGCACCAACGCTCATCGTTCCGCCCCCCTGTCTTCAACCGCACCGTCTTCCAGCTCGCCCCACGATGCGTAGTTAGTCACATTCAATCAGCAACTGACTACGGAGGGTACCCATTGGTGGACTCGGAGCAACTACCCTGTCACCTTCGCACCGGTTTCAGGGCGAGACGAGAGGAACGCGGCTCAGCCGCCCGCGTACGGGTCGTGGGCCACGATCTCCAGCCGGGCGATCCGCTCCGCGCCGTCGAGGTCGAACCGGTAGTCGAGCTCGACGGGACTGCCGGGGAACGTTCCCTCCAACCGGCAGGTCACGATCGTCCGCCCGGCCACGCCGCCGGCGTGGGCGGACAGCGGCGTCACGGTGTAGGTGTACTCGCCCGCTACGCGGTCGAGCCACCTTCTGATCTCGCCTGTTCCCCGATAGTCGCGCCCGTCGTCGGCGACGTGTGCGGCCTCGGCGAAGCAGACGCGCCGCGGCGTACCCGAGCGTGCCGTTCCACAGGGGCATGCGTGCCTGGATGGAGGCCACGTGCACGATCGCGCCGCGGCCGGCGGCGAGCATCGACGGCACGATCGCCCGGTCGAGTCGTACGGCGGCCAGGCTGTCCGCGACGCTGGGCATCGTCGGCGAGTGGTGGACGGTGCTGATCCTGCACGACTGCTTCGACGGCTACACCCGGTTCGACGAGTTCCAGGCCAACACCGGCCTGTCGTCGAGCATGCTCACCGCCCGGCTGAAGGGCCTCGTCGATCGCGGCATCCTGGAACGCAGGCCCTACCAGGAGCGGCCGGTCCGGTACGAGTACGTGCTCACCGACCTCGGGCGATCGTTGCGGCCGGTGCTCGTCGCGATGGCCGCGTGGCGCAACGCGCAACTGGCCCCGCAGGAGCGGTCGATGATCCTCGTCGACGCGCGAACCGGCCGGGAGGCCGAGCCCGTGGTCGTCGACGCCCACACCGGCGAGCGGGTCGACGGCGCCGGCTACGGTCTCGCGGCCGGGCCCGCGGCGGGACCGAGATGCGGCAGCGGTACGAAGGCGTGGCGCACCGGCCCGCGCCCGAGGCCGAGGCCGCCTTCCCAGCGGGCGCGCCGGAGAGCGCGGCGCCCGAACGGGCCTGATCACGGACGGCACGTCCGCGATCAGGCCGGCGTTCAGCCGGTCTCCCCGCGCAACTCGGCGAGCAGGCCGGGCAGTTCGTCGGGCTTGACCAGCACCTCGCGAGCCTTGGACCCCTCGCTCGGGCCGACCACGTTGCGGCTCTCCAGCAGGTCCATCAGCCGCCCGGCCTTGGCGAAGCCGACACGCAGCTTGCGCTGGAGCATGGACGTGGAGCCGAACTGGGTCGACACGATCAGCTCCGCGGCCTGGATCAGCAGGTCGAGGTCGTCGCCGATCTCCTCGTCGATCTCCCGCTTCGTGGCGGCGGGCGCGGCGACGTCCTCCCGATACTCGGCCTGCATCTGGGCCTTGCAGTGGGCGACGACCTCCGCGATCTCCTTCTCGGAGATGAACGCGTTCTGCAGCCGCATCGGCTTGCTCGCGCCCATCGGCAGGAACAGGGCGTCGCCCTGCCCGACGAGCTTCTCGGCTCCCGGCTGGTCGAGGATGACCCGCGAGTCGGCGAGCGAGGAGGTGGCGAACGCCAGCCGCGAGGGCACGTTCGCCTTGATCAGGCCGGTGACGACGTCCACGGACGGCCGCTGCGTGGCGATGACCAGGTGGATGCCGGCGGCCCGGGCGAGCTGCGTGATGCGGACGATCGAGTCCTCCACGTCGCGCGGCGCGACCATCATGAGGTCGGCCAGCTCGTCCACGATCACCAGCAGGTAGGGGTACGGCTGGTAGACCCGCTCGCTGCCCGGCGGCGGCACCAGCTTGCCCGCGCGCACGGCCTTGTTGAAGTCGTCCACGTGCCGGAAGCCGCTGGCCGCGAGGTCGTCGTACCGCCGGTCCATCTCGCCCACCACCCATTCGAGGGCCTCGGCGGCCTTCTTCGGGTTGGTGATGATGGGCGTGATGAGGTGGGGGATGCCCTCGTACGAGCTGAGTTCGACCCGTTTGGGGTCGACCAGCACCATGCGGACCTCGTCGGGCGTGGCCCGCAGGAGGATCGAGGAGATCAGCCCGTTGATGCAGGTCGACTTGCCCGCGCCGGTGGCGCCGGCGATGAGGATGTGCGGCATCTTGGCCAGGTTGGCCACGATGGTGCGGCCCTCGACGTCCTTGCCGAGGCCGACGATCATCGGGTGGTGGTCGGCCTGGGCCACCTGCGAGCGCAGCACGTCACCGAGCGACACGAGGTCCTTGTCGACGTTGGGGATCTCCACGCCGATCGCCGACTTGCCGGGGATGGGAGACAGGATCCGGACGTCCGCGGACTTGACGGCGTAGGCGATGTTCTTGGTGAGCGCGGTGACCTTCTCGACCTTGACGGCCGGGCCCAGCTCGATCTCGTACCTGGTCACCGTCGGACCCCGGGTGAAGCCGACGACCTGCGCGTCGATGGAGAACTGCTCCAGCACGCTGGTCAGCGCGTTCACGACCGTCCGGTTGGCCTTGGTCTCCTGCTTGGGCGCGCTGCCCGGCCGCAGCAGCGTGAGGTCCGGCAGCGTGTAGGGCCCCTCCTGGCTGGACAGGACGAGCTGCTCCACCTTGCGCGGCGCGGGGGTCGGCAGCGGAGGCTGGGGCGCCGGCTTGGATATCTCCGGCTCGGTCGGCTCGGCCGACTCCACGACGTCGTCCACGAGGCCGGGGACGATCTCCGGCGAGTGGTCCTTCTCCGACAGCACGGGCGTGTCGTACGGCTTGATGTTGTCGCCGCCCTCGGCCGCGTCGCGCCCGCCGCCCTGCTGCTTGCGCGTGCGCTTCCTGGCCGGCGCGGGGGCCTTGCGGCGCTCCCCGGTCTCCTCCGGCCGCTGGAAGAGCATGTGCTGGATCTCGGCGAGACGTTCGGGGATGCGGTGCACCGGGGTCGCGGTGATCACCAGCAGGCCGAAACCGGACAGCATCAGCAGCAGCGGGATCGTGATGAACGCCGGCAGGATGCTCGACGGCGGAGCCGAGACGATGAAGCCGATCATGCCGCCCGCCGCCGACACGTTGTCCATGCCGTCGTTGGGCCCGCCTGAGGGGTACGGCGTGCCGTGGGCGACGTGCACGATCCCGAGGATCCCGGCCAGCAGCGCGGTCCAGCCGATGCCCATCCTGCCGGTCTCGGCGTTCTGGTCGGGGTGGCGCAGCAGCCGCCAGGCGAGCACCGCGAGCAGCACGGGCACCGCCCAGGCGAGCGATCCCACCGTCCCGCGCACCACGGCGTCGACGAACGCGGCGAAGCCCGTCTTGGTGTCCCGCCAGGTCAGGGCGGCGAGCACGATGGCGCCCGCGAGCACCGACAGGCCCTGCCCGTCTCGGCGGTGCATGGGGTCGAGGTCGCGGGCTCCCTGCCCGAGCGCCCGCGCCGCCGCGCCCACGCCGTTCGCCACCAGCATCCACATGCCGATGACGAGCTTGCCGATGACGAGGAAGAACCAGCTGATCGGGTCCTGCCCGGTGGCGACCGGCCGTTTGGGCGCGGGCCTGGGCCTGGGCGCCGCCCTGCCTCGGGAACCCGCCGGGGATCGCTTCGGGGAAGCCGTACGGGATCCGGAGCGCGACGCGGGGCGCTTGCCGGACCCCTGTCCGGACGTACGGGTGGCCATGATGCCGAAGTTACCCCGGATGCAGGCGATTACCGGGGCGGCGCGCCGACGGAGGCGGAAGGCCTCTATCCGGCGGTCCGGTGCAGCACCTCGGCCAGCCGGGCGGGAGCCGAGATCATCGGCCAGTGCCCGGTGTCGAGCGTCTCGAACCGCCAGTTCGGCAGCCCGCGCATGGCGCGCACGTCGTCGGCGATGCGGCCGCCGAAGTGTTCCAGCGAGCAGATGATGTAGGTGGCGCGTTGCTGCTCCAGGGGCCGGGTCAGGACGGCGGGCTCGGCGATCGTGCGCCCCGGGTGGCCGACGAAGCGCTCGGTCATCTGCCGCGCCTGCCGCAGCGACAGGCCCTGGCCCTCGGCCACCACCTGGGCGTCGGGCGGCGGCCAGCGTCCGTTGTTGTCCTCGATGAGTCGCAGCTCCGCGGCGTGCTGGCGCTCGGGGAAGGCGTGCAGCATCGACTTGCCGTGATGCGGCAGGAAACCCTCGACGAACACCGTCCGCGCCACCCGGTGGAAGGCGCGGTCGGCCGCCTGGCCGGCCACGATGCCGGAGTAGCTGTGGCCCACGACGACGACGTCGTGGAGGTCCTCCGCCTCCAGCAGCGCGAGGACGGTCCCCACATGCGTGTCCAGCCCGACCGCCGAGACGTCGGTGTCGGCGCGGGACAGTCCGGGCAGCGTGACCGGGAGAGCGCGGTGGCCGTAGCCGCGCAGCCGCCGCGCCACCGGCTCCCACGCCCACGCCCCCATCCAGGGGCCCGGAATCAGAACGAATGTCTTCACGAGAATTCATGTCCCTCTGCTGTCCGGTTCTACGCGGCCCGCCGGGACGGGTCAACGGAGAGCGGCTCGTGCTCGATCGGGGCCGACTCCAGCACCTCCACCTCACGGTCCCCGCTCAGCAGCGCGACGACGGCGGCGTATCCGTGGCCGGGGTCCAGCCGGTGGATCCGCACGGTCTCCGGGGGGATGTCCAGCGGCCAGCGCAGCAGGACGGGCGGGTCCTCCGCCACGTCGAACTCCACGAGGTGCGGGGAGACGCGCAGGCCGTGCCCGGTGGCTTTGAGCGCCGCCTCCTTGCACACCCAGACGCGTACGAAGGCCTCGTACTGCTCGGACTCCGGCAGCCTCAGCACGGCGTCGCGCTCGCTCGGGGTGAGC
This sequence comes from Microbispora sp. GKU 823, assembly GCF_002027145.1. Classification (NCBI taxonomy): domain Bacteria; kingdom Bacillati; phylum Actinomycetota; class Actinomycetes; order Streptosporangiales; family Streptosporangiaceae; genus Microbispora; species Microbispora sp. GKU 823. The sequence goes on along the minus strand of NZ_MWJN01000001.1, from coordinate 9,333 downwards.
GCGCACTTCACGAGATCCTCCACCGAGCCCGTGGACTCCACCTGTTCCACGTCGACCCCCAGCGGCGCCTCCGCGGTCAGGGCCACGGCGACCCGGTCGCCGGAGTGGGAGATCGAAGCGTGCAGGGACCGGACCTGGCCCGCCACGATCCTCGGCCGGCGTGGTGCTTGTCGCAGTCGGGACACGTCCGGTCGACCACCACGTCCTCCGGACCGACTCCGAGCCGGGCCCCCGCCGCCACTCGCAGCAGCCAGGCGCCGGTCAGGAACCGGCGGCGGTCGGCGTCGCGCCGGAAGCGCGCCGCCCTTTCCAGCTCCACCACGCTGAGCGGCTCGGTCAGGGTGTCGATCGTCTCGTTCCGCGGATCCGCCCACCACACGCGGCACTCGCCCGCCTGCAAGACAGAGACAACCATTGGTCCTTCTCCTCTCCTACGTCATGTCCGACGGTCAAGCCCCGCCGGTCACTCCTCGGCCCGTTCACTTGGGGGGCCCGGCCGCCAGCGGGCGGCAGGCCACGAGTTCCAGATGGCTGACCTCAGAGCTGGCGAGGGCCCGCTCCACCTCGGCGTGGACGTCCTCGCTCGTCGCCTCCTCGCCGGCGCTGATCCGGATCACGATCTCGCCGGCCACCTGGCTCAGGTCCTTCTGCCATCGCCGCGGCAGAAGAGCCAGCACGCGTATCCCGTCGACCGGCGAGGTGGGTGCCGACCACGGCGCGCTCCGCCGCATCGTCAGTTGATAAACCATGACCTGCGAACCTTCTCCCGCCTCCAGCCGCTCCGACGTGCGAACCCGACACCTTCACTGTGCTTCGGGGCGGTGCCGGAGACCAGGTGCGGAGGCGGCAGCAAGCTGCATGCGGGTAACCGCAAGCTGTCAGATCCGGAGGTGCTACGAGGGCATGCCGAAACGCCCGGCCCGCCGGTGGCGGGTTCCGGGCGTCAGGGGACGGCGGGCAGGACTACAGAGGCACGTTCCCGTGCTTGCGCCGTACGACGGGCCCGCGCTTGTCGCGCAGCATGGCCAGGCCGCGGGCTACGGCCGAGCGGGTGTCCGCGGGGTCGATGACGTCGTCGACCAGGCCCCGCTCGGCGGAGAAGTAGGGGTGGGCGAGCTCCCCCCTGTAGGTGTCGATCAGTTCCGCGCGCCGCCTGGCCGGGTCGCCGGCGGCGGCCAGTTCCTTGCGGTAGACGACGTTGACCGCGCCCTCGGCGCCCATCACCGCGATCTCGTTCGAGGGCCAGGCGAGTGACAGGTCCGTGCCGATGGACCTGGAGTCCATGACGATGTACGCGCCGCCGTACGCCTTGCGCAGGATGACCTGGATCCGGGGCACGGTCGCCTCACAGTAGGCGTAGAGCAGCTTGGCCCCGTGCCGGATGACGCCGGCGTGTTCCTGGCCGGTGCCGGGCAGGAAGCCGGGCACATCGACCAGGGTCACGAGCGGGATGTTGAAGGCATCGCAGAACCGGACGAACCGCGCGGCCTTCTGGGATGCGTCGACGTCGAGCACCCCGGCCAGCACCATGGGCTGGTTGGCGACCAGGCCGACGACCTCGCCGTCGACACGGGCGAGCGCGCAGACGACGTTCCGCGCCCACGCCTCGTGCAGCTCCAGGAACTCCCCGTCGTCCACGATCTCCGCGATCACCTCGCGTATGTCGTACGGCTGTTTGGGGTCGGCGGGGACGAGCTCGGCCAGCCGTGGCCGCGAATCGCGGGAGGCGTCCCTGGACGGCCCGCGGGGCGGCGGCTCCATGTTGTTGGCGGGCAGCATCGAGACGAGATAGCGGACGTCCTCCAGGCAGCTCTCCTCGTCGTCGTGCACGAACGTGGCGATCCCCGACCGCCGGGCGTGGACCTGCGCGCCGCCCAGCTCCGCGTGCGTGACCCGTTCCCCGCTCACCGCCTCCACGACGTCGGGGCCGGTCAGGTAGAGCTGGGCCGTGTCCCGCACCATGAAGGTGAAGTCGGCCAGCGCCGTCGAGTAGGCGGCTCCCCCGGCGCACGGCCCGAGCACCACACTGATCTGGGGGATCACGCCGGACGCCTGGACGTTGCGCTGGAAGATGCCGCCGTAGCCGTTCAGCGACAGCACGCCCTCCTGGATGCGGGCGCCGCCGCTGTCGATGAGGCCGATGAACGGGTTCCCGGTGGAGACGGCGAGGTCCATCACCTTCTGGATCTTGAGCGCGTGGGCCTCGCCCAGCGAGCCGCCGAAGATGGTGAAGTCCTGGGCGTAGACGAAGACACGGCGGCCGTGGATCGTCCCCGAGCCCGTCACCACGCCGTCCGTGTGCGGGCGGCGCTCCTCCAGGCCCAGGCCGTGCGCCCGGTGCCGGCGGTACATGTCGATCTCGACGAACGAGTCCTCGTCCAGCAGCAGGCCGAGCCGTTCCCTGGCCGTCAGCTTGCCGAGCGAGTGCTGCCGGTCGACCGCGGCGGGGTTGCCGGTCACGATGTCGTCACGCAGGGCGTCGCGCCGCTCGCGCAGGGACCGCATCGTGGGGACGGTCCGCGCCTCCGGCTCCTGCCGCCGGCCCGCCTCACCCCGGTCGCCCGTACGCGGGGGCCCGGCCGCAGCGCCCTCTCCCGGCTGCCGGGGCAGGCCGAGCAGAACGGGGTCGTTGGTGATCGTCATGAACGCTCCTCTCCGTCGAGGACGAGGGTCCCGGCGTGGCCGGCGGGCGCCCTCCGGGACGCTCCCCGCGGCACGGCCGGACCCGCCTGTCCGACGAGACCGGCCTGCCGGGCGGACAGGTGGCCGTGGTCGCGCAGCCAGCGCACGGTGTCGGCGAAGGTCTCGGCGAGCGGGCGGGCCTCGATCCCGAGGGTGTCGACCCCCTCGGCGGGCCGGGTCGCGCACGCGCAGGTGTAGATGGCGCCGTACTCGGCGGGGATGTGCCAGGGCACGACGCGCTGCACGAGGTCGGTGAGGCGTCCGACGGGGAGCATCATCCGGGCAGGCAGGAAAGCCGTGGGAAGGGCCCGCCCGGTGATCTCGCGCAACGTGCGCACGTACTCGCGGGTGGAGACGTAACGGCCCGGTCCGAAGAGACGGCCGGCGCCGGGTTCCGGCATGCCGAGCAGCCGGGCGTGCAGCGCGGCGGTGTCCCGTACGTCGCCCACGGGGAATCCGCCCAGGGGCCAGATCGGCATCAGCCCGCGCAGCGCGTCGCGCATCCGGGACGTCTGGTCGCCCAGACGCGGGTCGTGCGGGCCGAGCAGGGCCGGCGGGTAGGTGATCACCACCGGCGCGCCCTCGCGCTGGTGCCGCCGGGCGACCGCCTCCGCCGCGGCCTTGGTCGCCATGTACGTGTCCCGGGGACGGCCGACCGGCGAGCGCTCGTCGATCACGCGTCCCGCCGCGGGGAACATCGCCACCACGCTGGAGACGTGGACGACCCGATACGCGCCGGCCCGGCGGGCGGCCCCGAGCACGACCTCCGTCCCGTGTTCGTTGACCCGCCGCATCACCGGGCGCAGCCTGCTGTCGAAGGAGTACACCGAGGCGGCGTGCAGCACGGCGTCGGCGCCGCGCACCGCCCGCGCCACAGCAGCCTCGTCGGTGACGTCGCCCGGCACCGCGTCGACGGCGCCGAGGTCGGCGCCGAGCGGCGCCAGCGCCCGGTCCACCGTGGACGGGTCGCGCACGAGCAGGCGGACCCGATGACCCGCCCGGAGGATCCCGGCAACGGTGTGGGCGCCCAGGAACCCGGTCCCACCGGTGACGGTGACCAGCATTTCGCCGACTCCTTTCAATTCCTTCCAGTCAAGGACGGGCGCCTCCGGACTGTCATCTCTGTGTGTGCTTTGACCACCGTGCGGCCGGTCTTACCGGATTGTCGGAAAGCGGACGGGGACCGGAATGAGCCGGGCCTTTCCGGGGCAGCCGGACAGATGCGCCGCACCCCGGGGGGCAGCATGCGGACGCCGCCACGGCGGTCATCCCGGAGACCGTGGCAGGAAACTGCAACCGCCCGGCACCTTGCTGCCGCCGGATTGCCTGGTTCCGGGGCTGTGCGAACCGCAGAGTCGATGGTGCGAGAACAAACAGCCCACAGAAAAGAGTGAAGAAATGAACACCCGGATTGCTTCGCCGATGAACATCACCCGTCTCTCGATCGCGATCGTCTCCGGCGCCATCGCCTGCGCCGTCGGGATGGGCGGGCTGCAGGGGGGCGGCACCACCTGGGACGCCCCCGTGCTGGCCGCCTCGGCACCACGTGGGACTCCGCTCCCCAGGGCGACGGCACCACCTGGGACAGCGCGCCGGCCAACGGCAACGGCACCACCTGGGACAGCGCGCCGGCCGACGAGGACGGCACCACGTGGGACTCCGCTTCCCAGGGCAACGGCACCACCTGGGACTGACGCGCCGCTGCACTACCCGTGGCATCCACAGGCGCGATTCGGTGAAAGACCGGCACGCCGACGGCCGGGGACGCCCGGCCCACGGCGGAAACGCCGGAAACGCAACTTCGAGCCCAACGCCTTCACACCGCGCGCGGCGTCAGATCCACTTCTCTTCCTTGGCCCGCAGCGCCGCCTGGAAACGGTTGACGGCGCCCAGCCGCGCCATCAGGTCGGCCACATAACGGCGGTAGGTCCGTACGGACACATCGATTTCGCGGGCCGCGATCTCGTCCTTGTCGGCGGTCGCCATGACGGCCAGGACCCGCCTTTCCAGATCGGACAGCAGCGGCGGTTCCTTCGACGGCTCGGTGTACTCGCGGAAATCCGTGGCCGCTTCCCATACGCCGTCGAAATAGGTGACCAGCTGGGATACCAGTCCCGGCTCCCGCACCAGCAGCGCGCCCCGGGCCGACTCCTTCGGGTGGATCGGCACGACGGCCACGCTCCGGTCGAAGACCACCATCCGGTCCATCGGCTCCTCGGTGATGCGCACCTGGCCGCCGAGGCCGACGATGTCGCGGAGGTAGGCGGCCATCAGGGAGTCGTCCAGCGCCTTGGGGTGGTACACCGCCTTGACGGCGAGCCCCCGCCGCAGCGAGCGGGTGTCCAGCGGCATCGCCGTCTCGATGGCGCCCCGGGACAGCGGGCCGCCGGGATGCAGGCAGAGGGTCTCCTTGTAACAGAAGAAACCCAGGTCGTCCAGGCGCTCCCGGACCCGCTCCAGCCCTTCCACGCGCTCGATGTCGAGTGCGGTCGCCGTGCGCTCCCCCTGCTGCTGGTCCTCCATGAAGACGGCGATGGCGTCCCTCGCCGCGAGCACCCGCCGGATCTCCGCGTTGAGCTCGTTCAGGCGCTGTTCGATGAGGCGCTCGATGCCGACCCTCGGCTCGGTGGCCACCACCCTGTGCCGGTCCCTGAGGTCGAGCAGGGACAGCCGCTCCAGTTCCTCGACGGCGGCCTCGACCGTGTCGGGGTCGAGGCCGAGCGCCTTACGGGCGTCGCCGACTCCCTCGCCGCGGTGCCGCAGGAAGTACCGGTAGATCTCCACCCCTTCGGGCGAGACACCGATGACGGAAATGTCCATGGCACACCTCCCGGCATGCGCCCAGCCCGCTCGCTAAGGGATCGACGGCAATATGCGTATTCCCAAACTATCAAGAGGTAGATAGTCAGTACCTTCTCGCAAATTGCCCCGTCAGCGACCTGCCGCCAACTGCGCAAGAACACGGTTGAGGTGCATCCGGTCCTCGGCGGCCAGGCCGCCGAGGACCCGTTCCTGTACGGCCTCGGTCGCGGGGTGGAGCACGTCCACGAGCAGCGCGCGGCCGGAGTCGGTGAGCCGGATGGAGTAGGCCCGGCGGTCGGCGGCGTCACGGGCGCGGGCCACCAGTCCCCGCTCCTCCAGCACGTCGATCACGTGGACCATGGTCGACCGGTCCACGGACAGGCGCCGCCCGATCTCCTGCTGCGACAGCGGCCCGGCGGCCTCCAGGACCACGAGCACGCCGTAGTCGCGCCAGCGCAGGTCGTCCTTCCGCAGAACCCGCTCCAGTTCCTGGGTCAGTTCGCGGGCCGCGTCGCCGAGCAGCCAGCAGACGGACGTGGCGAGCGGCCCCGAGACCGGGGCGGCGAGTCGTCCGTCTCCCTCCACGCGTGGATCCCTTCCTCCGCCGGCTACCGCTCAGCCTTCCCGTCCGTCCGGCGCCTCGGCGGCTTCCGCGGCGACCGGGGACTCCGCCGCCTCGTCCCAGGTGATGCCGCCAACGGAACCGGACCGTCCCGCCGACTTCTCCGGCTTTCCCACCGACATGGTCTCTCCTCACCGGGGGCGGACACCACTCTCAACCTTCCGCCTCCCATATCGTCAGTGTTGCTGACGATCGGAAGCGTGTCAATCAGTAGACCTGACGATTCGCTGTCCGCCATTGCGCGACCCAAAACACACGTGTGACACTCTTCCGATATATGGCAGGCCCTGCTTGGTACGGACGCCCTCGCATAGCTGACCGGAAACGGCGATCGAAGGGACAGACGTGAGCACTGATTCCCCTCGCACGAATCTCTCCGCACCCGCCGACCTGTCCACGCCCGGGTTCCTGTCCAGCTCCACCAGCGTTCTGATGAGCAAGGCCACCAACCTTTTCGCCGAGATCTTCGAAACGGCGATGCAACCCTTCGGGCTGAAGTCGAAGGATTTCATCGTGCTCACCGCCATCGACGCGATGGGCCCGCAATCCCAGCAGCAGCTCGCCCGCAGCCACGGCATCGACCGGACGACGATGGTCAGCGTGGTGGACGGGCTGGAGCGGCTCGGCCTCGTGCGGCGCTCCCGCGACCCCGGAGACCGGCGCAAGTACGCGATCGCGCTCACGGGCGAGGGACAGTCGCTGCTGCGGCACAAGCTCGGCCCGGCCATGCTCGGGGCCCTCGACGATTTCCTCACCCCGCTGAACCCCGACGAGCGAGAGCAGTTCAACCGGATGCTGTGGTGTCTGGTGTACGAGCGCGACGGCGACCGCGGCGACCGGAGGAACTAGGTCCTGGGAGGTCTCGGCAGGGCCGCCCTGCCCGCGACCAGGCCGATGGCGTCCAGGACGGCGGGCCAGGACCGCGACAGCGGCTCGATCAGCCCGAAGTGCCCCGCGCCCTCCAGCTCGATCAGCGTGGCGGACGGCTCCCCTGCCGCGAAGCGGCGGCTGAGCTCGACCGGCACCAGCCGGTCCGCCGTCCCGTGCACGAGGACGAGCGTGCCCGGCCCGGACGGCAGCAGCCGCATCGGGTCGGTGTCCGCCAGCAGGCCGAGCCGATCGGCCAGCAGCTCGCGGCCGGCGCCGTCGCCCAGCCCCAGCTCGATCGCGCGGCCGAGGTCGGCGATGGGCGCCAGCGCCACGCACCCCCGGATCCGCGGCCGCGCCTGCCAGCGCGACGTGGCGGGCAGGCGGTGCCGCAGCGCCGACCACAGCGCCAGGTGACCCCCGGCCGAGTGACCGGCGAGCACGACGCCGCCCCCGGTGGGAGGATCGGCCAGCACGGCGTCGACCGCGGCCGCCACGTCGTCGAAGGTTCCGGGGTGACCACCGCCCGGCTGGCCGATCCTGCGGTACTCCGGCGTGCACACCACGTAGCCGTTGCGGGCCAGCTCGTCCGCCATCGGCCGGGTGTGACACCGGTCGTACGCCGCCTGCCAGAACCCGCCGTGCAGCAGGACGACGACGGGCGCATCCGGGCGGTCCCCGTCCTGCCGTACGTCGATGATCTGGTCGGGGTGGTCTCCGTACCGGATGACCCGGTCGGGAGGCGCGGCGGGACGGGTGAGCGCGCCGGGAAGCGCCCGCTCCCGCGGACGGGGAGACATGGTGGACGGGCTCCTCACGGCACAGGGCAGGGCAGCATGAAGCCGGGCGGAGCGGTCCGGTAGCAGGCGGCGCCCGGGCAGACCACCTTGACCGGCCCGGCGGGCGTGCCCGGCCCGACGACGACCGGCTCGTGCCCGAAGCGGCGGCAGGCGATGTCCGGCCAGTCGAGCGCGCTCTCCCACAGCACGGCGTCGTCGAGCGCGGCGGGGTCGGCGTCGACGGCCGAGCGCTCCAGGTAGGCGAGGTAGTCGGCCTCCCGGTGCCAGACCGTGAGGCGCCGCAGGGAGTCCGTCGCGGGCAACGTGACCCACGGCTGGGCCCGGGCCGCCATCGCCCGCAGGAAGGCCTCGCCGATCGCGATCTCGACCGTGCGGCCCGCCGCCGCGGCCACCGTCGTGCCCTCGCCGCTCACCCCCACCAGGCCGATCCGGAAGTCGGCGCCCGGGAGCACGAACGCCGGAATCCGCAGGCCCAGCGTGCGCGCGGCGGACAGCAGACCGGGCGGGAGCAGCCCGCCCAGATGCTCGGAGATCCGCAGGAGCGGGATCCGCGGGCTCTCCCACCATCGGATCACCACGTCGTGCGCGAGGAGGTCGGCGACCGCCGCGGAGACGTCCTCCTCCACCACTCCCACCGTCGTCGGCTCGACCCCGCCGTCACGCCCTCCGATCTGGACGACCTCGGCGGGAAGCAGGTACTCGTCGCCGCTGAGCAGGCCGACACCCGGCACGCGGGCGGGGGTGTCGTCGGCGGGCGGCTCCACCATGAAGTCGGCGAGGGTGAGCCGCCGGGCGGCCGGCGAGGCCGGAAGGCTCGCCGGAACCTCGTGCAGGGCGTCCAGAGCGGCGGCGCGCGTGCGCGCCCGGGCCAGCGCGGCCTCCGGAGTGAAGGCGGCGGCGACGGTGACGGATCCGGACACCGGCCCTTCGGCGTAGGCGAGGTGCACCCCGCCGCCGAGACATTCGGCGACCTCACCGGCGGGCCCGGGCGACCAGGACTTGCCCGCGGTCGCCGGCCGGGAGACTCCAGGGGTAGTCGCCATCCGTCCCTCCTCGTCACGGACCCCGGACCGTGATTGGGACCTCCGGCGGCGAGGCCGCCCCGGCTGCCCCGGTGTCCGGCACTGGCTCGTGTCTGCGGACAAGCACATGCCGGTGCAGGACAAGTGAAGCACGCCGCGCCAGGGCCAGGTCAACGCGCGGCGGCATATTCAGCAATCTGCGATAACGCCCCCTGACGGTCGCTCGGGTGTTGCCGTGCGGTGGCAGGAAGGTGACAGCTGCGGGCATCTTGCTGCCGCCGATTCGCCTGGTCGCGGGGGTCGTCGAGGAGCACGGTGAGTGGTGCGTGACGAACAATTCCGGTTCGAGAAAAGGTGTGCTGGAAAATGACGATCCTCAGCAGCCCGCCCCTTCCGGCAATTCCCGAAGGCGGCTCCTATCCCGCCGAATTCAATATCTCCGCGCGTTTCCTGGACGGGGTCGATCCGGGGCGTACGGCGTTGGTGACGCCGGGGGGCCGGGTGTCGTACGGGCGGGTGCGGGAGCTGTCGTGCCGGG